>NZ_JBEPOQ010000010.1:0-150726 GCF_040546915.1 Cellulosimicrobium sp. 4261
GCGGGGGGGCTGGGGCGGCCCCCCCGGGGTGGGGCGGGTGGGCGGCGCCGGGCCCGGGCGGGGGGGGGGGGGGCCCCCGGTGCGCCGGGGGGGCCCCCCCCCCCCCCCCCCCCCCCCCGGGACCGCTCCTCTACCTCGCGAGGAGGGCTTAGTGGAACTGGGCGGTCTCGGTGGACCCGGCGAGCGCGAGGGTGGCGGCGTCGGGGTTGAGAGCCGTGGCGACCCGGTCGAAGTAGCCGGTGCCGACCTCCCGCTGGTGACGGGTGGCGGTGTAGCCGTCGGCCTCGGAGGCGAACTCGGCCTCCTGCAGCTCGACGTAGGCGGACATCGCGCGCTCGTTGTACCCGCGCGCGAGCTCGAACATGGAGTGCGAGACGGCGTGGAAGCCGGCCAGCGTGATGAACTGGAACGCGTAGCCCATCGCGGCGAGCTCCTTCTGGAAGCTCGCGATCTGGGCGTCGTCGAGGTGCTTCTTCCAGTTGAACGACGGCGAGCAGTTGTAGGCGAGCTTCTTGCCCGGGTGCTGCGCGTGGATCGCCTCGGCGAACGTCCGCGCGAGCTCGAGGTCGGGCTCGCCCGTCTCGACCCAGATGAGGTCGGAGTACGGTGCGTACGCGAGGCCGCGCGCGACGACCGCGTCGAAGCCGGGGCGCACCCGGTAGAAGCCCTCGGACGTGCGCTCGCCGGTGAGGAACGGCTGGTCGCGCTCGTCGACGTCGGACGTGAGGAGGTCCGCGGCGAGCGCGTCCGTGCGGGCGATGACGATCGACGGCACGCCCGCGACGTCGGCCGCGAGACGCGCGGCGTTGAGCGTGCGGATGTGCTGGCTCGTCGGCACGAGCACCTTGCCGCCGAGGTGGCCGCACTTCTTCTCGGACGCGAGCTGGTCCTCCCAGTGCACGCCCGCCGCACCGGCGGCGATCATCGAGTGCATGAGCTCGTAGGCGTTGAGCGGACCGCCGAAGCCGGCCTCGGCGTCGGCGACGATCGGCGCGAGCCAGTCGCGGTCGGGCCCCTGCCCGTCCGACCCCGCGCGCTCGGCCGCCTCGATCTGGTCCGCGCGCAGGAGCGCGTTGTTGATGCGACGCACGACGGCGGGCACGGAGTTGGCGGGGTAGAGCGACTGGTCGGGGTAGGTCTGGCCGGACAGGTTGGCGTCGGCCGCGACCTGCCACCCGGACAGGTAGATCGCCTTGAGGCCCGCGCGGACCTGCTGCACGGCCTGGTTGCCGGTGAACGCGCCGAGCGCGGCGACCCACTCCTCGGTGTGGAGGAGGTCCCACAGCGTCTCGGCGCCGCGGCGGGCGAGCGTGTGCTCCTCGCGCACGGAGCCGCGCAGCGCGACCACGTCCTCGGCGGTGTAGTCGCGCTGGAGGCCGGCCCAGCGCGGGTCGGTCGCCCACTGCTCGGCGAGGTCGGCGGCGCTCTGCGTCTGGTCGCCCGGACGGGCGGACGGGCGCGCGGTGCCGCCGGGGGTCGGGGCGGTGCCGGGGCCGGTGACCGTCGCCGTCGTCGCGACGGCGCCGAGCGGGCGGGCGCCGCCCGCGTACTCGGACGGGGAGCGGCGGCTGACGATGGTGGGCCTGTTCACGGGTGCCTCCTGGTGGTGCGCCGGCCCGCGTGGCGCGGGCCGGCCGGGCCGGTCGGTGGACCTCGGCGAGGTCCGTGCTTCGACCTTCCTCCCGCCGGCAAGCCCTTCTCAAGCCCTATCACGCGAAAGAATCGCGGTTCTTCTCTTGTGCGCAAGGAGTGGCGCGTGTCACTCTCAGTCATGGCTATCCCGACGACGCGACCGGCCGGAATCGCGGAACATGCGGAAATCCCGCTCGAGAGCGAGCCCGACGCGCTGACGATCGGCCGCAGGATCCGGCACCTGCGCACCGCGCGCGGCATGACGCTCGACGAGCTCGGCGCCGCGATCGGCCGTGCGCCGTCGCAGGTGTCCCTCCTCGAGAACGGCAAGCGCGAGCCGAAGTTCGGCCAGCTCCAGGCCGTGGCGCGCGCGCTCGGCGCGAGCCTCGACGACCTGCTCTCGCCGGAGGCGCCGTCGCGCCGGGACGCGCTCGAGATCGAGCTGGAGCGCGCGCAGCGCGGCCCGCTCTTCGACGCGCTCGGGCTGCGTCCCGTGCGGGTGGGGAAGTCGCTGCCCACCGACGCGCTCGAGACCATCGTCGCGCTCGAGCGCGAGCTCCAGCGCCTGCACACCGAGCGTGCCGCGACGCCCGAGGAGGCGCGCCGCGCGAACGCCGAGCTGCGCGCGACCATGCGCGCGCAGGACAACTACTTCCCTGAGCTCGAGGACGCGGCGGCCGGGCTGCTCGACGGCGTCGGGCACGCGGGCGGGCCGATGCCCCAGCGCGTCGCGGCCGACCTCGCCGCCCACCTCGGCTTCACGCTGCACTACGTCGGCGACCTGCCGCACTCCACCCGGTCCGTGCTCGACCTGCGCCACCGCCGCGTGTACCTGCCGAGCAACGGGATGCGCGGGCGGTCCAACGCGACGTCGGCGCTGCTCCAGGCGCTCGCGCCGCACGTGCTCGGGCACGCGGAGCCGCGCGACTACCGCGAGTTCCTCCGCCAGCGCGTCGAGGCGAACTACCTCGCCGCGGCGCTCCTGCTGCCGGAGCGGCACGCGGTCAAGGCCCTGCGCGCCGCGAAGGACGCGCGCGAGATCTCGATCGAGGACCTCCGGGACGCGTTCGCGGTGTCCTACGAGACCGCCGCGCACCGGTTCACCAACCTCGCGTCCAAGCACCTCGGGATCCCGGTGCACTTCATGAAGGTGCACGAGTCCGGGGTGATCCACAAGGCGTACGAGAACGACGGCGTGCGCTTCCCCGCCGACCCGCTCGGCGCGGTGGAGGGGCAGTACGTGTGCCGGAGCTGGACCGCGCGCACCGTGTTCGCCGTCGAGGACCGGCTCAGCCCGTTCAGCCAGTACACGGACACCCCGAGCGGCACCTACTGGTGCACGTCGCGCGTGCAGGCGTCGGCCGACGGCGAGTTCTCCGTGAGCGTCGGCGTCCCGTTCGCGCACGTCAAGTGGTTCCTCGGGCGCGACACGACCGAGCGGCTCGTGTCCCGCTGCCCCGACGGCGCGTGCTGCCGCCGCCCGCCGGACGCCCTCGCCGACCGCTGGGCCGGCCACGCGTGGCCGAGCGCCCGCCCGCACGCGTCGATGCTCGCCGCGATGCCGACCGGCGCGTTCCCTGGCGTCGACCAGACCGAGGTCTTCTCGTTCCTCGAGGCCCACGCGCCGGGTTAGCCGGCCCGTGCCTGCCCCCGCGGTCCCCACCGCCCGCGCGGTCCGCGCGAGCCGCGTGCGCCATGACGGCGGACGCCGGACGACGGTCAGCCGATCGAGCCGCCCTCGACGGGCGCGACCATCGCGTCCTTGAGGCGCGCGGTGTCGGCGTCGTTCCAGCCGTCGGGCGCGTGCAGCGCGGCGAAGCCGTCGGCGTACTCGAGCTGGTAGACGTGCCCGTGGCCCGGCGGGATGTCGGACGCCGCCGCGACGAACAGGTCGCCCGTGAGCTGCCAGAACGTGACGAACGGGTACCAGCGCACGTCGCCGAGCACGTCGGGCCCGCGCGGCTCGCGGAGCCAGTCGGGCTCGGACCACAGCGTCTCGGGACCCCACCAGGTCACGCCGTCGGACGCGTGCTGGAGGTACACGACGCGGGGCTCGTCCCAGCGCGGGCCGGGGCCCCAGAGGTCCGCGACGCCGGTCGCGACCGGGTCGCCCCAGCGGACCTGGCGGCCGTCGTCCACCACGGGGGCGTACTCGAGCGAACCGGGGTCGCGCGCGTCGGTGAGCTCGCGCCACATCGGCGTGAAGCCCGGCGTCCCGGTGAACATCGCGCCGTCGGACCGCGCCTCGACGTCCTGCACGCCGCTGAACGCGCCCTGCATGCCGAACGACCCGAGCGAGATGCCGAACGCGAGCAGGCGCGGGCGGTCGTCCGTGGGCAGGTCGGACCAGCGCGCGTACACGGCCTCGAACAGCGCCTTGCCCGCGGCGGGCGGGGTCGAGCGATCGCCGACGAAGCTGATCCAGCTCGGCAGGTACGAGTACTGCATGCTCGCGATCGCGGTGTCGCCGCCGTGCATGAGCTCGAGCGCCTCGATCATCCCGGGGTCCACCCAGCCGGTCCCGGTCGTCGTGGCGACGACGAGGACGGACCGGCCCCACGCGTCCGTCCGGTCGAGCTCGTCGACGACGCGGGCCGCGGTCGCGTCGAGGTCGCCCTCGGGGTCGAGACCCGCGTACGCGTGGATCGGCTCGCGCACGGCCGCGGGGTCGACGACGTCGCCCGCCGCCGCGAACGCGCGCAGCTCGTCGAGGGTCGGGCCGGAGACGACGAACTTGCGCCCCTCCGCGCCGAGCGACTCCCAGGACTCGAGGGACTCGGGCGAGCCGGACCGCTCGGGGAGCGTCGGGGGCGTGAGCCGGGGGCTGATCTCGGCGTTCGCCGCCGCGTAGACCGAGTTGAGCGCGCTCAGGGTGCCGGACCAGATGACGCCGTTGAACAGGAGCACCACGACGACGGCGACGGCGACGCCGCTGACGAACCGCGCCACGGGGGCGGGCACGACCTTGCCGACGAGGACGCTCAGCCACCGGGCGACGCGGCGCAGACCCCGGCCCGCCTGCAGCACGAGCAGCGCGACGGCGAGCGCCGCGAGCAGCGTGACGATCTCGCGCCCGGGGACGTCCTCCGACATGCCGAACAGGTGCCGCAGCTCGATCTGGCGTCGCGCCCCGAGGATCAACGACAGCGGCACGAGCACGACGGTCGCCCCGGCGAGCACCCACCACGCGATCCGGCTCGCGCGCGCGGTCCACCGGATCCGCAGCCCGACCTTCACGGCGAACCACTCGACGAGCGCGCCGACGGCGTACCCGCCGACGGCGCTGACACCCGAGATCACGGCCTGGTAGTACCAGGCGCGCGGGATGAGCGACGGCGTGAACGACAGGCAGAACCAGGCGAGCGCGACCACGAGCCCGGTCGCGGAGAACCGCCGGAGCCACCGCCCCCACACGCCGTGCCGGGGGCGCTCCTCGTCGACGGGCTCGGGGGCGCGGGTCTCCGTCGTGGTGGGCTGCACGTCGCGATCGTAGGCGCGGCGCCCCGAACCGTCCCCTCGAACGGTCGGGGCGCCGTCGGCCCACCGGACAGGGCGAGCCCTACGCCTCGAGGAGCAGCGCCTCGCCCTGGCCCCCGCCGCCGCACAGCCCGACGGCGACGCGCCCGCCCCCGCGGCGCGCGAGCTCGTGCGCCGCGTGGACGGCGAGGCGGGCGCCGGACGCACCGATGGGGTGGCCGAGCGAGATGCCGCCGCCGTGCACGTTGACGAGGTCGGGCGAGACGCCGAGCACGCGCGTGGAGACCGCGACGACGGTCGCGAAGGCCTCGTTGATCTCGACGAGGTCGAGGTCGTCGACCGTCCACCCGGCCCGGTCGAGGGCCTGCTGGATCGCACGGGCGGGCTGGGAGTGCAGGGACGTGTCCGGGCCGGCGACCTGGCCCCAGGTCCGCACGGTCGCGAGCACCGGCGCGCCCGCGGACTCGGCCCGGGCGCGGGTCGTGAGGACGAGCGCGGCCGCGCCGTCGGAGATCTGCGACGCGTTGCCCGCGGTGATGGTGCCCTCGGGGTCGAACGCGGGGCGCAGGCGCGCGAGGCCCTCGACGGTCGTGTCGGGGCGCACGCCCTCGTCGTCGCGCACCTCGACCGGCTCGCCCCGGCGCTGGGGGACGCTCACGGGGGCGAGCTCGGCGTCGAACAGGCCGTCCTTCGCCGCAGCGGCGGCGCGCTGGTGCGAGGCCGCCGCGACGGCGTCCTGCTCCGCGCGCGAGACGAACACGTCGCCCACGTTGGTGCGCTCGGTCGAGACGCCCATGGAGGTGTGGTCGAACGCGTCGGTGAGCCCGTCCCGCGCGACGGCGTCGACGAGCGTCGCGTCGCCGAACGCGAACCCGGCGCGCGACCCGGGGAGCAGGTGCGGCGCGTTGGTCATGGACTCCTGGCCGCCGACGAGCACGACCTCCGCCTCGCCGGAGCGGATCATCCGGGCCCCGTCGATGACGGCGGTGAGCCCCGAGAGGCACACCTTGTTCACGGTCGCGGCGGGCACGTCCCAGCCCACGCCCGCGGCGGCGGCCGTCTGGCGCGCGGGGTTCTGGCCCGCCCCGGCCTGGAGCACCTGGCCGAGCACGACGGCGTCGACGGCGTCGGCGCCGAGGCCCGAGCGCTCGATGGCGGCGCGCGCGGCGACGGCGCCGAGCTCGACCGCGGTGAGCGCGGCGAGCGAGCCCTTGAGCCGCCCCTGGGGCGTGCGGGCTGCGGCGACGACCACGACGTCGTCAGGGGAGTGGGGGGTGGTGGTGCTCACGGCTGGACCTCCAGGGGTGCGGACGGCGTCGTCAGCGCGGACGCCGGGGGTGTGGCGTCCGCTCGTGCGGCGGCCTCGTCGACCAGCCCGAGCAGGAGCCCGAGGAACACGTCCGGCTCCTCGAGGTGGGGGCTGTGCCCGACGCCGGGCCGCACCTCCTCACGGTACCGCCCGCCCGCGGCCGCGTAGGCGTCGAGGACGGCGCGGGTCTGGGCGACCATCGGCTGGGGCGGGTGCGTGCCGGCGCCCGGCCACCCGGGCACCGCCCCGAGCGCGCCGAGGTGCGCGAGGTCGAACAGCGACGTGTCCGAGACGATCGCGTCGGCGTCGCCGCGCACCCACAGCACGGTCGCCGTCGCGCCGGACGTCGCGAAGCCGGACAGGTCGCAGTACCGCGCGCTGATCGCGTTGTTCATCCCGCGCGTCCCGGGCGCCACGCCGGGCCACGTGCCCGACGCCGTCCGGTCGCCCGGGTAGTTGTCGTCGCCCGTGCGCGTGGAGAGCACGGAGTCGAGCAGGAGCTCCTCCAGGGCGCCGAGCGGCTCGCCGAGCGACGCCGGGTCGGCGACGTAGAACCGGCGCAGCACGTCGCGGGGCGACCCGGCGTCCTCGCTGCGGTCGCCGGCGGCGAGCGCCGCGACGAACGCCGGGTTCGCCGTCCCGCCGCCCGAGCCCGCGAAGTCCGGGGAGAGCGGCGCTCCGTCGACGTCGCGCGTGCCGCCGAACCCGTACGGCGACATGGGCGCCTCGAGCAGGATCGCGTCGAACAGGTCGGGCCGGTCGGTCGCGAGCTGCAGCACGACGCCCGCGCCCGCGGAGTGCGCGACGGCGACGAGCGGGCGCGCGAGGTCGAGCGCGTCGAGGACGGCCGCGACGTCGTCGGCGAAGTCCCGCACGCCGCGCGTCGCGTCGACGGGGCGGACCTCGGCGTCGCCGTACCCCCGGAGGTCGACGGCGACGCCGCGCACGTCGCTCGGCAGCGTGCGCAGCAGCGGGTCGAAGAACGCCGACGACGAGCAGTTGCCGTGCACGAGCAGGACCGTCGCGCGCGCCGCGCCGTCGGCGGCGACCTCGCGCACGTGCTCGCGCCCGCGCGGGGTCGGGACGTCGCGGCGCAGCACCTCGCGGCGCAGCACCCCGCGCGTCACGACGGCGTCCCGGCGGCCTGCGTGGACGGTCCCGGGCCGGCGTCGGTGACGTCGAGCGGGGCGTCGTCGAGCGCGACGGCGAGGTCGGGCTCGGTCGCGGCGCGCACGTCGTCGACGCTCACGCCGGGCGCGGTCTCGCGCAGCACGAGCCCGTCGGGCGTCACGTCGATGACGGCGAGGTCGGTGATGACGCGGTGCACGACCCCGCGCCCGGTGAGGGGGAGCGAGCACGAGCGCAGGATCTTGGGCGACCCGTCGCGCGCCACGTGCTCCATGAGCACGATCACGCGCGCGGCCCCGTGCACGAGGTCCATCGCGCCGCCGGGACCCTTGACCATCTTGCCGGGGATCATCCAGTTGGCGAGGTCGCCCGTCTCGGAGACCTGCATGCCGCCGAGGATCGCGGCGTCGATCTTGCCGCCGCGGATCATGCCGAAGCTCAGCGCCGAGTCGAAGAACGCGGCGCCCGGCAGGACGGTGACGGTCTCCTTGCCGGCGTTGATGAGGTCGGGGTCGACGGCGTCCTCGGTCGGGTACGGCCCGACGCCGAGGATCCCGTTCTCCGACTGCAGCACGAGGTGCTTGTCCTCCGGCACGTAGTTCGGCACGAGCGTCGGCAGGCCGATGCCGAGGTTGACGTACCAGCCGTCGTGGAGCTCGCGCGCGGCGCGCGCGGCCATCTCGTCACGGGTGAGCGGCACGGCTCAGCCCTCCTTCACGCTGGTCGCGGTGCCCGACGGCGCGGGCCGGTCGGTGGCGGCGGCCGACCGCACGGTGCGGCGCTCGATCCGCTTGGGGACGTCGGTGCCGACCTCGACGACGCGGTGCACGAACACGCCGGGCAGGTGCACGGCGTCGGGGTCGATCTCGCCGGGCTCGACGAGCTCCTCGACCTGCGCGACGCACACGCGGCCCGCCATCGCGGCGAGCGGGGAGAAGTTGCGGGCCGACCGGTGGAACACGAGGTTGCCGTGCCGGTCGCCGCGCAGGGCGTGCACGAGCGCGAAGTCCGTGGTGATCGCGTCCTCGAGCACGAACTCGGCCTCGTCGGCGAACGCGCCGTCGCGACCGCGCGGCCCGACGCCGAACGTGCGCACCTCCTTGGGCGCGCTCGCCTGCGCGACGCCGCCCGCGCCGTCGTACCGCTGGGGGAGGCCGCCCTCGGCGACCTGCGTGCCGACGCCCGTCCGGGTCCAGAACGCGGCGATGCCCGCGCCCCCGGCGCGCAGCTTCTCCGCGAGCGTGCCCTGCGGGGTGAGCTCCAGCTCGAGCTCGCCGGAGAGGAACTGCCGCTCGAACTCCTTGTTCTCCCCGACGTACGAGCTCGTCATCTTGCGGATGCGGCCCGCGCCGAGCAGGACGCCCAGGCCCCAGTCGTCGACGCCGCAGTTGTTGCTCACGACCCACAGGTCGCGCGTGCCCTGGGCGAGCAGCGCCTCGATGAGCGCGATCGGGTTGCCGCACAGGCCGAACCCGCCGACGGCGAGCGACGCGCCGTCGGGCACGTCCGCGACGGCCTCGGCCGCGGACGCGACCACCTTGTCCAGCCCGGTCCCTCGTGGGGACGCGATCGTGGGGCTCATGCCGTGACCTCCTCGTCACTCGCCGGTCCTGTGCCGTCGCTCGTGACGGCGGCCAGGGCCCGCAGGGTCTCGCCCGCGACGGCCTCGACGCCGGGCGGGCTCATGATGATCGTGTAGTGATTGATACCCGCTACGTCGCGGGTGCGCAGCCCCGGCAGCCGCGCGCGCCACGCGGCGAGGTGCTCGGGGGAGTAGAGGGCCTCGGGCTCGTCGAGCAGGCCGCGCGGCGCGCGCAGCAGCACGAGCGGCACGTCGAGCGGGTGGTCGCCCGCGAGCGCGTCCGCGAGCGGCCCGCCCTCGTAGAGCTCGAGCGAGTCGGCGGAGACCGCCGCGCCGGACGACGCCGGTCGCAGCGCGGGCGCCTCGCCCACGAGGTCGTAGTCGACGTACCCCGCGACGACGTCGGCCCACGGCTCCTCCCACGCGCTCGCGAAGGCGGGGTGCGCGCGCCAGAAGCCGCGGTACTCCTCGTGGTCGGCGAACGTGCGCTCGAGGCGCTCGACGGCCGGCCCGAGGAGCGCGCGCAGGACCTCGTCGTGGTCGGCGTCCGGCGGCAGGCCCGCCGGGGGCGGGAGCGGGACGCCGCCGTCGACGAGCACGAGCCGGGAGACGCGGCCGGGGTGGCGGTGCGCGAGCACGACGGACACGAACGCGCCCATGGAGTGCCCGAGCGCGACGACGCGGTCGATCCCCAGCGCGTCGAGGACGGTCGCCAGGTCGTCCGCGTGCGCGCCCATGCCGTACGGGCCGGGCAGGGCGTTGCTGCGGCCGCGCCCCCGCAGGTCGGGCGCGACGACGCGCACGCCCGGCAGCGCCGCGACGACGGCCGGCCACGCGCGGTGCGAGGCCGTGATGCCGTGCACGGCGAGGACGGTCGGGACGGCGTCGTGCGCGGGGGGCGCGCCGCCGTCGGGCCGGGCGCCGGGCTCGGGTGCGTGCGGGGCGACCGGGTCCCACACGCCGACACGCAGCCGCCCGCCCGCGACGGGGACGTCGAGCGTCGCGTAGGTGTGGGTGGCGGCGGTGACGTCGTCCGGCGCGGTCGTCGCCGCGGTCACCGGGCGCTCCAGCCGCCGTCGATCGTCCACGACGCGCCCGAGACCATCGACCCGTCCGGGCCGGTGAGCCAGCCGACGAGCGACGCGACCTCCTCCGGCTCGACGAGCCGCTTCACCGCGGACTCGGCGAGGAGCACGGTCGCGAGCACCTCGGACTCGGGGATGCCGTGCACGCGCGCCTGGTCCGCGATCTGCTTCTCGACGAGCGGCGTGCGGACGTACCCGGGGTTGACGCACACGCTCGTCACGCCGTGCGGGCCACCTTCGAGCGCCGTCACCTTGGACAGGCCCTCCAGGCCGTGCTTCGCCGACACGTACGCCGACTTGAACGGCGACGCGACGAGGCCGTGCACGGACGAGACGTTGACGACGCGCCCGAACCCGCGCGCGTACATGCCCGGGAGCGCAGCCCGGACCAGCAGGAACGGCGCCTCGAGCATGATCGCGTGCAGCAGCCGGAAGTCGTCGGGTCGGAACTCCTCGATGGGGCTCACACGCTGCACGCCCGCGTTGTTGACGAGCACGTCGACGTCGAGCGTCAGGTCGTCGAGCGCGCGCGTGTCGGCGAGGTCGACGACCCACGCCTCGCCGCCGAGCTCGTCCGCGAGGCGCTTCGCGCCGTCGGGGTCGACGTCCGCGACGGTCACGTGCGCGCCGCGCGCGGCGAGCTCGCGCGCGCAGGCGGCGCCGATGCCGCTCGCGCCGCCCGTGACGAGCGCGCGGCGCCCGGCGAGCGTCGGGGCGGTGCCGGGGAGCGGTGCGGGGACGGTCATCGCGCGTCTCCTTCGGTGTCGGTCGTGGTGGCGGGTCCGCTCCCGGCCGAGGAAGCGGGCCGGGGCGCGGCGAGCGCGCGCTCGATGAACTGCATGGTCTGCTCGAAGACGTGCGGGGGGACCTCGGCGGCCGCGGTGTCGTACGACGGCGGCTCGGCGCCCTCGTCCCAGCGCCCGCCCCACAGGACCCAGCGCATCCCGACGATCTCGCCGATGCCCATGAGCGCCCACGCGGCGACCTCCGGGTCGACGTCGTGGCCGACCTCGCCGTTCGCGCGCGCCTTGTCGAGCCCGGTCATGTAGCCCTCGACGATCCGCGCGTAGTGGCGGCGCAGCGCTCCGGGCGAGACGAACTCGGCCTGCCGCACGATGCGGTAGAGCGCCGGGTGCTCGGCGGTGAAGCGGAAGAACGCCTCGAACCCCGCGCGCTCGGCGGCGAGCCGGGTGCCCGCCTGCGAGCTCGCCTCGATCATCGCGTGCCGCACGCGGCGGTTGAGGTCGTCGACGAGCTCGTCGAACACGTCGATCTTCGACTCGAAGTACAGGTAGAACGTGCCCTGCCCGACGCCCGCGGACTCGGTGATCTTCACGATCGACGCGTCGTGGTACCCGACCTCGGCGAACACCTGCTCGGCCGCGGCGAGGATCTTCGCCCGGGTGCGGTTGCCGCGGGCGGTGCGGGGCTGGGTGCTCATGAGTCCTCCGGGACGGTCGCGCGCTCGGCGAGCGAGCGGCGCGACACCTTGTGCAGCGACGTGCGGGGCAGGGACGGGACGAGGTCGAAGCGGCGCGGGACCTTGAAGTGCGCGAGCTCGCGGCGGCAGAACGCCTCCAGCTCCTCGGCGTCGGTGGGGTGGCCGGCGCGCGGGACGACGAACGCCGCCCCGACCTCGCCCCACCGGTCGTCGGGGACGCCCACCACCGCGACGTCCGCCACCGCGGGGTGGCGGCGCAGCACGGTCTCCACCTCCGACGGCGTGACGTTCTCGCCGCCCACGATGAAGACGTCCTTGAGGCGGTCGACCACGCGGTAGCACCCGTCGGCGTCGCGCTCGACGAGGTCGCCGGTGCGCAGCCAGCCGTCGCGCAGGACGGCGGCCGTGGCGGCCTCGTCGCGGAAGTACCCGGCGAACACCCCCGGCCCGCGGACCAGCAGCTCGCCCGCCGTGGGCCCGTCGAGGTGGCGTCCGGTCACCGGGTCGGCGACGGCGACCTCGACGTGCGGGTACGGCGTGCCGGCGGAGCCGCTGCGCTCGCGGGCCTGGTCGTCGGGCAGGCACAGCACGTTGGGCCCCGCCTCCGTGAGCCCGTAGCCCTGCGAGAGCGCGACGCCGCGGCGGTGCCACGTGCGCAGCAGCGGCTCCGGCATGGGCGCGCCGCCCACGACGGCGTGCCGCAGCGACGACAGGTCGGCGTCCGCGAAGCCGGGGTGCTCGGCGAGGAGCAGGTAGTTCGTCGGGACGCCCATCATCGTCGTGACACGACGCTCGGCGACGAGCTGCAGCACGCGCTCGGGCTCGAACGTGCGCTCCAGGACGACGGTCGCGCCGGTCCACCACGCGAGCAGCGGCTGGATGTTCCACCCGCCCGCGTGGAACTGCGGCAGCACGCTCAGCACGACGTCGTGGCTCGTCAGCTCGACCGTGCGCGAGAGCGAGAGGTTCGTCCAGAAGCAGTTCGCGTGCGTGAGCAGCGCGCCCTTGGGCGTGCCCTGCGTGCCGGACGTGAACACGAGGAGCAGCGGGTCGTCGTCGCGCACGGGCCGGCGCTCCGGCGCGGGACCCTGCCGCGACGGCGGCGGGACGTGCGCCTCGACGCCGCTGCGCCCGAGCTCCGCCCGCCGGGGCGGGCGGCCGAGCCGCTCCGCGTCGAGCCGGCGCAGCGGGTCGAGCCGGTCGAACGCCGCGTCCGCGAGGCCGGAGAACTCCTGCTCCACGAGCACGAGCGCCGGGTCGGCCTGCTCGACCTGGGCGGCGAGCTCGCCGGGCGACAGCCGCCACGACAGCGGCGCGAGCACCAGCCCGGCCTGCGCGCACGCGAAGAACAGCACGACCTGGTCGGCGCTGTTGCCCGTGACGGTCGCGACGCGGTCCCCGACGCCGTAGCCCGCCTCGCGGAACGCCGCCGCCAGGGCGCTCGCGCGCTCGTGCAGGTCGCGATAGCGCAGGGTCACGCCGCGGTCGTCGACGGCGACGCGGTCGGGCGTCGCGAGCGCGCGGTCGCGCGTCCAGCGCCCGAGGGTGTGCAGGCCGTCCTGGGCGTCCTGGTGCTGCGTCGTCATGCCACCTCCTCCAGGCGCTCGCGGGCCTCCTCCCGATCCTCCCGCGGGCGGCGGCGCGCGGCGAGGCGCGACGCGGCCCCGGCGATGCCGCCGGGCAGGAACATCACGACGAGGATGAAGAGGGTCCCGAGCAGGAACAGCGGCTCGCTGAGCGGCACGCGCAGCACGGCCGGCAGGTCCGCGACGGCCGCGGAGCTCGCGAGCGTCCCGAGCCGCTGGTCGAGGATCGTGTAGAGGACGCCGCCGACGATCGCGCCCCACCGGGACCCGACGCCGCCGAGCACGACCATGACGAGGAGCGTGAGCGTGAAGTCGGCCGACGTCGCGCGCGGCACGGCCCCCGACTGGAGCAGCAGGTACGCCATGCCGACGACGGTCGCGAGCGTCGCCGCGAGGACGAACACGAGGAGCTTGACGAGGTAGGGGCGCCCGCCGATGACGCGCACGCGCATCTCGTTCTCGCGCGTCGCCGCCGCGACGTGCCCCGCGCGCGACCGCTCGACCCACAGCACCACGAGGTAGACCACCACGAGCACGGCGAGCGCGAGCCAGTAGAGGTTGCGCGTGTTGAGCACGCCCACGAACGCGTCGGGGACGTTCCGGGTCGCGAGCGCGAGGCCCTCCTCGCCGCCGGTCGCGCCGCCGGGGTTGCGGCGCACGAGCACGTTGCCCGCCTGGGCGAACGCGAGGGTGACCATGGCGAACGAGATGCCCGTGACCCGCAGCGAGATGGCCCCGACGACGTGCGCGAGCACGATCCCACCGACGAGCACGAGCGCCGCGGCGGGCAGGAGCGGGATCTCGGTCGTGTCGAGCACGATCGCGAGCCCGTACAGCCCTGCCGCGAAGTACAGCGCGTGCCCGAAGCTCAGCAGGCCCGCGACGCCGAACAGCAGGTGGTAGCTCAGCGCGAGGGCGCCGATGAGCCAGCACATCGCCATCATCTGGAGCGCGCCGGGCGTGTACGTCGGTCCGGGCAGCACGCCCGGCACGTGGATCGCGAGCAGCGGGAGGCACGCGAGCACCGCGACGAGCGCGACGCCCGCGAGCGCGCGGACCAGCGTGCCCGACGGCGTCCGGCGGCCCGCACTCTCCGCGCGCGGTGCGTCGTCGGCGGGGGCGGCCGGGGCCGGGGGAGCGGTCTGGGTGGTCATGCGGCTGCCCTCCCGAGGAGGCCGGTGGGACGGACGAGGAGCACGAGCGCGAGCAGGAGCACGACGAGGAGGTCGCCGTAGCCGAGGTAGTAGTTCGCGAACTGCTGGAGCACCGCGACCAGCACGGACGCGACCGCCGCCCCGGTCAGGGAGCCGAGCCCCCCGATGACGGTGACGATGAACGCGAAGATGAGCAGCGACCCGCCCAGGTGCGGCGAGACGTACCCGAAGTACTGCGAGGCGAGGACCCCGCCGAGCCCCGCGGCGGCGCCGCCGACGGCGAAGACGAGCGTGAACGCCTTGCGCACGTCGATGCCGAGCGCGGTGACCATGGACCGGTTCTCGACGCCCGCCCGGATGATGAGCCCGTAGCGGGTGCGCTTGAGGAACAGCACGATCGCGCCGAGCACGAGCGCCGCGGCGGCGATCGCGACGAACCGGTCGTTGGGCACCGGCGCGCCCGCGAGGTCGGTCGTGCCCTTGAGCCACGCCGGGCCGGAGATGAACTCGGGGTCGGACCCCCACATGCCCTCGAACAGCGCGACGGACGCGAGCGAGAGGCCCACCGTGACGAGCACCTGCTCGATGTGCCGCTCGTAGAGCGGGCGGATGAGCAGGAGCTCGGTGAGGGCCGCGGCCCCCGCCCCGACGACGGCCCCGGCGAGCAGCGAGAGCGCGAACACGCCCCACGAGTCCGCGCCGAGCGAGCGCGCGACGAACCAGCCGCCGAAGGCACCGAGCGTGAGGAACGAGCCGTGCGCGAAGTTGAGGACGCCCATGAGCCCGTAGATGAGCGACAGGCCGGACGCGACGAGGAAGTACAGCGCCCCGAGGCCGAGCCCCGTGACGAGGAGGAGGACGATCGTGCTCACCGGGCCACCGCCCCTTCGGTTCCGTGGTGGTCGACCTCGGCGTGGACGCCGAGGAGCTGCTGGACACGGTCGGGGTCGTCGAGGAGCTCGCGCGCGGGGCCGGTGTGCACGACGCGGCCCGCGTCGATCACGACGACGCGCTCGGCGAGCCGCTCGATGACCTCGAGGTTCTGCTCGACGAGCAGGATCGGCACCGTGCGGGCGGCCTCCGCGAGCGCGTCCGACACCTCGCCGACGATCCGGGGTGCGAGGCCCTTGGTGGGCTCGTCGACGAGGAGCAGGCGGTTGGCGTTGAGCAGGGCGCGCGCGAGCGACACCATCTGCTGCTGACCGCCCGAGAGCGTGCCCGCGCGCTGGGCGGCGCGCTGCACGAGGTCCGGGAAGAGCTCCGCGACGAGCTCGCGGCGCGGCTGGGCGTCGCGCTCGGCGAGGCGCAGGTTCTCCGCGACGGTGAGCCCGGCGAACACCTCGCGGTCCTCGGGCACGTACCCGACGCCCCGGCGCACGATCCTGTCCGTGCGCTCGCCGTCGACGCGCTCGCCCGCGAGCAGCACCTCGCCCCGGCGCTCGATGAGGCCGAGCACGGCCTTGAGGGTGGACGTCTTGCCGACGCCGTTGCGCCCCAGCACCGCCGTGACGCCCGTGGCCGGGACGGAGAACGTCACGTCCTCGACGACCTGCTGGCCCGCGATGCGCGCCGACAGCCCGCGCACCTCGAGGACGGGCACGTCGCTCCCGCTCGCGGGGTGGGCGGTGCTCCTGCTGCTGCCGCTCATGCTGCTTCTCCTGCCGTGACGCCCAGGTAGGCGCTCTGCACCGTCGGGTCCGCCATGACGGCGTCGGGGGTGTCGCACGCGAGCAGCTCGCCGTGGTGCATGACGGCGACGCGGTCCACGAGCCCCAGGACCACGTCCATGTGGTGCTCGACCATGAGCACGGTGCAGCCGATCGCGTGCAGGTCGCGGATGACCTCGACGAGGCCGGGCACGTCGGCCGACGACACGCCGGCCATGGGCTCGTCGAGCAGCACGACGCGCGGCTCGGTCGCGAGCAGCACCGCGATCTCGAGCTTGCGCTTGTCGCCGTGGGACAGGTCGCCCGCGGCGACCTCGGCGCGGCGCACGAGCCCGACGGTCTCCAGGTGCCGGTCCGCCTCCCGCGTCGCGGCGTCGCCGCGACGCGGGAAGCGCAGCACCGACAGGGCGCCGCCGAGGCGCCCCTGCGCGGCGAGCCGCACGTTCTCCCGGACGCTCAGGCGCGGGAACAGGCTCGACGTCTGGAAGGTGCGGCCCAGGCCCGCGCGGGCGCGCGCGGCCACCGAGGTGGTCGTCACGTCCGCGCCCTCGAGGAGCACCGACCCGCTCGTCGGGCGGTGGATCCCCGAGACCAGGTTGAAGAGCGTCGTCTTGCCCGCGCCGTTCGGCCCGATCACGCCGAGCATCTCGCCCTGCCCGACGGCGAGGCTCACGCCCCGCAGGATGCGCGCGCCGCCGATCTGGAGCCCGAGGTCGCGGACCTCGAGCGCGGGGAGGGTGTGCGGCTCGCCCACGTCAGCCCGCCTCGGCCGGCGCGACGTCGTCGCCCGGCACCTCGGCGACGAGCTCGGGCACCCAGCCGTCGCCCTCGGGCACGAGCTTCACCTGGTACATCGGCTGGACCAGCGCGTGGTCGGACGCGCGGACCGTGGTCGTGCCCTTGGGGCCGTCGAAGCTCCAGCCCTCGAGCGCGTCGACCATCGCGTCGACGTCGTCGCCGCCCTCCTCGATCGCGTGGACGATCATCTGCGCGGCGACGAAGCCGTCGGGCGTGAAGAGGTCCGCCTGCTTCCCGGCCTCCTCGACGGACGCGAGCATCGCGGCCTCGACCTCGGTGCCCGCGGCGCCGGGGAAGTAGTGGTTGAGGAAGTCGACCTTGCTCGCCGCGGCGCCGTACGCGCCGTAGGTCGCGACGTCGCCGAGCCCGGTGACGACCGTGGTCGCGTCGAGGACGCCCTGCTGGTCGAGGCCCTGCCACATGGCGCCCGACGTCGCCCCGGCCCACGCGACGAACACGAGGTCGGGCGCGGCGTCGACGATCTGGTGCGCGAACGGCGTGAACTCCGTCGCGTCCTCCGGCACGAGCACGCTCGTCACCTCGGCGCCCTGCGCGCCGAGGACGGCCTCGACCGCGGCGAGGTTCCCCTGGCCGAACGCGTTGTCCTGGGCGAACACGACGACCTTCGCACCGTCCGGGTCCACGAACGTGCCGGCGGTCGCCACGTCCTGGAGCGACTGGCGCCCCGAGCGGAACGTGTAGTCGTTGATGCCCGTGAGCGCGTCGACCGCGGCCGGCCCGGAGATGTAGAGCACCTTGTTCTGCTCGGCCTGCTCGGCGAGCTTGAGCGCCACGCCGGACACGACCGTGCCGCCGAGGATCTGGTAGCCCTTGCCGATGAGGTCCTTGGCCTGGCCGACGGCCTTGTCCGGGTCGCCGCCGTCGTCGTGGAACGTCACGTTGACCGGTCGGCCGTCGACCTCGCCCGTGCCGTCGGTCGCGTAGGCGAGACCGGCCTGGAAGCCCTCGTAGTAGGCCTCCCCGTAGGCCGCGAGCGGCCCGGTCTTGGAGTAGATGATGCCGACGTCGACCGGGTCGGCGCTCGTGCTGCTCTCGCCTCCGGTGCTGCCGCCGCTCGCGTCGGTCGGCGCGCAGGCGGCGAGCGCGAGGCTCGCGGCCGCGAGCGCGGCGACGGCGAGCGCCGGCCGCTGGGACTTCTTCGTCCGCATGACTTCGCCCTTCGTTGGGTGGTCCTGAGGGGGGAGCGCCGCTCAAACATGAGAGGCGATTCAGGTTGCGGGAATCATGGATCCCCGGACGGCGCGGTGTCAACCCGCTCCCGCGCGGTCGGCGGTGGCAGCACGCTGCTCGGGCCTCGGAGACAGTTGACAGGTGATTCAGGTCACACGTAGCGTCCGGTCCGCCCGGGTCCGGCGCGCGACGGTGCGCGCCACGGCGCGTGAAGCGCCGACGGCGACCCGACCTCGACGTGGAGGTTCAGATGGTCAGGCACTCCCTCAGACAGCGCGCCCGCGCCCGCCGGAGCGCCGTCGCGCTCGCGCTCGGCGCGGCGCTCGCCGTCGTGCTCGCCCCGCTCGTCACGGCGCCGGCGACGGCCGCCGGGTCGTGGTCCCAGCGCACCGCCGGCGGCATGACGGTCGAGCTCTACCGCCCGTCGACGGCGCCCGCGCTCCCCGGCGGGCGGGCGCTCATGGTCTCCCTGCACGGGTGCGTCCAGACGTCGCAGGTGCTCAAGACCGGCGGGAACTGGACCGCGACCGCCGACGAGCACGGCATGGTCGTCGCGGTCCCCGCCGCGCCGAACGGCGGCGTCCTGCTCGGCTGCTGGGACTACTACGACACGAACCACAGCCGCACGAACCCCGCCCGGCACGACGACAACCTGCTCGACCTCGTCTCGACGCTGCTGGCGGACACGTCGCTCGGCATCGACCCGGACCAGGTCTACGTCAGCGGCCTGTCGTCCGGCGGCGGCCAGGCGATGGTCATGGGCTGCCTCGCGCCCGACGTGTTCGCGGGCGTGGGGATCGCGGCGGGGCCGACGGTCGGGACGACGTCGGGCCAGATCGGGAGCGTGGCGACGACGCTCGCCCAGGCCCGCTCCACGTGCCGGACCTTCGCCGGGTCGCGCACCGCGGACCTCGCGACCCAGGTGACGTCCGTCGTCCACGGCAGCGCCGACACGACCGTCGCGACCGGGTACGGGACGCTCAACGCCCAGGTCATGGCCGACCTCTACGGGGCCGGGGCCACGTCGTCGTTCTCGCTCGCCGGGCTCGCGGGCACGAACCGGGCGGGCACCGGGTCGCTGTGGTCCGACGCCGCGGGCCCGCGCGTCTCGCTGGTCCAGAACACCGGGCTCGCCCACGCGTGGCCCGCGGGCGGCGGCCCCGGCGGGTCCTACGTCTCGGCGAACAGCATCGACTACCCGGCCTACCTCACCGACTTCCTGTTCGCGCACAACCGGCGCGTCGACCGCGACCCGGGCCCGGGCCCCGACCCGGACGTCACGGCGCCGACGGTCGCGATCACCGCGCCCGCCGCAGGTGCCGCCGTCTCCGGGACGGTCCGCGTGGCGGTCGCGGCGTCCGACGACCGCGCGGTCGACCGCGTCGAGCTGAGCGCCGACGGCGCGGCGCTCGCGACGCTGCGCACCGCCCCGTACGGGTTCGACTGGGGCACGACGGCGCTCGCGCCCGGCTCCCACGTGCTCACGGCCCGCGCGGTCGACGCGGCGGGGAACGCGTCGACGGCGCAGGTCACGGTGACGGTCCAGGCGCCGACCGGGCCGTGGTGCGGCACCGCGACGAACGCGCAGCACCGGGCCGCGGGGCGCGCGATCTCCTACGGCGTGCACCCCTACAACCCGTACTACGCGGTGGGCTCGCTCGCGTACCTCGGGCAGGGCGACGCGACGGTCACGACGCTGCGCGAGGCCGCGCCCGGCCGGTTCGAGGTCGCCGCCGCCTGCTGAGCAGGGCGGGCCCGCTCGGGCTAGTGCTCCAGGCGGTCCTTCGGGTCACCGATGAAGTCGGTGACGTCGTCCGGGAGGTCGTCACGGTTCATGTCGTTCGAGCGGGCCCGGCGGGCGTCCCAGCGCAGCGCGAGCGCGGCCAGCACCGCGGCGATCGTGGACGCCGCGAGGATCGCGATCTTCGCGCCGTCGGTGTGCTCGGCGTCGGGGAACGACAGCTCGGCGATGAGGAGCGAGACGGTGAAGCCGATGCCCGCGAGGAACCCGACCGGCAGGAGGTCGCGCACGCCGATGCCGGCCGCGAGCCGCAGTGGCGTGAAGCGCGTGACGAGCGCCGTGACCCCGAGCACGCCCACGAGCTTGCCGACGACGAGGCCGAGGACGATGGCGAGCACGACGGGCTGCGTCAGCACCTCCCCGACGGGCGTCTCGCCGCCCACGATCGAGACGCCGGCCGCGAAGAACGCGAACACCGGCAGCGCGACGCCCTGCGACACCGGGCGGATCGTGTGCTCGAAGCGCTGCGTGCGGGACTCGCGCTCCCCGTGCACCGCGAGCGCGGGGACGGTGAAGCCGAGCAGGACGCCGGCGATCGTCGCGTGCACACCGGACTCGTGCATGAGCGCCCACGCGACCACCGCGACGGGCAGCAGGAGCCACCAGCGGGTGCGCCGCGCGCGCACGAGGACCGCGTAGAGCGCGACGGCGAGCAGCGCGAGGCCGAGGTAGCCCCATCGCAGGTCCGCGGTGTAGAAGATCGCGATGACGACGATCGCGAGCAGGTCGTCGACGACCGCGAGCGTGAGCAGGAACGTGCGGATCGCGACGGGGAGCCCGCGGCCGAACACGGCGAGCACGCCGAGCGCGAACGCGATGTCCGTCGCCGTGGGGATCGCCCACCCGTGCAGGGCGCCCGGGTCGCCCGTGGTCAGCAGCACGGCGACGAAGATCAGGGCCGGCACCGCCATGCCGCCCATCGCCGCGAGCACCGGGACGCCCGCCTGCTTCGGGTTGCGCAGGCTGCCCGCGACGAACTCCTGCTTGAGCTCGACGCCGACCACGAAGAAGAAGATCGCGAGCAGGCCGTCGGCGGCCCACGTCGACAGCGTCAGGTCGAGGTGGAGCGGCGAGGACGGGCCGACGACGGTGCTCGACAGCGTGAGGTAGGACTCGCGCCAGGGCGAGTTGGCCCAGACCAGCGCGAGCAGCGCGGCACCGATGAGGAGGGCGCCGCCGGTCGTCTCGCGGCCGACCCAGCGGCGCAGGCGCTCGCCCGGGGAGGGCGGCGTGGCGCGCGGGGTGGCCGGAGGGCCGGAGGGCAGGGCGGCGTGGGTCATCGTGCTCCCGGGGTCGCTGTCGTGTCGCACGGCCGCGTCGCGGACCGTGGCCGACCAGACTTCCCGGCACACCGCCCACGATTCTACGGGGCGTCGCGCGAGGGCGACGCCCCCTCGCGGTCGACGTGTCCGGCTCGCGGTCCAGTCTCCCGGTGGTCGTCGCGCCGCGCGCGTCAGGACGGGGTGTCCTCGGCGAGGTCGAGCAGCCGGGTGACGGTGTTCCAGTTCCGACCGGTCACCGGGGTCCCGGCCGCCTTCGTGAGGGCGGCCGTCGTCAGCCTCGACCGCCCGACGCCGTCGGGGTAGGCGACGTAGAGGACGCCGTTCGCGACGGCGGCGCGCTCGGTCGTCAGCCGCGGCCCGAGCGCGCCGGCCGCGTCCGGGTCGACGGGCTCCTCGCCCACGTGGACCAGCAGCCCGGCCGGACGCTCCTCCGCGTCGTCGGGCAGCGGGTTGCCGCGCACGATCTTGCGGAGGCGCTCGGTGGTGAGCACCGCGACGGCCGCGTCGACGCCGAAGCGGTCGGCGACGCCGTCGTGCAGGAGGCGCGCGACGTCCACGGGCGACGCCGCGCCGGACGACCCCGGCCCGACGACGAGGTTCCCGCTGTTCACGACCGTGCGGGCGTGCGCGAGCCCGAGTTCGCCCGCGAGGTCGCGCAGCGCGGTCGACGGGACCTTCCGCCCGCCCACGTTCACGGCGAAGAGCAGGCACACGTACGCCGTCACGACGGGGCCCCCGGGCGGCGCTGGGACCACGGCGCGGCCTCCTCGAGGCGCGCCGCGAGGGCCAGCAGCAGGGCGTCGTCGCCGTGTTCCGCGCCGAGCATCACCCCGACGGGGACGGTCGCGGTCGACCCGTCGGGGTCCGTGACGCGCGCCTCGCCGAGGGGGAGGGAGACCGCGGGCCGCCCCGTGAGGTTCCAGACGCTCGTCCAGGGCGTGAACGCCGTCTGCGCGGCGAAGTCGGCGGCCGGGTCGTCGTCGTCCCGCTGGCTGCCGACGAGCGCGGGCGGCTGCGCGAGCGTGGGGGAGAGCACGACGTCGACCCCCGACCACGCGGCGGCGACCTCGCGCGTGAGCTGCTGCACCCCGGCGAGCGCCGTCGCGTACGCGAGCCCGCTCACCGCGCGCCCGCGCTCGCGCAGCCACCGCGTGAGCGGCACGAGCAGGTGCTCGCGCTCCGGCGGGACGGGCGCCTGGAGCGCGCCGACGGACCACAGCGCCGCGAACGCGTCCCAGCGCTCGGCCCCGAACGGGGGCGGGATCTCCACGACGTCGTGCCCGAGCCGGACGAGGAGCTCCGCCGCGGCCCGGGCGGCGTCGGCGCACGCGGGGTGCACGGGGGCGCCGGCGGCGATCACGGGCTCCAGCAGCAGCCCGACGCGGAGCCGCCGCCCCTCCGGTGCGGCGCCGAGGCGCGCGGTGAACGTGTCGCCGGGCCAGGGGCGCGCGAGCACGTCGAGGAACGCCGCGGTGTCGCGGACCGACCGGGTGAGCACGCCGTGCGTGGCGAGGCCCGCGCCGTCGACCCCGTACGGGCCCGGGCTCACGAGCCCGCGCGACGGCTTGAGCCCGACGAGCCCGCACGCGCTCGCGGGGATGCGCAGCGAGCCGCCGCCGTCGCTCCCGTGCGCGACGGGCACGACGCGCGCCGCGACCGCGGCGGCCGCGCCCCCGCTCGACCCGCCCGCTGACCGTGCGAGGTCCCACGGGGTGCGGGCGGTCGGTCCGACGTCGGGCTCGGTGTAGCAGGGGAGGCCCAGCTCCGGGGTCGACGTCTTGCCGACCATGACCGTGCCCGCGCGGCGCAGGAGCGTCACGACGCCGTCGTCGGACGGCGGCAGGAACGGGTCGATCGCGGCCGAGCCGGCGCGCATCGGCACGCCCTCGACCATCGTGAGGTCCTTGACCGGGCAGGGGACGCCGAGGAACGGCGGGAGGTCGTCGTGGGGACCGGCGCGGCCGTCGCGCCGCGCCGCCACGAGCGCGTCCTGCGCGGCGAGGGCCTGCGTGCGCGCGAGGTCCGGGGTGAGCACGGTGAAGGCGCCGACGTCCGCGCCGACACCGGCGGCGGCGTCGAGCGTCGCGTCGAGCACCTCGACGGGGGAGACGTCGCCGGCGCGCAGTGCTCCGGCGAGCGCGGTCGCGTCGAGGTCCAGGAGCTCGGGGGCGCTCATGGCTCGTGAACCTACGCGCGCCGCCGCGCCGGCGCGACCCCGTCGGCGGAACCCGCCTGCGCGACCCCGCGCGCGACCTCCGCCTGTGCGTAGCCCTGGCGGTCGACACCGGCCGAGCGCAGGCGTATATTCCAACCGGAATATTCCAGCCGGGCGTGGCTCCCCACCCGCCGGCCCGCCGTCCCGTCCCGGAGACCACCGTGACCTCCCCGCGCCTCAGCCCCACGGCGACCCTCGTGCTCGCCGTGCTGCTCGAGCAGCCCATGCACCCGTACGAGATGCTCGTGCGCCTGCGCAAGCGGCGCGACGACCGCCTCGTGCGGCTCAACCCGGGCGCCGTCTACCACGCGGTGGACCGCCTCGAGCGCGACGGCCTCGTCGAGCGCGCGGGCGTCGACCGGGACGGCAACCGCCCCGAGCGCACCCTCTACGCGATCACCCCGGCGGGCGTGGCGGCGCACGACGCCCGCACGCGCGACCTCGTCCGCGAGACGCCACGCGAGTACCCCGCCTTCCCGGTCGGGCTCGCGCTCGTGCACGACCTCCCGCGCGAGGACGCCCTCGCGCTGCTCCGCGAGCGTCGCGCGGCGCTCGCGGCCGCGATCGACGGGGTGCGCGAGCGCCTCGACGACGTGGTCGCGCGCGGCCTGCCCCGCCGCTACCTGCTCGACGCCCACTTCGAGCTCCACCAGACCCGGGCCGAGATCGCCTGGCTCGACGCGACCGTCGCGGACGTCACGTCCGGCGCGCTGAGCTGGACCGAGGAGCCCGGGCCCGCGTTCCGCCACTCCCGCACGACCCCACCTCAGGAGTCCTCGTGACCACTCCCGCCCCGGGCACCGGCCCGGCCCCGGCACCCGCCGAGGCCGGCTCGCGCGTCGTGCCCCTCGTCGACCTCCACGGCCGCAGCGCCTGGAGCATCCTGCCGCCGCTGATCCTCGGCTTCTTCATGATCATGGTGGACACCACGATCGTGAACATCGCGGTCCCCACGCTCCAGCGCGAGCTCGACGCGTCGCTGGTCGCGGTCGGCTGGGTCAACAGCGCCTACCTGCTCTCCTACGCGGTGCTGCTCCTGCTCGCGGGTCGCCTGGGCGACCGGTACGGGCCCAGGCCGGTGTTCGTCGTCGGCCTGGCGGTGTTCACGCTCGCGTCCGCGTGGTGCGGGCTGTCGGGCTCGATCGGGATGCTCATCGCCGCCCGCGTGGTCCAGGGCGTCGGCGCGGCGCTCATGACGCCGCAGACCATGGCCATGATCACGCGCGTCTTCCCGCCGCGGCAGCGCGGCGCGGCCATGGGCCTGTGGGGCGCGACGGCGGGCGTCGCGACGATCGCCGGCCCGCTGCTCGGCGGTCTGTTCGTCGAGTCGTGGGGCTGGGAGTGGATCTTCTTCGTCAACGTCCCGGTCGGGGTCGTCGCGCTCTGGCTCGCGCTGGTGCGGCTGCCGCGGCTCGCGACGAACAAGCGCTCGTTCGACGTGGTCGGCGTCGTGCTGTCCGTCGTCGGGCTCTTCGCGGTCGTCTTCGGGCTCCAGGAGGGCCAGACGTACGACTGGGGCACGATCACCGGCCCGGTCACCGTGTGGGGCGTGATCGGCGTCGGGCTGCTCGTTCTGGCCGCGTTCGTGCTGTGGCAGCGCCGTCTCGGCGACGACGCCCTCCTGCCGCTGCGCCTGTTCCGCTCGCGCAACTTCTCGCTCGCGAACGTCGCGGGCATGTCCGTGTCGTTCGCGATGATCGGCATCTTCTTCCCGCTGACGATCTTCCTGCAGTCGATCCTCGGCCTCTCGCCGCTGCACGCCGCGCTCGTCAACCTCCCGGGGTCCCTCGTCTCGGGCATCGTCGCGCCCCTCGCGGGACGCCTCTCCGACCGCGTGCCCGCGAAGTGGGTCGTCGCGACCGGGTTCGGCGTCCTCGCGGTCGCGATCGGGTGGCTCGCGGCGGTCGTCGGGCCGGGCGTGTCGGTCGTGACGATCGTGCTCCCCATGACGCTGTTCGGCGTCGGCACGGGGTGCGTCTTCTCGCCGCTCGCGAACCTCGCGACGTCGGGCCTCGACCATCGCACCGCGGGCGCCGGCGCGGGCGCGTTCAACACGACGCGCCAGGTGGGTGGCGTGATCGGGTCGGCGGCGATCGTCGCGACGCTCACCGCGCGCCTCGCCGTGACGCTCCCCGCGGCCGCGCGCGACGCCGCCGCGTCGCTGCCCGAGCAGCTCCGCCAGCAGTTCGTCGACGGGTTCTCGAACGCCGGGTCGCTCCAGGGTGGCCAGGGCGGCTCGTTCGACCTCCCGCCGGGGGTGCCCGACGACGTCGCGCGCCAGGTCACCGACGCCGCGACCACCGCGTTCCACCAGGGCTTCGCGACCGCCGTCGGGCAGACGCTCGCGGTCACGGCCGTCGTGCTCGTGCTCGGCTTCGTCGCCGCGATCGCGATGGCTCCGAAGCACGTCGAGCACTGACCCCGAGATCGACCCGACCGCCACGACGTCGGCCCCCGGAGGGCCGGTCTCGGGCGCTCGGGTCGATCTCGCGTGCCCGGGGTGCAGCCTCCGCGTGAACGGTGGGTTAAACCTCGCGCGAAGGCGTGTCGGGGGTGGTGACCGGAATCACACGGGCGTAGTTTCGAGGAGACGGACGGCACCTTCGTCGTCCTCCGGGAGGCCAGCCGATGGGGTTCACGCTCCGCTCAGGAGGGCCGGCACCGGCGCTGCTGAGCCGTGTCACCCACGGCCCGACGGCCGGTCGCCCGCCTCGCCCAGAGAGAGAACGGCGCGCGTGCGCCGGAGGGGAGCCCTCGTGGTCCATTCCTCACCCACCCCCGGTACCTCACCCACACCGCAGGACGACGCACCGGACGGCGCGCGCCGCACGTTCGTCGTCGACACCTCGGTCCTGCTGAGCGACCCGCGCGCGATCGGGCGGTTCGCGGAGCACGACGTCGTCCTGCCGGTCGTCGTCATCACCGAGCTGGAGGCCAAGCGCCACCACGCCGAGCTCGGGTACTTCGCGCGCAGCGCGCTGCGCATGCTCGACGACCTGCGGGTCAGGCACGGCCGGCTCGACGCCCCGATCCCGGTCGGCGACGTCGGCGGGACGCTGCGCGTGGAGCTCAACCACACCGACCCGGCCGTGCTGCCGGCCGGGTTCCGGCTGGGCGACAACGACACCCGCATCCTCTCGGTCGCCGCGAACCTCGCGGCGGAGGGCCACGACGTCACGGTGGTGTCCAAGGACCTGCCGATGCGGGTCAAGGCGTCGGCCGTGGGCCTGCGCGCCGAGGAGTACCGGCACGAGCTCGCCGTGGACACGGGCTGGACGGGGATGGGCGAGATCTCGTTCACCGACGCGGAGGCGGCGGCGCTCTGGGAGCACGAGTCGGTCGAGCTGACGAGCCTGGACCCGGAGGTCGTGGAGGCGGCCGGCCCCCTGCACTGCCACACCGGTCTCGTCGTGCACTCGCCGCGAGGGTCCGCCCTCGGGCGCGTCACCGCGGACAAGCACGTCCAGCTCGTGCGGGGCGACCGGGAGGTGTTCGGGCTGCACGGGCGCTCCGCGGAGCAGCGCGTCGCGATCGACCTGCTGCTCGACGAGAGCGTCGGGATCGTCTCGCTCGGTGGGCGGGCGGGGACGGGCAAGTCGGCGCTCGCGCTGTGCGCCGGGCTGGAGGCCGTCATGGAGCGTCGGCAGCACCGCAAGGTCATGGTGTTCCGGCCGCTCTACGCCGTCGGCGGCCAGGAGCTCGGCTACCTGCCCGGCTCCGAGGCCGAGAAGATGAACCCGTGGGCGCAGGCCGTCTACGACACCCTCGGGGCGCTCGTCTCGCCGCAGGTGCTCGACGAGGTGATCGACCGCGAGATGCTCGAGGTGCTCCCGCTCACGCACATCCGCGGGCGCTCGCTGCACGACGCGTTCGTCATCGTCGACGAGGCGCAGTCGCTCGAGCGCAACGTCCTGCTCACGGTGCTGTCCCGCATCGGGCAGTCGTCGCGCGTCGTCCTCACGCACGACGTCGCGCAGCGCGACAACCTGCGCGTGGGCCGGCACGACGGCGTCGCCGCGGTCATCGAGGCGCTCAAGGGCCACCCGCTGTTCGCGCACGTCACGCTCACGCGCTCCGAGCGCTCGCCCGTGGCGGCGCTCGTCACGGAGATGCTGGAGTCGATCGAGGTCTGACCCGCCGCCGAGGTAGAGGCCTGGTCATGACCAGGCCTCTACCTCGCGGTGCCAGGCCTCTACCTCGGCGGACCGGGGGTCTCGCTCGCGCGGAGGCGGGTCCGCGGGTGGACGAGGAGCACCGCGAGGACGCCGACGACGGCGCCCAGGACCGTGTCGAGCGCGCGGTCGAGCGCGAGCGCGGACGGGTCGGCGGGGTGCGCGAGGGACGTCATGAGCAGCGCCATGGGCGTGATGGTGAGCATCGCGAGCCCGTAGTGGCGGCTCACGATCGTCTCGGTGACGGTCTGGAGCACGACGACGACGGCGGCCGTCCCCCAGAAGCCGAGCGGCGCGGCGAGCAGCGGCCAGGCGAGGAGCGCGCCGGCCACGGTGCCGGCTCCGCGCTGCAGCGCCCGCACGACGGCGTGGCGCGCCGACTCGCCCTGGAGCACCGCGGTCGAGCCCATGGTCGCCCACGCGGCGTGCCCGAGGCCCGCGACGGCGGCGACCGCACCGGCGACGAGGCCTGCGGCGCCGACGCGCGCCGTCGGGAGTCGCCAGGGCCCTGCGGCCCGGGACCGCGCCTGGGCGCGCAGGGTCGTCCGGACCGCCGGGACGGTGTCGCCGCGCGGCACGCCGGTCGCGTCGAGCGCCCGCTCGACCGCGTCGAGCTCCGCGGCGAGCGCGGGGACCGCGGCCCGGGTCCGCCACCAGGACGCGTCGTCCGCGAGGACGTCGCGCGCCCGCGCGACGGCGCCCCGGGCCGCGGCCGCGGCGCGCGGGGCCGCCCCGGGTCGTTCCGCGGCGCGCACGGCGTCGGCGGCGCGGCGGACCGCGAGGCGTGCGGGCGCCGTCGGGCGGACGAGCACGCCGGCCGTGCACACGAGCAACGCGAGGAGCGCGCCGCACGCGGCCGCGAGCGCGCGCGGACCGACGTCGGCGAGCGTCGGTGCGCCCGCGAGGCCCGCGCCCGCGGCGAAGACGATGATCGTCGCCCCGGGCGGGCCCGTGCGGACGAGGAGGCAGAAGGCCGTGGCCCCCGCGGCGAGGAGCGCGACGGCGGCGGTCGTGAGGAGCGCGGGCGTGCCCGCCGCGGCGAGGAGCGTGAACGCCGCGATCGTGCCGGTCATGAGGGTGCCGACGGTGGCGAGGAGCGCGGCCCGGCGCCGGTACGGGTCGTACCGGCCGTAGAGCGACGTGAGCGCGCCGAGCGACGCGAACGCTGCGAGGTCGGGACGCCCGAGGAGGCCCGGGACGGCGATCGCGAGCGCGACCGCGGCGCCGCAGCGCAGCGCGGCGGCGACCGTCGCGTCGGCGGGGCTCACGCGCAGGGCGGCGCGGAGGTGGGCGGGGTCGAGGACGTCCTGGGCGGCGGCGCGCACGGGCGCGAGCGCCGGGCGGGCGGGGGAGGAGAGGGGCATCGACGGACCAGCCTACCGGTGATTCCTAGATGTTTCACCAGTGAAAGACTGTGAGGCTCGCCCTATCCTGGGTCCGTGGACTACGTCGACCGCGTGCGCGCGGAGTGGGCTGAGCAGCGGCCGGACCTCGACACCGCGACGTCGGCGGTCGGTGCCCGGCTGCGGCGCGTCGCCGCGCTGCTCGAGGCGGCGCTGGAGCGCTCCGCGGCGCGGCACGACGTCTCGCGCGCGGAGTTCGACGTGCTCGCGGCGCTGCGTCGCGCCGGGCGGCCGTTGCGTGCGGGCGAGGTCACCACGATGACCGGCGCCCCCGGCGCCTCGATCACCAAGCGCCTCGACCGGCTCGAGCGCGCCGGCCTCGTGGAGCGCACCGTCGCGGAGCGCGACCGGCGCGGCGTCCTCGTCGCACTGACGGACGCGGGGACCGCGCTCGTCGACGAGGTCTTCCCGCAGCAGCTCGACCGCGAGCGCGCCGCGCTGGCCGACCTCGACGAGGCCGAGCGCGCGGAGCTCGCGCGCCTGCTCGCCGTCGTCCTGCGCCGCCTCGACCCCGTCGACTACTGACGTCCGCCCCACGCGACGCCGGGGACGACGAAGGCCGGGCAGAGCGGGTCGTCCCCGCTCCGCCCGGCCCCCGGAGGGTCGCTCAGGCCTGCGGCGGGCGCGTCATCGACAGGACGTCGAGCGCCTCGTCGAGCTGCGCCTCGGTGACCTCGCCGCGCTCGACGAAGCCCAGGTCGATCACGGCCTGGCGGACCGTGAGGCCCTCCTTGACGGAGTGCTTCGCGACCTTCGCCGCCGCCTCGTAGCCGATGACGCGGTTGAGCGGCGTGACGATCGACGGCGACGACTCGGCCAGCGCGAGGGCCCGCTCGACGTTGGCCGTGATGCCCGCGACGGTCTTGTCCGCGAGGACGCGCGACGCGTTCGCGAGGAGCCGGATCGACTCGAGGACGCCCTGCGCGATCACGGGGATCTGCACGTTGAGCTCGAACGAGCCCGACGCGCCGGCCCAGGCGACGGTCGCGTCGTTGCCGATCACGCGCGCGGCGACCATGAGCACGGCCTCGGGCACGACGGGGTTGACCTTGCCCGGCATGATCGAGCTGCCCGGCTGCAGGTCCGGGATGAAGATCTCGCCGAGGCCGGTGTTCGGGCCCGAGCCCATCCAGCGCAGGTCGTTGCAGATCTTGGTGAGCGAGACGGCGATCGTGCGCAGCGCGCCCGAGAGCTCGACGAGGCCGTCGCGCGAGGACTGCGCCTCGAAGTGGTCGCGCGCCTCGGTGAGGGGCAGGCCCGTGTCCTCCACGAGCAGCGCGATGACGCGCTGGGGGAACCCGGCGGGCGTGTTGATGCCGGTGCCGACGGCGGTGCCGCCGAGCGGGACCTCCGCGGCGCGGGGCAGCGCCGACTCCAGCCGCTCGATGCCGTAGCGGACCGCGGCGGCGTACCCGCCGAACTCCTGGCCGAGCGTCACGGGCGTGGCGTCCATGAGGTGCGTGCGGCCCGACTTCACGACCGTCGCGAACTCGGCGGACTTCGCCTCGAGGGCCTCGGCGAGGTGGCCCAGCGCGGGCACGAGGTCGCGCACGACCCCGGCCGTCGCGGCGACGTGGACCGACGTGGGGAACACGTCGTTCGACGACTGCGACGCGTTGACGTGGTCGTTCGGGTGCACGTCGCGCCCGAGCGAGCGCGTCGCGAGCGTCGCGAGGACCTCGTTCGTGTTCATGTTCGACGACGTCCCGGAACCCGTCTGGTAGACGTCCACCGGGAAGTGCGCGTCGTGCGCGCCCGACGCGACCTCGTCGGCCGCGGCGACGATGGCAGCCGCGACGTCCTCGTCGAGCACGCCGAGCTCCGCGTTCGCGCGGGCCGCGGCCTTCTTCACGCGGGCGAGCGCCTCGATGTGGCCGCGCTCGAGCGGGGTGCCCGAGATGGGGAAGTTCTCCACCGCGCGCTGCGTCTGCGCGCGGTAGAGGGCCTGCGCGGGCACGCGCACCTCACCCATGGTGTCGTGCTCGATGCGGTACTCGGTCGTCGGTGCGGCCGCGCCGGCGGCGGCGCCGGGAGCCTCGGGAGATGCAGTCATGGGGCCATCCTGCCGCACCGCGCGCGGGCGCCCGCAACCCGCGTGGGCGAGGTCACGCGGGCTGCGGTCAGGGGCGCGGGCAGGTCGTGGGGTGCCGCCCCGAGCCGACCGTGCGGGACCGCCGGGGCGGTCCGGGCCGGGCCTCAGTCGTCGGCGCGGGGCTGCTCGCCGACGTCGCCCACGACGTCGACCAGGTGCGCGCGGCCCTCGGCGAAGTCGTACTCGACGCCGACGATCGCGCAGCGGCCCTCGGCGACGGCCGCGGCGAGGCCGGCCGAGTAGGAGTGCAGCATGTCGACCGTGTTGCGCACGTGCTCGCGCCGCAGCACGGCGGGGTCGAGGTTCTCCAGGGTGCCGTTCCCGGCGCCGGTGATCTTCGCCACGGACGGGATGACGCGGTCGACGACGGCCCGGACGAACCCGTCCGCCTGCGCACCCGTCGTGAGGGTCTCGACCGCCGCGCCCACGGCGCCGCACGAGTCGTGCCCGAGCACCACGACGAGCGGAGCGGACAGCACCTCGACGCCGTACTCGATCGAGCCGAGCACCGTCGTGTCCACGACGTGCCCCGCCGTCCGGACGACGAACATGTCCCCGAGACCCTGGTCGAAGATGATCTCCGCCGCGACGCGGGAGTCGGAGCAGCCGAACAGGACCGTGTGCGGGTGCTGCGCGGCCGACGTCTCTCGTCGTCGGTCCGCGCCCTGCGACGGGTGCAGGGGGGCGTCGGCGACGAAGCGGTCGTTCCCGGTCCGCAGCGTCGCCCACGCCTCGGCGGGGGTGAGCGAGCGGACCGGCTGTGCGGGGGCGGGAGAGGTCATGGCTCCCATCATCGCGCAGGCCGGGGCGTGCCCGACGTGCCCGTTCGCATGGCGGGCCCGGCCGGGGGGCGGTATCCATGGAGGGTGACACCCCCGGTACTCGGGGAAGCCGCGACCGAGGGGAGCCGACGTGCGCCGACGCACCCGAGCGCTCGCCGTCCTGGTCGCCGCGGGGCTCGTGGCGCCGCTCGCCGCGTGCGGCCCGGGCGACGACGGGACGCCGGAGCTCACGTGGTACATCAACCCGGACAACGGGGGCCAGGCCGACATCGCGGCGGCCTGCACCGAGGCCGCCGGGGGCGCGTACCGCATCACGACCGAGCTGCTGCCGCGCGACGCCGCGTCGCAGCGCGAGCAGCTCGCCCGCCGCCTCGCGGCGAAGGACTCGTCGATCGACATCATGAGCCTCGACCCGGTCTTCATCGCCGAGTTCGCCGAGGCCGACTTCCTGGCCCCCGTGCCCGACGACGTCGCGCAGGCGACGACGCAGGACGTGGTGCAGGGCGCGATCGACGCCTCGACGTGGAAGGACGAGCTGGTCGCCATCCCGTTCTGGGCCAACACGCAGCTCCTCTGGTACCGCAAGTCCGTGGCCGAGGCAGCGGGGCTCGACATGTCCCAGCCCGTCACGTGGGAGCAGATCATGCAGGCGGCCCAGGACCAGGACAAGCTCCTGGCCGTCCAGGGCGCCAAGGCCGAGTCGCTCACCGTGTGGATCAACGCGCTCGTCGAGGGCGCGGGCGGCCACATCATCGACAACCCCGAGGCCCCGGCGGACGAGGTCAAGCTCGGTCTCGACACGGACGCGGGCAAGGCCGCGGCGGCGATCATCGGCGGCATCGGCACGTCGGGCGTCGGCGGACCGGGCCTGCCGAGCGAGGACGAGCCCGCGTCGCTCACCAAGTTCCAGGGCGACCGCGGGTCGTTCATGGTGAACTGGCCGTTCGTCTGGTCGTCCACCCAGGGCGCCGTGGAGGCCGGCTCGCTCGACCAGGCGCTCCTCGACGACATCGGCTGGGCGCTGTACCCGCGCACGACGGAGGGCGAGGACGCCCGGCCCCCCTACGGCGGCATCTCGCTCGGGATCGGGGCGTTCGGCAAGCACACCGACCTCGCGTACGAGGCCGCGCAGTGCATCGTGAGCCCCGAGAACCAGGCCGAGTACTTCGTCACCAACGGCAACCCGGCCGCGAGCATCAAGGCCTACGACGACCCGGACGTCCAGAAGGCGTTCCCCATGTACGACGTCATCCGCGACTCGCTCGACCAGGCGGCGCCGCGACCGCAGACGCCGTTCTACAACGAGGTCTCCACGGGCCTCCAGCAGACGTGGTACCCGCCCGCGTCGGTCGACCCCGACACGACGCCGCAGGAGTCCACCGAGTTCATCACCGCCGTCCTGCGAGGGGAGCGACTCCTGTGAACGCCGGACCTCCTACCGAGCCCGCGCCCCGCGGCCGGCACGCCACCACGCCGTCGGCCACGACCGAGGCCGACCCGCCGCGCGGCGGGGCCGCCTCCCGGTCGGGGACCCGCGGCACGCCGGACGCCGCGGCGAAGGCCGCGCGCAGCGACCGCTCCCGGGCCGAGGCCCGCCTCGGCTGGTACCTCGCCGGGCCGGCGTTCGTCGTCATGCTCGCCGTGACGCTGTACCCGATCCTGCAGGCCGTCTACGACTCGCTCTTCAACTACAAGCTCACCGCGCCCGACGACCGGGCGTTCGTCGGGCTCAACAACTACGTCGTGATCCTCACGGACTCCGTGTGGTGGCGGGACCTCGGGGTGACGCTCTTCATCACGGTCGTCACGGTCGTCATCGAGCTGATCCTCGGGTTCGCGCTCGCGCTCGTCATGCACCGCGCGATCAAGCGCCTGCGCGGGCTCCTGCGCACCGCGATCCTCGTGCCCTACGGCATCATCACGGTCGTCTCGGCGTTCGCCTGGTTCTACGCGTTCGACATCACGTCCGGGTACGTCAACCACTGGTTCGACTGGGTGCCCGGCGTCGGGCCCGACCTCAACTGGTTCGCGCAGCAGGGCACGAGCCTGTTCGTCATCATCGCGTCCGAGGTCTGGAAGACGACGCCGTTCATCTCGCTCCTGCTCCTCGCGGGCCTGGCGCAGGTGCCGGGCGACCTGGAGGAGGCCGCGAAGGTCGACGGCGCGACCGCCTGGCAGCGGTTCGCGCGCGTCATCGTGCCGAACATGAAGGCCGCGATCATGGTGGCCGTCCTGTTCCGCGCGCTCGACGCGTTCCGGATCTTCGACAACGTCTTCATCATGACGAACGGCGCGAACGGCACCGAGGTGCTGTCCCTGCTGGCCTACCGCACCTCGATCGGCCAGCTCCAGATCGGCATGGGCTCCGCGATCTCGGTCCTGCTGTTCCTGTGCGTCGTGCTCATCTGCTTCATCGCGATCAAGCTCTTCAAGGTGGATCTCGCCGGCGCGAGGGGGGAGAAGTGATGGGCAGCGTCCTCAGCACCAAGGCCAAGATCTGGTGGGCCGTCATCACGGTCGTCGTGCTCGTCGGCGCGCTGTTCCCCGTGCTGTCGATCTTCATGACGAGCTTCAAGGGGCCCAGCGACATCAACTCCGGGACGTTCCTGCCGCCGCAGTGGAGCACCGACAACTACGAGCAGATCCTCGCGTCCGGCGGCTCCGCGCAGGAGCTGTTCCTGTCCGCGCTGCGCAACTCGATCGGCATCTCGCTCATCGCGACGGTCATCGCGGTCGTGCTCGCCACGCTGTGCGCGTACGCGATCGCCCGCCTCGACTTCCCGGGCAAGCGCCTCATCCTCACGACGGCGCTCGGCGTCTCGATCTTCCCCGTCGTGTCGATCGTCACGCCGCTGTTCAACCTCTGGCGCAACATCGGCCTCTACGACACCTGGCTCGGCCTGATCATCCCGTACCTGTCGCTCACCCTCCCGATCTCCATCTGGACGCTCGCGGCGTTCTTCCGCCAGATCCCGTGGGAGCTCGAGCAGGCCGCGCAGGTCGACGGCGCGACGCCGTGGCAGGCGTTCCGCAAGGCGATCGTCCCGCTCGCCGCGCCGGGCGTGTTCACCACCGCGCTCATCGCGTTCTTCATCGCGTGGAACGACTTCGTCTACGGCATCTCGCTCACGTCGACGAGCGCGGCCCGACCGGTCCCGGCGGCGCTCGCGTTCTTCACCGGCGCGTCGTACTTCGAGGAGCCGACGGGGGCGATCTCCGCGGCCGCCGTCGTCGTGACTATCCCCGTCGTCATCCTCGTCGTCCTGTTCCAGCGCCAGATCGTCTCGGGCCTGACCCAGGGGGCGGTGAAGGGATGAGCACCGCGTCCCCGGCCCGCCCCGTCCACCACCGCACGCCCTCCCGGTCCGCCGGGCACCGTGCCGCACGCCGCACCCGAGGAGAGAGCTGATGGCGTCGATCACCCTCAAGGACATCGTCAAGCGCTACGGCGACGGGTTCCTCGCCGTGGACAACGTGAACCTCGACATCGCGGACGGCGAGTTCGTCATCCTCGTCGGGCCGTCGGGTTCGGGGAAGTCGACCGTCCTGCGCATGATCGTCGGGCTCGAGGACATCACGGCGGGCGAGCTCGAGATCGACGGCGTGCGCGTCAACGAGAAGGCGCCGCGCGAGCGCGACCTCGCGATGGTGTTCCAGAACTACGCGCTGTACCCGCACCTCACGGTCGCGGAGAACATCGCGTTCCCGCTGCGCCTCGCGAAGGGCAAGCACAGCGAGGAGGAGATCCGGGGGAAGGTCGAGCGCGCGGCCGACATGCTCGACCTGCGCGAGCACCTCGACCGCAAGCCGGCGAACCTCTCGGGCGGCCAGCGGCAGCGCGTCGCGATGGGCCGGGCGATCGTGCGCGACGCGAAGGCGTTCCTCTTCGACGAGCCGCTGTCGAACCTCGACGCCAAGCTGCGCGGCCAGACCCGCACCGAGATCGCGCGCCTCCAGCGCCGCCTCGGCACGACGACCGTCTACGTCACGCACGACCAGACCGAGGCGATGACCCTCGGCGACCGCGTCGCCGTCCTGCGCCGCGGCGTGCTCCAGCAGGTCGCGAGCCCGCGCGGCCTCTACGAGCAGCCGGTCAACCTGTTCGTCGCGGGGTTCATCGGCACGCCGCCCATGAACTTCCTGCCGGGCGAGGTCTCGGGCGGGAAGATCACGCTGCCCTTCGGCGAGTTCGACATGCCGGAGAGCATCGCGACGGCCGTCGGAGACCGCGGCCTGGTGATCGTCGGCCTGCGGCCCGAGCACTTCGAGGACGCGCGGCTCGTCGACCCGGCGAAGAAGGACCGGGGCCACACGTTCGAGGCGCAGATCGACGTCACCGAGTGGCTCGGCGCGGAGCTCTACGCCTACGTCCCGTTCGAGATGCACGAGTCCGTGAAGGGCCAGCTCGACGAGCTGGACCGCGAGCTCGACGGCGAGGGCGTGCGCACGCAGTTCGTCGTGGCGCTCGACTCGGCCTCGCGGGCGCGCGACGGCGACGTGACCGATCTGTGGTTCGACCCGACGAAGATGATGATCTTCGACCCGGAGACGAGCGAGAACCTCACGCGCGACGACGCGGAGGCCGAGCGCATCGAGCAGGAGAACGTCGAGGACCGCAAGCGGTCGCTCGAGCGGGCGCAGAAGCAGGACGCGCAGGTCTGACACGGGTCTCGGCCGCCCGGGCAGTCGCCCGGGCGGCCGAGCCGTGTCCGGGCTCGTGGACGGGCCTCCGCACGGTGCGCCGGCTCAGGCGGAGGTGAGCTCCGCGCGTCGCGGCGGGTTGGCCCCGGCGCGCGAGACGGTGACGGCGGCGACCGCGACGCAGCGGCGCAGCACGTCCGCGAGCACCGCGGCGTCGATCGCGCGCAGCGCCTCGCGCCGGTCCGCGCCGAGCAGGCCGGCGTCCCACAGCCCGTCGAGGAGCGCACCCATGAACGAGTCGCCCGCGCCGACGGTGTCGACGACCTCGACGCGCGGGGCCGTCACGCGCTGCTCGCCCGTCGCGGTGACGGCGACCGCTCCCTCGCCGCCGAACGTCACGACGACGAGCGCCGGGCCCAGGGCGAGCCACTCGCGCGCGACCGCGACCGGGTCCGCGCCCGGCACGAGCCACGCCACGTCCTCGTCGCTCACCTTGACGACGTCGGCGAGCGCGACGAGCGCCTCGATGCGGGTGCGCGCGTCGGCGGGGTCGCCCATGAGAGCGGGCCGGGCGTTGGGGTCGTAGGTGATCGTCGCGGTGTCGCGCGCCGCGGCGACGAGCGCTCGGACGTCGGACGCGCCGGGCTCCAGCACGGCGGCGATGGAGCCCGTGTGGACGGCGAGCGTGCCGGCGTCGGGAGCCGTGCCCGCCGGGACGCGCCACTCCAGGTCGAACTCGTACGTGGCCGCCCCGTGCGCGTCGAGGTGCGCGGTGGCGACGCTCGTCGTGGGGGCGTCGGTGCTGCCGGCCGTGAGGGTCACGGCGGAGTCGTCGAGCCACGCCCGTACCGCCTCGCCGCGCGCGTCCTGCCCGAGCCACGTGGCGAGCCGGGCGTCGCGACCGAGGCGCCCGAGCGTGAGCGCGACGTTCGCGAGGCTGCCCCCGGGGTGCTCCGCGACGCTGCCGTCCGCGCGGTGCACGACGTCGACGAGCGCCTCGCCGACGACGAGGACGTGCTCGGTGGGCGCCGCGGCGGCGGGGTGGGCGGGGGCCGTGCTGGTGCTCATGCGTCGTCTCCGGTCGGGTCGTCGGGGTCGGTCGTGCCGCGTGCCGGCGCCTCGTCCTGCGCGCGCGCCGCGTCGAGGCGGGCGCGTGCGCCGTCGAGCCACTCCTGGCAGCGCGCGGCGAGCTCCTCGCCCCGCTCCCAGAGCGCGAGCGAGTCCTCGAGCGGTTCGCCCCCGGCCTCGAGCCGGGCGACGACCTGCACGAGCTCGTCGCGCGCCTGCTCGTAGGAGAGCGTCGACACGTCGGGCGTGACAGCGTTGTCAAAGGAAGTCACGGCAGTATTCAACCCCATCTGTGCGTCATGGCCCGACCGGTCGTCCGGCGGGCGGTCGGGAACCGGCGCGGGCGCGTCACGACGCCTCCCGGCCAGGAGCGGGTCCGTCGTCGTGCGTGCCGGTGACCGCCGCGTCCAGCGCGCCGTGCGCGAGTCGCACGCGCACCACGTCGCCCGTCGCGACGTCGGCGGGGGAGCGGACCACGTGCCCGTCCGCCCGCTGCACGACGGCGTACCCCCGCTCGAGCGTCGAGGCCGGGGACAGGGCCCGCACCTGGGCCTCGAGCCGGCCCACCTCGCCCGCCGCGCGCACGAGCCGCGCGTCGAGCGCCCGGCGTGCCCGGTCCCGCAGGGCGCCGACCCGCTCCTGCCGGTCCGTGAGCATCCGCCCGGGGTCGGCGAGCACGGGCCGGGACCGCAGCGCGTCGAGCCCCGCCTGCTCGCGGGACACGCGCCCCGCGATCGCGCTGCGCAGGCGCTGACGGCCCTGCGCCACGCGGGCGCGCTCCTCCGTCACGTCGGGCACCACCCGCTTGGCCGCTGCCGTCGGGGTGGAGGCGCGGTAGTCCGCGACCAGGTCGAGGAGCGGGCAGTCGGTCTCGTGGCCGATCGCGCTCACGAGGGGCGTGCGGCACGCCGCCGCGACGCGCACGAGCGCCTCGTTCGAGAAGGGCAGGAGGTCCTCGACGGCGCCCCCGCCGCGCGCGACGACGATGACCTCCACCTCCGGGTCCGCGTCGAGCGCGCGGATCGCGTCGCCCACCTGCTGCACCGCGTGCGCGCCCTGGACGGCCACCTCGCGGATCTCGAACCGGACCTGGGGCCAGCGGGCGCGAGCGTTGACCACCACGTCGTGCTCCGCCTTGGACTCGCGCCCGCACACCAGCCCCACGACGGCCGGGAGGAACGGCAGGGGCCGCTTGCGGTCGGCGTCGAACAGGCCCTCCGCCGCGAGCACGCGCTTGAGGTGCTCGATCCGCGCGAGCAGCTCGCCCACCCCGACGGGGCGGATCTCGCGCGCCTGGAGCTGGAGCGTGCCGCGCCGCGTCCAGAACACCGGCTTCGCGTGCACGACGACGTGCGCGCCCTCCTCCACCGGCGTGCCCTGCAGCACGCGGGACGCCGCCGACACCGGGAGCGACATGTCGAGGTCCGTGTCGCGCAGCGTGAGGAACGCCGTCGACGTGCCCGGGCGCCGGTTGAGCTGGACCACCTGGCCCTCGACCCAGACCGGCGCCATCCGCTCGACGTACTGCTCGATCTTGCGCGACAGGAGCCGGACCGGCCACGGGTGCTCCGCGCTCGTCTCGAGCGCGCGCGCCGGGAGGGGGCCGCGCGCCGCCGGACCGGCGGACGCGGCACCCGGGCGGGGGGCGTCGTCGGGCAGCGGGAGGGAGGCGGTCACGGGACCAGCCTGCCGCACCCCACCCACGCCCACCCAACGCGCCGCGATGCCGAGCACGCCGCCGAGCACGCCGACGAGCGCGCCGGCCGAGCGGTCAGGGCGCGAGCAGGTCGACGGTGACGAGCCGGTAGCCCTGCGCGCGCAGGTCGTCGACGATCCCGGGCACGGCGTCGACGGTCGAGGCGTGGATGTCGTGCATGAGCACCACGCTGCCCGGACGCGCGCCCTCCACCGCGCGGCGACGGGTCTCCGCGGCGTCGCGCGTCTTCCAGTCGAGCGTGTCCAGGTTCCACAGCACCACCTGGAGCCCGGAGCGGAGCGCGACCGACCGCACGCGGTCGTCCACGTCGCCGTACGGGGGCCGCAGGAGCGTCGGGGTGATCCCCGCGGCGCTCTCGATCGCCTCCTGGGTGCGCGTGAGCTCGTCGCGGACGGCGTCGTCGTCGAGGGTCGTGAGCTGCGGGTGGTCCCAGGTGTGGTTCGCGAGCAGGTGGCCGGCGGCCGCCGTGTCGCGCACGACGTCGGGCCGCTGCTCGACGTTGCTCCCGACGAGGAAGAACGTCGCCGAGACGTGCTTCTCCGCGAGCACCTGCAGGAGCCGCTCGGTGTCGGGCCCCGGGCCGTCGTCGAACGTGAGCGCCACGCACCGCTCGACCGCGCAGTCCACTCCCGTCGCCCGCGCCTGGTCGCGCCGCTGGGCGAGCTGGAGCGCCAGCCGGTCCGACCAGACGGCCTCCGTCGCCGCGAGCACCGCGTCGCGCAGCGCCACGGTCTCGGCGACCGGGGCGCCGCCCGGGCCGGCGTCGAGCGTCGTCGTCGCCTGCGCCAGCAGCCCGTCGAGCGTCGTGCGCGTGCCCTCGTCCGTGACGAGCCCGGCCGACTCCGTGAGGACGGGCCGACCCTCGGCCGCCGCCGCGTCGAGGCCGTCGTACGCCCACTGCCGCTGCGCGGTCGCGACGGGCTCCGCCGCCTCGACGACGGCGGTGGCGGCCTCGTCCAGGGCGTCCGCCGTGGGCTCGGAGCCCGTCACGACCTCGACGTGGACGGCGGGGCGCGAGCCCGGGTGCAAGGGGTTCGGGCGGGACAGCGCGTCCACGGTGCGGTCCTCCTCCGGGTAGGCCACCGGGGTCGTACGGAGCGCGGTGGCCTCCTGGAGCGCCGCGGCCAGGGGCTCGCGCACTGCCGGGTCGTCCACCTGGCCCTCGCTCGCGGCGAGCAGCGCCGCGCCCGCCACCTCGGCGGCGCTCGTCCGGACGAGCCGCGTGAGGTACGCGGCCTCGGCCTGCGCACGGCCGTCCGCCGCGTCCTGCGTCACGCGCGCGACGTCGGCGTCGTAGCGCTCGACCGCGGCGACCCAGGCGCGGTGCTCCAGCGTCCCGACGACCACCACGGCCGCCGCGACGACGACGAGCAGCAGCGGGACGAGCCACCACCACACCCGGCGGCGCCGTCGGGGCGCGTCGGGGTCGGGTGACGTCGTGCCGCCCGGGTCGTCGCTCATGCCCTCGATCTTGCGGGGCGGCGGCACGGACGTCGACCCGGCGCGCCCGGCGTGCGGCCGACCACGCAGACCGCGCGCGGCGCCTGCGGAGGGTCTGTGTGCTCCTCGCGCGCGGCTCGTGACGACGTCGAGGTCGGGCGGTGGGTGACCGGCCTCACCGGGGTCGGGAGACCGCCGCTCGCCTAGACTCGGGAGCGTGAGCGTCCTCCCCGCCGGCTCGTCCGCGTCCCCGACCGACCGCCCCGTCGCGACCCCTGCCGCCGACGGGACCCGCAAGCGCGTCCTGCTGGCGGCGCCGCGCGGCTACTGCGCGGGCGTCGACCGCGCCGTCGTCGCGGTCGAGAAGGCGCTCGAGCACTACGGCGCGCCGGTCTACGTGCGCAAGGAGATCGTGCACAACAAGTTCGTCGTCGAGACGCTCAGCGAGCGCGGCGCGATCTTCGTCGACGAGACCGACGAGGTGCCGGAGGGCGCGCGCGTCGTGTTCTCCGCCCACGGGGTGTCGCCCGCCGTGAAGGCGGCCGCGGCCGCGCGCAACCTCGACACGATCGACGCCACGTGCCCGCTCGTGACGAAGGTGCACAAGGAGGCCGTGCGCTTCGCCAAGGACGACTACGACATCCTGCTCATCGGCCACACGGGTCACGAGGAGGTCGAGGGCACCGCGGGGGAGGCCCCCGACCACGTGCAGGTCGTCGACTCGCCCGACCACGTGGACGACGTCGTGGTCCGCGACCCGGACAAGGTCGTGTGGATCTCCCAGACGACGCTCTCCGTCGACGAGACGATGGAGACGGTCCGACGCCTGCGGGAGAAGTTCCCGACCCTCCAGGACCCGCCGAGCGACGACATCTGCTACGCGACGCAGAACCGCCAGGTCGCGGTGAAGAAGCTCGCTCCCGACGCCGACGTGGTCATCGTCGTCGGCTCGGCGAACTCGTCCAACTCGGTGCGCCTCGTCGAGGTCGCGCTCCAGGCGGGGGCCGGGGCGTCGTACCGCGTCGACCACGCGAAGGAGATCGACCCGACCTGGCTCGACGGCGCGACGACCGTGGGCGTGACCTCGGGTGCGTCCGTGCCGGAGATCCTCGTGGACGACGTGCTCGCCTACCTCGCGGAGCGCGGGTTCGGCGCGGTCGAGGAGGTCCGCACGGCGACGGAGGACCTGATGTTCTCGCTGCCGCGCGAGCTGCGCGCCGACCTCAAGGGCTCGACGGCCGACGGCGGGCGCCCCGCCCGCGGCGGCCGCACCTCGCTCTCCGTGCAGCCCGTCTGACGCCCTGCGCCGGAGCCTTTACGTCCGTGGGCCACGGGGGAGCGGTCAGGCGCTCGCCCCGCCGGCCGACGGCTCACGCCGGGGCTCGTCGCGGTCGTCGGGGCGCTCGTCGATCGCGACCACGGACTCGTTGACGGACGCGAGCAGCTCGGGCGCGCTCACCGCGCTGAGCTGCGGGTTCACCGTCGGGGGCGTCGTCAGCTCGTCGTCGACCACGTGCAGGTCCGCGAACCGCCGCGCGCTGACGAGCACGCGCGTCTCGAGCGAGCCGACGGTCCGGTTGTAGGAGTCCGCGGCGCTCTGGAGCTGGCGCCCGAGCTTCGCCAGGTGCGACCCCATGACCGCCAGCCGCCCGTGGAGCTCCTTGCCGAGCGTGAGGACCTGCTGCGCGTTCGTCGCGAGGGCGTCCTGCCGCCACGCGTAGGCGATCGTCCGCAGCATCGCGACCATCGTCATGGGCGTCGCGATGACGACGTTCTTCGACACCGCGTGCTCGAGGAGCGACGGGTCCTGCTCGACCGCGGCCGAGAGGAACGACTCCGCCGGGACGAACATGACGACGAACTCCGGCGCGGGGCCGAACTGGTCCCAGTAGCGCTTGGCGCCGAGGTCGTCGACGTGCTTGCGCATGTGGCGGGCGTGCGCGGCCAGGCGGTCCGCGCGCACGGCCGGGTCGGTGGCGCCCTGGGCGTCGAGGTAGCCGAGGAACGCGACCTTCGCGTCGACCACGACCTGCTTGCCGCCCGCGAGCCGCACGACCATGTCCGGGCGCAGCGCGCCGTCGTCGGTCGCGACCTGGTCCTGCTCGACGAAGTCGACGTGGGGGAGCATGCCCGCCGCCTCGACGACGCGCCGGAGCTGGAGCTCGCCCCACGCGCCGCGCACCTGCGACGACCGCAGGGCCGTCACGAGCTGCGACGTCTCGGCGCGCAGCAGCTCGGACGCGTCGCGCACCCCGCGCACCTGCTCCGTGAGGCTCCCGTGCGCGGCGAGGCGGGCGCGCTCGGCCTCGGCGACCTCCGCGCGCACCTTCTCCAGCGCCCCGGCGAGCGGCTCGACCAGGTGGCGCACGGCCTCCTCGCGGCGCGCGAGCTCGGCCGCCCCCTGCTCCTGGCTGCGTCGCATGCGCTCCTCCGCCTGCACGAGGAACTGCTCCGTGCCCGCGGCGAGCACCTTGCGCGAGAGCGCCTCGAACTGGGCCTCGAGCCGCCGGTGGTCGCCCTGGACCTCCGCGACGCGGCGCTCGGCCGCGGCCCGCAGCTCCGCGAGCTGCTGCTCGTGCGTGGCCCGGGCGAGGTCGAGCCGCTCGTCGGCGCTGCGCTGGGCTGCGCCGAGCTGGCGCGCGAAGCCCTCCCGCTCCGCCTCGAGCCGCTCGGCGAGGCCCGCGCCGCGCGCGGCGTCCTGCTGCGCCTGGCCCAGGAGCTGGGTGAGACGGCGGACCTCCGCGGCCGCGGCGTCGGGCGAGGCGCGGCGCACCGCGAGCACGAGCGCGGCGCCGACCACCAGCCCCAGCACGAGTCCGACGGCGAAGAGCAACCATCCCGAGGAGTCCATGGCCGCACCCTCCCACGGGGCACCGACAGCACGGCCGGTCGGCGCGCGGGACGGACGTCGTCGCGCAGGTCGTGACAAAAGGCACCGCCGTGCGCCCGGGGGCTCCGCTACCTTGGCGGCATGGTCGATCCCCACCCCGTGCCACCCGTCGCGCCCTCCGGCGCGCCCGCCCCCGGCCTCGCGCCGGGCGTCGCGCCCGACCCCCGGCCCACGGCTCCCCCCGGGCAGCCTGCGCCCCCGGACCCCACCGCCGCGCTGTCACTGCGCGCGCTGTGGAAGCGCTTCGGGGAGAAGATCGCGGTCGCCGGCATCGACCTGGACGTCCCGGCCGGCTCGTTCTACGGCCTCGTGGGCCCCAACGGCGCCGGCAAGACGACGACGCTCTCCATGGCGACGGGCCTCCTGCGGCCCGACGCCGGCTCCGCGCACGTCCACGGGACGGACCTGTGGGCCGACCCGGCCGCGGGCAAGCGCCAGCTCGGCGTCCTGCCCGACGGCGTCCGCCTCTTCGACCGCCTCACCGGCGCCCAGCTCGTCACCTACGCGGGCCTGCTGCGCGGCATGGACCGCGACACGGTGGCCGAGCGCACCACGGAGCTGCTCGCGGCCCTCGACCTCGCGAAGGACGCCAACACGTTCGTCGTCGACTACTCCGCGGGCATGACGAAGAAGATCGCGCTCGCGACCGCGCTCATCCACGCGCCGCGCACGCTCGTGCTCGACGAGCCGTTCGAGGCCGTCGACCCGGTCTCCGCGGCGAACATCCGCGACATCCTGGCCGGCTACGTCGCCAGCGGCGGGACGGTCGTGGTGTCGTCGCACGTCATGGACCTCGTCCAGCGCATGTGCGACCACGTGGCGGTCGTCGCGGGCGGGCACGTGCTCGCCGCGGGCACCGTCGACGCGGTGCGCGGCGACCAGAGCCTCGAGGACCGGTTCGTCGAGCTCGTGGGCGGTCGGCAGAGCACGGAGGGTCTCGCGTGGTTGCGCAGTTCGTAAGGCTCAAGCTCACGCTCATGGGGAACTCGTTCCGCCGGAGCGTGTGGCAGACCATCGGCTTCGTCGTCGGCGTCCTCTACGGGTCGTTCGTCGTCGGGATGCTCGTCGTCGGGATGGTCGTCCTCGGCACCGAGGACGCCGCGCTCGCGGGGTCGATCACGATCCTCGCCGGGGCGCTCGCCGTCCTCGGGTGGTGGGTGATCCCGCTCTTCGCGTTCGGCGTGGACGCGACCCTCGACCCGCAGCGCTTCGTGCTGTTCGGCATCCCGCAGCGCCGGCTGCTCGCGGGCCTCGCCGTCGCGGGCGTCGTCTCGATCCCGGGCATCGTCACGGCCCTCGCGGCGCTCGGCGCGTCGTTCGCGTGGTGGCGCACGCCCCTCGCGGTCCTCGCCGCGCTCGTGGGCGCGGTCGTCGCGGTCGCGCTGTGCGTCGTCGGCTCGCGCGCGACGACGACGGCGCTCGCGCCCCTGCTCGAGTCGCGGCGCTACCGCGAGGTCGTGACGATCGCCGCGTTCGTGCCGCTCGTCCTCATCGGGCCCGCGTTCGCGTGGCTGGGGTCCCAGCTGGGCGAGGGCCCGGTCGACGGCGACGCGGTGCGCGGCATGGTGACGAGCCTCGCCGACGTCGCGGCCTGGACGCCGTTCGGCGCGCCGTGGGGCCTCGGCGCCGCGGTGCACGACGGCGCGTGGGGCCTCGCGCTGGCGCGGCTCGTCGTCGCGCTGGCGACCCTCGCGGTCGCGTGGGTCGTGTGGGACAAGTCGCTCGCCCGCGCCCTCGTCACGCCGCCCACCTCCGGCGGGGGCGGCCGTGCCAAGGGCCTCGGATTCTTCTCGCGCTTCCCCGCGACGCCCACGGGCGCCGTCGCGGCACGCACGGCCACCTACTGGCTGCGCGACCCGCGCTACTCCGGGTCGATCGCGGTCGTCCCGCTCATCCCCGTCGTGCTGCTCGTCGTCGGTGGCGGCAGCGGCTCGGCGATCTTCCTCGCGCTCGCGCCCTTCACGGCGTGGATCCTCGGGTTCTCCATCTCGGCAGACATCGCCTACGACCACACCGCGTTCGCGCTCCACGTGTCGTCGGGCGTGCCGGGGCGGGCGGACCGCTGGGGGCGGGCGCTCCCCGTGCTCGTCGCCGGCGGGGCCGTGACCCTCCTCTTCGCGCTGGTCTCCGTCGCGGTAGCCGGGCGCTGGGACGCGCTGCCCGCGCTGCTCGGTCTCACCGCGGGCACGCTGCTCACCTCGACGGGCATCTCGAGCGCGACGTCGGCGCGTCTGCTCTACCCGGTGCCGAAGCCGGGCGACAGCCCGTTCAAGCAGCCGCAGGGCGCCGCGATGGCGACCCTCGTCGCCCAGACGGTCGCGATGCTCCTCGTCCTGGCGCTGTCGCTCCCGTTCCTCGTCCCGGGCGTCATCGCGATCGTCGCCGACCTGCCCGTCCTCGGGTGGGTCACCCTCGCGGTCGGCGTGGTCGTGGGTGCCGTGGTGCTCGTGCTCGGCGTGCGGTGGGGTGCCCGCACCTACGACCGCCGGGCGCCCGAGCTGCTCCAGCGCGTGCTGTCGTACGCCTGACGCGCGGGCCGGGACCGCGCGCCGCGGTCCCGGCCCGTAGACTCGGCCGACGTGGCACTCACTATCGGCATCGTCGGCCTGCCCAACGTCGGCAAGTCCACCCTCTTCAACGCCCTGACGCGCAACCAGGTCCTCGCCGCGAACTACCCGTTCGCGACGATCGACCCGAACGTCGGCGTCGTGTCCCTCCCGGACCCGCGCCTCGACAAGCTCGCCGAGATCTTCGGCAGCCAGCGCGTCCTGCCCGCCACGGTGTCGTTCGTCGACATCGCGGGCATCGTCAAGGGCGCGAGCGAGGGGGAGGGGCTCGGCAACAAGTTCCTCGCGAACATCCGCGAGGCCGACGCCATCTGCCAGGTGACGCGCGCGTTCTCCGACCCGGACGTCGTCCGCGTCGAGGGCTCGACGGACGCCGAGGGCGACATCGAGACCATCAGCACCGAGCTGATCCTCGCCGACCTCCAGACGCTCGAGAAGACGGTCCCGCGCCTCGAGAAGGAGGTCCGGATCAAGAAGGGCGACGCCGCCCTCCTCGACGCGGCCCAGAAGGCCCAGGCGGTCCTCGAGGCCGGCACGACCCTCTTCCAGGGCGCGGCCGCCGCGGGTCTCGACCTCGCGGACGTCGCGAGCCTGCAGCTCCTCACGGCGAAGCCGTTCATCTACGTCTTCAACACCGACGACGCGGGCCTCGCCGACGAGGACCTCCAGGCGCGGCTGCGCGCGCTCGTCGCGCCCGCCCAGGCGATCTTCCTCGACGCGAAGTTCGAGTCCGAGCTCGTCGAGCTCGAGCCCGACGAGGCGAAGGAGATGCTCGCGGAGTCGGGGCAGGCGGAGGCCGGCCTGGACCAGCTCGCGCGCGTCGGGTTCGACACGCTCGGTCTGCAGACGTACCTCACCGCCGGGCCCAAGGAGGCGCGCGCGTGGACCATCCGCAAGGGGTGGACGGCGCCCCAGGCGGCCGGGGTCATCCACACCGACTTCGAGCGCGGCTTCATCAAGGCGGAGGTCGTCTCGTTCGAGGACCTCGTCGAGACCGGGTCGGTCGCCGCGGCGCGTGCCGCGGGCAAGGCGCGCGTCGAGGGCAAGGACTACGTCATGGCCGACGGCGACGTGGTGGAGTTCCGCTTCAACGTCTGAGACGCAGGTCACAGCCCTGGGCGCCCGCCGCATCGTGAGACGCGGCGGGCGCCCGTGCGTCCGGGCCCGGACGTTTCGCGCGTGTTTCCCCGCCGTCGCAGCCCGGAAACGCGCCCGTACCGGCCAGTATCAACTCGGTAACGATCACCTGCCGCAACCGGGCAAGGGGGAGATCCTTCGCAACTTGCTAGGTAGCGTGGCCTCAAACCGTGGTGGGCATGCCCGTCCACGCGCGCCGGCCCCCGGGCGAGCGCGCGAGCGACGGGGCGGCCGAGGGGCGATCGACGCCCGCTCGTCCGCGCCCACCATCCCTTGGAGGAGGAACATTGAAGATCAGGCGCACGAGTGCCGCCCTGGCCGTGACGGTCACGGGGGCGCTGCTGTTCTCGGCGTGCAGCGGCACATCGGGTGAGGGCGAGACCGACGGCGGCGACGACGCGGGCATCAACACCGCGACCGCCGTCACCGTCGCGTGGGAGGCTCCGCTCAACGAGCTCAACCTGAGCTCCCAGAACGGCAACGCGACGCAGAACGCCGTCATCAACTACATGCTCAACTCGGGCTTCAGCTACTACGACGCCGACCTGAACATCGTCAAGGACGAGTCGTTCGGCACGTACGAGAAGCTCTCGGACGACCCGCTGACGGTGAAGTACACGTTCGGCGACGACACCAAGTGGTCGGACGGCACGCCGGTCGACGCGACGGAGATCCTGCTGGACTGGGCCGGTCAGTCCGGCAAGTTCAACACGGTCGAGGCCCAGACGGACGAAGAGGGCAACGTCACGAACCAGGCCGAGGTGGACGCCGGTGTCTACTTCGACGGCTCGGACCCGGGCGTCGCGCTCATCTCGCAGAACCCCGAGATCTCGGACGACAACAAGTCGATCACCGTCGTGTACGACAAGCCGTTCGGTGACTGGGAGCTCAGCTGGACGAACGAGTTCGTCCCGGCGCACGTCGTGGGCCAGAAGGCGCTCGAGATCGAGGACCCGGAGGAGGCCAAGGCCGCCGTCCGCGACGCGATCCTCAACAACGACACCGCGGCGCTGGCGAAGATCTCGAAGTTCTGGAACGAGGGCTTCGAGTTCACCTCGCTGCCGGACGACCCGTCGCTCTACGTCTCCAACGGCGCCTACACGCTGGAGGAGTACAAGGAGAACCAGTACCTCACGCTCAAGGCGAACCCGGACTTCAAGGGCAAGAACAAGGGCTCGGTCGAGACGATCACGGTCCGGTACATCGACGACCCGATGGCCCAGGTCCAGGCGCTCGAGAACGGTGAGGTCGACCTGATCGGCCCGCAGGCCTCCGCGGACGTCCGCACGGCGCTCGAGGGCCTCGACGGCGTCGAGACCCACTCGGGCATCGAGGGCACCTACGAGCACGTCGACCTGGTCTTCCAGAACGGTGGTCCGTTCGACGCCAACACCTACGGTGGCGACGCCGAGAAGGCCAAGGCCGTGCGCCAGGCGTTCCTGCTGACGATCCCGCGCCAGACGATCGTCGACAACCTCATCAAGCCGCTGAACCCGGACGCCGAGGTGCGCAACTCGAACATCCTGCTCCCGGGGTCGCCGAACTACGACCAGATGGTCGCCGAGAACGGCTCCGACTTCTACCCGCCGGCGGGTGACATCGAGAAGGCGAAGCAGCTGCTCGCCGACGCCGGCGTCGCCACCCCGGTCAAGGTGCGCTTCGCGTACAACAACGAGAACACGCGTCGCGTGAACGAGCTCGCGCTCATCACCGACACCGCGGCGCAGGCCGGCTTCGAGATCGTCGACACGGGCCGCCCGGCCGCCGAGTGGGGCACGCTCCTCGCCACCGGCCAGGACCAGTACGACGCGTCGCTCTTCGGCTGGCAGTCGACCTCGACCGCGGTCACCGAGTCGGACGCGAACTTCCGCTGGGCGCCGAACCCGGGCGTCAACAACTACGGCAAGTACAACAACCCCGCCGTGGACGCCGCGCTCGACAAGCTCCAGGTCTCGACGGACCCGGAGGAGCAGTTCCAGCTCCAGCTCGAGGTCGAGAAGAACCTCTGGGCCGACGGCTTCGGCGTGACGATCTTCCAGTTCCCCGCCATCCAGGGCTGGGACGAGAACCTGAAGGGCGTCGAGTCGATCACGATCAGCCCGACGATCTTCCACGGGTTCTGGAACTGGACGTTCGAGGGCTGAGTGCCCTGAGTCCCTGACGCGCCCTGCCGCCGCCCCGTGCGGTGGCAGGGCCGTCCAGGTGTGAGACCGGGGGTTCCGGCGGGCTGTCCGCCCGGGGCCCCCGGTCCTCGCGTGCACCCGCCCCGACGCCCAGACCCGCGGCGTCCCGGGCCCTCGGTTCACGACCACGCGAGACCCGCGCGTAGAATCGACCGGCCCCTGACCCGGGGTCCCTACCGACCAGCGAGGTAAGACCTCCGATGTTCTCCTTCATCTCGCGGCGTGTGCTGGCAGGGTTGGCGACCCTCCTCGTGTCCACGTTCGCGATGTACCTGCTCGTCGACGCCGCGATCCGGCCGTACATCTTCGCGGATCTCGAGTCGAGCACGAAGCCCAACAAGGCCCAGCTGATCGCCCAGCGCACCGCCGACCTCGATCTCGACACCCCGTCGGTGATCCGCTACTTCAAGTGGCTCGGCGACTTCGTCACCGGCGACCTCGGCACGGCCTGGCAGAGTGGCCAGTCCGTCTCGACGCTGCTCCAGGGCGCCGTCATCTCGACGATCCAGCTCGTCGCCGCCGCGACCGTCCTCGCCGTGGTCTTCGGCGTCATGGTCGGCATCGTCAGCGCGCTGCGGCAGTACAGCACCTTCGACTACCTGACGATCTTCGTCTCGTTCGTGCTCTACTCCCTCCCGGCCTTCTGGGTCGCCGTCCTGCTCAAGCAGTGGGGCGCGATCGGCTTCAACGACTTCCTCCGCGACCCGAACCTCTCGATCCTCGTGATCGTCGGCATCGGCGTGATCTCCGGCCTGCTGTGGTCCCTCGCCTTCGGCGGGACCGCGCGGCGGCGGCTCACGGTCTTCGGCCTCGGCTTCGCGGCGAGCGCGCTCGCGCTGCTCTACCTGCAGCTCTCCGGCTGGTGGGAGAAGCCGAACCTCGGCCCGGTCATCATCGTCGTCACCGGCGCCGCGCTCGCCTTCGCGATCACCGCGCTCGTCTCGGGGCTGAAGAACCGCCGCGCGCTCTATGCGTCGCTCACCACGGTCCTGATCGGGGTCGTCGTCTACTTCCCGATCCAGTCGGTCCTCAAGCAGGTCGACAACTGGTGGATCGTGCTGGTGCTCGCCGTGGTCACCGTCGGCGTCGGCATCGGGGTCGGGTACGCGTGGGGCGGCCCCGACAAGGGCGTGTCCGCGCGTGCCGCCGCCATCACCGCATTCCTCGTCGGGTCCATGGTCTTCGTCGACAAGGTGATGTCGGTCTGGCCCGCGTACTTCGGCGCACCGGCGATCAACGGCCGGCCCATCCCGACGATCGGCAACAGCACGCCGAACCTCGGCGGCAACTTCTGGGTGCAGGTCCTCGACCAGTACACCCACCTGCTGCTCCCGACGATCGCGCTCGTGCTCATCCAGTTCGCCGGGTACACCCGCTACTCGCGCGCGAGCATGCTCGAGGTGATGAGCCAGGACTACATCCGCACGGCGCGGGCGAAGGGACTCCCCGAGCGGACCGTCGTCATGCGGCACGGGTTCCGCAACACGCTGATCCCGCTCGCGACGATCGTCCCCATCGACGTCATCACGCTCCTGGGCGGCGCCATCATCACCGAGAAGGTGTTCGCCCGGCCCGGCATGGGCCTGCTCTTCCTCAACGCGCTGCAACGCGGCGAGATCGACCCCGTCATGGCGTACCTCGTCATCGTCGCGGCCCTCGCCATCATCGCCAACATCGTGGCTGACCTCATCTACGCAGCCCTCGACCCGCGGATCCGGGTGAACGCATGACCAACACACCGAACGACGCGTCGCAGAGCGGCGCGGTCGAGAACCAGATCGAGCTGCGCGAGGTCGAGGGCCTGTCCCAGGGCCAGATCGTCCGCCGTCGCTTCTTCCACCACAAGGGCGCCGTGGTCGCGCTCATCGTGCTGATCGGCATCGTCGCGCTCGCGATCACCTCGATCGGCATCGGCGGCTGGCAGGGCTGGTACGCCTACAAGCCGTCCGGGCAGGGCTCCACGTACCCCCTGGTCAACGGGGGTGCACCGTCGGAGGCGCACATCTTCGGCCAGGACGAGGCGGGTCGCGACGTGTTCGCGCGCGTCATGCAGGGCACCCAGACCTCGCTCCTCGTGGTGCTCTCCGTCGGCGTGATCGCGACGATCGCGGGCGTGCTGGTCGGGGCGCTCTCCGGGTACTACCGCGGTCGTACCGACTCGTGGCTCATGCGGTTCACCGACCTCATCATCACGATGCCCGTCATCGTCATCGGCGCCGTGCTGGCCCTGCTCTCCGGCGGCAGCAACGCGCTCATCCTCGGGGCGTTCCTGGGGCTCGTGCTGTGGCCGCCGCTCGCGCGCCTCGTGCGCGGCGAGTTCCTCTCGCTGCGCGAGCGCGAGTTCGTCGACGCGGCCCGGGTCGCGGGCGCGAGCGACACGCGGATCATCTTCAAGCACATGCTGCCGAACGCGGTCGGCGTGATCATCGTCAACGTCACGCTGCTCATGAGCTCGGCGATCCTGCTGGAGACGGCCCTGAGCTACCTCGGCGTCGGCATCCAGGCACCGGCGACCTCGCTCGGCAAGCTCATCAGCGACTACCAGGAGGCGTTCGCGACGCGTCCGTGGCTGTTCTGGTGGCCGGGTCTGTTCATCGTCGCCATCGCGCTGTGCGTCAACTTCATCGGTGACGGCCTGCGCGACGCGTTCGACCCCCGTCAGAAGCGCATCCCCTCCGAGCGCAAGATGGCCCGCGCGAAGCGCGTCGCCCGCCCGACGGCCGCCACGGCGCCGAGCGCGACCGGCGAGGCCGGGGCCAGCTGATGACCGCCGTCGTCGCCGCCCGCCCGGGAGGTCGTGCACCTCTCGGGCGGCGCGGCGCGCCGCGGTCAGGCGGTGAGCGCCACGACCGTCCCCACCGCGAGCGCGGCCAGCACGGCGAGCTGCACGACGTGCCACGTCGAGCGCGCGCCGGGAGCTCCCTGGACCGCCCGGTCGAGGTGGCCGGCCGCCGCGAGCATCGCGTGGCGCTGCGTCACGGCGTCGGCCACGCCCTCGGCACTCGCGCCGGTGACCACCTGCTCCTGGCCGACGGCGCGCCGTCGCGAGCTGCGCAGCCAGCGGGCCGTGCCGCTCGAGCGGGGCGCGGACCACGCGGTCACGCGTCCGCCCGCGTAGCGCACCTCGAGCGAGTAGCGGGTGTCGACGCCCTCGTACGCCGTCCACGGCACGTGCACGGTGCGCGTGACGTTGCGGACCTCGACCCCGCCGTCGGACACCTCGACGGCGGGACGCCAGAACAGCATCCAGACGAGGTACGTCACGAGCGCGGCGGGCACCAGTGCGCCGACGACCGCGCCGACGTCCCCCGTGAAGGCCGTGCTCACACCCAGGGCGACGGCGACGAGGCCCGTCGCCACCGTGAGAACTCGGCCGTACGTCGAACGGAAGACCAGCGTGGGACCCATGCGCCCATGCTCGCAGAGTCGCGGCGCCACGAGCGCCGGCTCCAGCAGGAAGGACACTGATCAGCGTGGCCATCGAGACGTCTCCCGCGGCCCCGGCCGCGCGCCAGGGCAGCCCCGTGCTGACCGTGCGCAACCTCGGCGTGGACTTCTACGTCGACAAGGCCTGGTACCCCGCGGCCGCGGACGTGAGCTACGACCTGCACTCCGGTGAGGTCCTCGCGATCGTCGGCGAGTCCGGCTCGGGCAAGTCCCAGTCGTCGCTCGCGCTGCTGGGCCTGCTCCCGCCGAACGGCCGCGCCAGCGGCTCGGCGAAGCTCGGCGACCGCGAGCTCATCGGCATGTCGCACGGCTCGCTGCGGCACGTCCGCGGCAAGGAGATCTCCATGATCTTCCAGGAGCCGATGACGGCGCTGAACCCCGTCTACACCGTGGGCTTCCAGATCGTCGAGACCATCCGGACGCACTTCAACGTCGGTCCCGCCGATGCGAAGAAGCGCGCGATCGAGCTCCTGCGGCTCGTCGAGATCCCCGAGCCGGAGCGCCGCTTCGACGCGTACCCGCACCAGCTCTCCGGCGGTCAGCGCCAGCGCGCGATGATCGCGCAGGCGCTCGCGTGCGACCCGAAGCTCCTCGTCGCGGACGAGCCGACCACGGCGCTCGACGTCACGGTCCAGGCGGAGATCCTCAAGCTCCTGCGCGACCTGCGCTACCGCGTCGACGCGGCGATCATCCTCATCACGCACGACATGGGCGTGGTCGCCGACATGGCGGACTCGATCATGGTCATGAAGGACGGCCAGGTCGTCGAGCGCGGCACGTCGGCCGAGATCTTCGGCAACCCGCAGCACCCGTACACGGTGCGCCTCCTCGAGGCCGTGCCGCACCTCGGCTCCAAGCGCGGCACGACGACCGCCACGGACCGCGTGCCCGCGGGCGCGCCGGCCCCCGAGCGGCCGCTCGTGCTCGACGCGCAGGACATGATCATCGAGTACCCGGGCCGCGGTCGGCAGGCGGCGTTCCGGGCGGTCGACGAGGTCTCGCTCCAGATCCACCAGGGCGAGGTCGTCGGCCTGGTCGGCGAGTCCGGCTCCGGCAAGACGACGATCGGCCGCGCGGCCGTGGGCCTGCTGCCCGTCACGGGCGGCTCGCTGAAGATCGTCGGGACGGACATGGTGGGCGCCCGGCCCAAGGACCTCAGGCCGCTGCGCACCGAGGTCGGCATCGTGTTCCAGGACCCGGGGTCGTCGCTCAACCCGCGCCTGCCGATCGGCGAGTCGATCGGTGAGCCGCTCATGCTGCACAAGGGCGTCAAGGGCAAGGAGCTCAGCCGCGAGGTCGAGCGCCTGCTCGACCAGGTCGAGCTTCCCCGCGCGATGCGCAACCGCTACCCGCACGAGCTCTCGGGCGGTCAGCGTCAGCGCGTCGGCATCGCCCGGGCGCTCTCGCTCGAGCCGAAGCTGCTCGTCGCGGACGAGCCGACGTCGGCCCTCGACGTGTCGGTCCAGGCGAGGGTCCTCGACCTGTTCACCGACCTGCAGCGCGAGCACGGGTTCGCGTGCCTGTTCATCTCGCACGACCTCGCGGTCGTGGAGCTCCTGTCCGACCGCATCGCCGTGATGCACAAGGGCAAGCTCGTCGAGGTGGGCGACACGTCGCAGATCGTGCACGAGCCGAAGCACGCGTACACGCAGCGCCTGCTCGCGGCCGTCCCGGTCCCGGACCCGGCCGCGCAGCGCGAGCGGCGTGCCGCTCGCGACGCCCTCCTCGAGGCCGCCGCCCGCGACATCGCGAACGACGAGGTGTCCTCGCTGGCGGACGAGGAGCGCGCGCTCGCGGCGGCGCGCGAGGACGTGGACCACGAGCGCAGCGCCCCGCCCACCGCGGGCGCCGGCTTCTGACCGCACGCTCCACGGCTCGCTGAGCCATCACGACGCCCCGGGGGCGGCCGCGCACGCGGCCGTCCCCGGGGCGTTCCGGCTGCCAGGACGGGCGCTCCGGGCGTCGGAGCCCGCGCTCCGGTTGCCGGGGTCCGCGCGTCCGACAAGCCTTGAGCCCATGAACGCCCCGCACCACGAGACGCCCCGCGAGCCAGCACGTGACGAGGATGCCGCACCGGCGCCCGACGGGGGAGGGGCTGACGCGCCCCGCGCCGAGGGAGCCGTGACGACGGACGCTGCGGCGACGGACGCCGTCGGCCCGGAGACCGCCTCCGCCCCGGTCGTGTCCGCGCACGACCCCGACGCCCCCCGGACGGGCCGTCCCGACCCGCGCGTCTTCTACCCGGCGGCGAGCATCATCCTGGTCTTCGTCCTGCTCACGGTGCTGTTCACGGACACCGTCACGTCCGTCATGGAGACGCTGCAGTCGGACGTCATCGGCGCCTTCGGGTGGTACTACGTGATCGTCGTCGCGGGGTTCGTCGTCTTCTCGCTGTGGATGGGCCTGAGCCGGTTCGGCGACATCGTGCTCGGCAAGGACGAGGAGACCCCGCTCTTCCGGCTGCCCGTGTGGTTCGCGATGCTGTTCGCTACCGGGATGGGCATCGGGCTCGTCTACTGGGGCGTCGCGGAGCCGCTCTCGCACTACGTGAGCCCGAAGCCCGGCGTCGAGGGCAGCGACGCGTCGCTCGCGCAGGCCGCGATGGGGCAGAGCTACCTGCACTGGGGCATCCACGCGTGGGCGATCTACGTCGTCGCGGGCCTCGCGCTCGCGTACGCGATCCACCGCAAGGGCCGCCCCGTCTCGATCCGGTGGGCGCTCGAGCCGCTGTTCGGCGACCGCGTGAAGGGACGCCTCGGCGACGTCATCGACGTGGTCGCGATCATCGGGACCGTCTTCGGCGTCGCGACGTCGCTCGGGTTCGGGGTGCTCCAGATCGCGGCAGGGCTCGGGTATCTGGACGTCGTCGAGCCGAGCACCGCGCTCGAGATCGGGCTCATCGCAGCGATCACGGCGCTCGCGACGCTCTCCGTCGTGTCGGGCCTGGGCAAGGGCATCAAGTGGCTCTCCAACGGCAACATGGTCCTCGCCGGCGTCGTGCTCGTGCTCGTGCTGGTACTCGGCCCGACGCTGTTCCTCCTGCGCGAGTGGGTCCAGTCGCTCGGCTACTACCTCCAGAACGTCGTGCGCCTCACGTTCGACACCACCGCCTTCCAGGGCCAGGCCGGCCTCGAGTGGCAGTCGCAGTGGACGATCTTCTACTGGGGCTGGTGGATCTCCTGGGCTCCCTTCGTCGGGGTGTTCATCGCCCGCATCTCGCGCGGGCGCACGGTGCGCGAGTTCGTCCTCGGCACCCTCCTCGTCCCGACGATCGTCACGACGCTCTGGTTCTCCGTGTTCGGCGGGTCGGCGCTGTACCGCGAGCTCATGGAGCCCGGGAGCATGCTCGTGGACGGCAAGGTCGACACGGACACCGCGCTCTTCCAGCTGTTCGACGGCCTGCCCCTCGGGAACGTCCTCGCGGTGGTGGGCATCGTGCTCATCGTCATCTTCTTCGTGACGTCGTCGGACTCGGGCTCGCTCGTCGTCGACATGCTCGCGAGCGGGGGCAACCCGAACCCGCCCACCTGGAGCCGTATCTTCTGGGCGGGCACGTCCGGGCTGCTGGCCATCGCGCTCCTGCTCGCGGGCGGCCTCCAGGCGTTGCAGACGGCGGCGATCCTCATCGCGCTGCCGTTCTCCGTGGTCATGATCGGGATGGCCGTGTCCACGGTGCGCGCGCTGCGGGTCGAGCACGCCGCGATCCTGCGGGCAGAGCGCCGTGCGGCGCGCGCCGCGCTCACGGAGCACGTGACGACGCGCGTCTCTGAGTCGATCTCCGAGCAGTGGGAGGAGCTGTACCCCGACCGCCCCGACCGGTGGCGCGCGCTCGTGCGCCGACCGCGGCGCAAGACGCCCTCCTGAGGGGGCACGTCCAGAGGGCGCACGACGGCGGGCATGGTGTCCCGAGCGCGGACCCGGTAGGATAGCCGGGCCCGGGCGACGGCCCGTGCTCCGTGATGCTGCGGCGGGCCGAGCCCGCCGTCGTGCGCGCTGAGGTGGCCGGCCGTCGTCGCCCCTCGTACCCCACGAAATGAGAACCGTAGATGTCTGTGCGCTCCGACCTGCGCAACGTGGCGATCGTCGCCCACGTCGACCACGGCAAGACCACGCTCGTCGACGCGATGCTGCGCCAGTCCGGCGCCTTCTCCGCGCACCAGCACGTGGACGAGCGCGTCATGGACTCCGGTGACCTCGAGCGCGAGAAGGGCATCACCATCCTCGCGAAGAACACCGCGGTGCGGTACGCCGGCCCGGCGGCCGCCGCGGTGGGCGAGCCCGACGGCATCACGATCAACGTCATCGACACCCCGGGCCACGCCGACTTCGGTGGCGAGGTCGAGCGCGGCCTGTCCATGGTCGACGGCGTCGTGCTGCTCGTGGACGCGAGCGAGGGCCCGCTCCCGCAGACCCGGTTCGTGCTCCGCAAGGCGCTCGCCGCGAAGCTCCCGGTGATCATCGTCGTCAACAAGGTCGACCGACCCGACTCGCGCATCACCGAGGTCGTCGCCGAGGCGACCGACCTGCTGCTGGGCCTCGCGTCCGACCTCGCGGACGAGGTCCCCGACCTCGACCTCGACGCGATCCTCGACGTCCCGGTCGTCTACGCGTCCGCGAAGGCCGGTCGCGCCTCGCTCGACCAGCCGCTGGACGGCCAGCTCCCCTCGAACGAGGACCTCGAGCCGCTCTTCACGACGATCCTCGAGAAGATCCCCGCCCCGACGTACGACGAGGGCGCGCCGCTCCAGGCGCACGTGACGAACCTCGACGCGTCGCCGTTCCTCGGTCGCCTCGCGCTCCTGCGCATCTTCAACGGCGAGCTGCGCAAGGGCCAGGTCGTCGCGTGGGCGCGCCACGACGGCACGCTCCAGAGCGTGAAGATCACCGAGCTGCTGGAGACGAAGGCGCTCGACCGCGTCCCCACGGACAAGGCCCGCCCCGGCGACATCGTCGCGGTCGCGGGCATCGCCGACATCACGATCGGCGAGACGCTCACCGACCCCGACGACCCGCGCCCGCTGCCGCTCATCACGGTCGACGACCCGGCCATCTCGATGACCATCGGCATCAACACCTCGCCGCTCGCGGGCAAGGGCGGCAAGGGCCACAAGGTCACGGCCCGCCAGGTCAAGGACCGCCTCGACGCCGAGCTCGTGGGCAACGTGTCGCTGCGCGTGCTCCCGACCGACCGCCCCGACGCGTGGGAGGTCCAGGGCCGTGGCGAGCTCGCGCTGGCGATCCTCGTCGAGCAGATGCGCCGCGAGGGCTTCGAGCTCACGGTCGGCAAGCCGCAGGTCGTCACGCGCACCATCGACGGCAAGACGCACGAGCCGATGGAGCGCATGACGATCGACGTCCCCGAGGAGTACCTCGGCGCGGTCACCCAGCTCCTCGCCCAGCGCAAGGGCCGCATGGAGACCATGTCGAACCACGGCACGGGCTGGATCCGCATGGAGTTCATGGTCCCGGCGCGCGGTCTGATCGGGTTCCGCACGCGGTTCCTCACCGAGACGCGCGGCACCGGCATCGCGTCGTCGATCTCCGAGGGCTACGAGCCGTGGGCCGGTCCCATCGAGACCCGCACCACGGGCTCGCTCGTCGCCGACCGCGCGGGCAAGGTGACCCCGTTCGCGATGATCAACCTCCAGGAGCGCGGCTCGTTCTTCGTCGACCCCACGCAGGAGGTCTACGAGGGCATGATCGTCGGCGAGAACTCGCGCAACGAGGACATGGACGTGAACATCACCAAGGAGAAGAAGCTCACGAACATGCGGTCCTCGACGGCCGACAACTTCGAGAACCTCGTCCCGCCGCGCCACCTCACGCTCGAGGAGTCGCTGGAGTTCGCGCGCGAGGACGAGTGCGTCGAGGTCACGCCCGAGGTCGTCCGCATCCGCAAGGTCGTCCTCGACCAGACCGAGCGCGCCCGCGCGACGTCGCGCGCCAAGCGCGCCTGACGCCGCCCACCGGGTGACCGTCCCGCAGAGCCAGCAGGCCGCCGTCGTGCCCGACGGCGGCCTGCTGGCCGTCCACGCCCACCCCGACGACGAGACCCTGGCGACGGGCGCGCTCCTCGCGACCTGGGCCCGCGCGGGCGAGCCGGTCACCGTCGTGACGTGCACGCGCGGCGAACGGGGCGAGGTGATCGACACCCCCGCGCACCCGACGGGCGTCGGGCACCTCGAGGGTGACGGGCCCGCGCTCGCCGCGTTCCGGGAGACCGAGCTCGCCCGCGCGCTCGCCGCGCTCGGCGTGCGGGACCACGTCTTCCTCGACACGGTCGCGAGCCCGGGCGAGCCGTCCGACGGCGGCGCGCCCGCGCGGTTCGAGGACTCCGGGATGGCGTGGGTCGCCCCGGGCGTGGCCGGCGGCGTCGCGGCCGGGCAGCTCCCGCCGCGCGCGTTCGTCGGCGTCCCGCTCGACCAGGCTGCCGCGCGCCTGGCCGCGCTGGTGCGGGACCGGCGTCCCGCGGCCGTGGCGACGTACGAGGCGGGTGGCGGCTACGGCCACCCCGACCACGTCCGGGCCCACGACGTCACGGTGCGTGCGCTCGAGCTCCTCGCCGCGGACCGCGAGCCGGTGCCCGCGCTGTGGGAGGTCGTCGCCCCCGAGACCACGGTGCGCGCGGCGCGTCGCGCGCTCGCCGAGCACCCCGCCGCGCGGGGGCTGCTCGCGGCCGACCCGCGGCTCACGCTCCCGGACCCGGACGAGGAGCTGCCCCCGCTCGCGCGTCCCGACGCGTCGCTGCGCGCGCTCGTCGGCGTGCCGGTGGGTCCCGTGCTCGACGACGTGCTGGCCGCGATGCGCGCGCACGCGACGCAGGTCCAGCACGTGACGTCGGCGGTCGTCGGGGCGGGGGAGGAGCCGGTGCTGCTCGGGTGGTACGCCCTGAGCAACGACGTGCTGGCGCCCGTCCCTTCACACGAGTTCTACGCTCCCTCCGGCCCGGCTCTCCCGGGCGACCAGGTTCGCCCCGGACCCACCCGTTAGCCTGGGACCCGTGGAGACCGGTACGGGGCGGCTCGTGGGCCGCGGGGTGGCGTGCGCGCTCGTGGGTGCGCTCGTCGGTCTCGTCGGTACGGTCGCGCACCGGGCGCACCTCCTGGGCGTCGACCTCCCGGGCGGGGCCGGGCTCGGCATCGTGCTCGCCCTGCTGACCGTCCTCGCGGCGGCCACGCTCGCCCGCGCCTGGGGCGGGATGGCGGGTCTCCTGGGCTTCGGCGTCGGGTGGGTCGTCGTCGTGCAGCTCCTCTCGCTCGAGGGGCCGGGGGGCGACGTGCTCGTGCCGAGCGAGCCCGTCGGGTACGTCTGGATCTACGGCGGCATGCTCGTGGTCGCCGCGGCGGCCTTCCTGCCCCGGTCGTGGTTCAGCGACCGCCCGGTCCGCACGGCCCAGCACGGGCGTCCCACCAGGCACGACGGACCCGAGAACCCCCTCGCGTCCCGCTAGTATTCGCCGTGCGGATCCCCGCACACCCCTCGTCGTCGCGCGGACCGCCGCGCGCCTTTCGTCACGGAGACAGTGGATGGGTCAGCCGACCGACCGAGACGCCGATCTCGACTCCCCTCAGGACGCCGTGCCGGAGCCCGCCGAGACGGTCGAGCCCTCGGCTCCCGAGACGGCGCCCGGCCCCGACGCGCAGGCTACCGACGCTTCCGGTGACGTCCCCTCGACCACGCCGACGGACGGACCGGTGGACACCGTCCCGGACGCCTCCGCCCCGATCGCGCCCGTGGACCCCGGTCCGGCGGGCGTGGAACCGGTGGAGCCCGGCCCTGCGGCCGAGGATCCCGGCGCGATCCCGACGGACGACGTGCCGGCCCCCGCGGAACCGCAGGGCACCGCGACCGACGCAGCGACCGCGGGTGCGACCGGCACCGCCGCGACCACGGGTGACGCACCCGCCGTCGACGATCCCGCCGTCGACGCCGCCGCGCCGGGCACCGCGGCCCCGGCCCAGTCCCCGGCCGACGCGGACGCGCGTCCCGGAGCCGACGCGGCGACACCCGCCGCTGCGGCCGACAAGGCCGCCGACTCTGACGCGGTGACCGGCACGGACGCAGGCGCTGCTGCCGCGAGCCCCGCCGTCGAGCCCGACGCGGGCACGCAGGCGGAGAGCGGTACGGACGCGTCCGCCGCGGACGCCCCGGCGCCGGAGGTGTCGCGCGTCGACCCCGTCGAGGCGCCCGGCGCGCCGACGCCGACCACCCCCGACGATGCGGTCACCGACGTGCCGGCGGCCGGCGCTGCCGAGACCCCGGGGCACGCCGGCACCGCGGACGACGGCGACGAGGAGCCGTACGTCCCGCGCGTGTTCGCGTTCGACCCGAACGTCCCGGCCGTGCTCGTCCCTTCCCCGGGCGTGCAGGCCGATCCCTCGGCCGCCGCGGCGGCGGACGACGTCGACCAGGAGGCTCCCGCGTCCGACGCCCCGTCGGCCGCCCCCGACGCCACGGCCTCCGGAGCGCCGTCCGCGAGCGGCCCGTCGGTCGACGCGACGCCGACCGACCGGTCGGCCGCCCCGGCCGGGGGAGACCCGGCCGACGAGCGCGCGGCCGAGCGGACCGCCGTCGTGCCCGTGGTCGCCGGGCAGGAGGGCGACCAGGGCCGACCCGCGAACGGGGGGAGCGACACCGCGCCCGACGCGACGCAGGTGATCCCGCCCGTCGACCCGTGGTCCCGGCCCGCGCCCGTCGTGCGCACCTCGATCCTCTCGCCGGCCTCGCCCGACGAGCCCGCGGCCGCGAGCCAGACGCCGGACGCTGCCGCTCCGGCGGGGGCCACCGGCGCGGCTGACGGCCCCGGCACGACCGCGTCGGGCACCGCGCCGTCGGGCACCGCCGCGCCCAGCGCGTTCACGCCGGTCCCGCCCGACGACTCTCGCGAGGCCTCTCCCTTCGAGGGCTTCGACGAGGACGGTCCGCGGCGCGGCTGGGCCCGCGGGCTGCTGTGGACGGGGGTCGCCGTCCTGGTCCTGGGCGGCCTGTACACGGGCGCCCAGTGGTTCTTCTCCGACAAGGTCCCGAGCGGGACGAGCGTCGCCGGCGTCGACGTCGGCGGTCTGTCCCGGACGGCGGCCGAGGACCGGCTCGAGTCCGAGCTCGGGCCGCGCGCGGCCGAGCCGATCACGCTCGTGGCGGGCGAGGCGAGCACGACGCTCGACCCGGCGACGGCGGGCCTGACCTTCGACGCCGCGGGGACGGCGGAGGAGCTCACGTCGTTCTCGATGAACCCGGCGCGCCTGTGGCAGCACCTGTTCGGCGGCAAGGACGCGGAGCCCGTGGTCACGGTCGACGACGCGGCACTCGACGCCCAGGTCGAGGCGCTGCGCGGCAGCCTGGAGATCGAGCCCGTGGACGGGTCCGTGCAGTTCGTCGACGGCGCGCCCACGAGCACGCCGGCCGCCGACGGCTCGGCGCTGGTCACCGAGGAGGTGCCCGCGACCATCACGGAGAGCTGGCTCGTCACCGACGGGCCGGTCGAGCTGCCCACCGAGGCCGTCGAGCCCACGATCACGCAGGACGAGACGGACGCCGCGCTCGCCCTGGCGGAGAAGGTCGTGTCCGCGCCCGTCGTCGTCTCCGTCGGCGGCCAGTCGCCGGAGCTGCCCCCCGAGGCGCTCGCGGCGGCGGCCTCCTTCGCGGCGACGGACGGCGTCCTCACGCTGGCCTTCGACGGCCCCGCGCTCGTCCAGTCCGTGGTCGACCGGACGAACGACCTGCTCACCGCCGCGGACGACGCGCACTTCGTCTTCCGGGACGGCGCGCCGGTCATCGAGGGCGGCGAGCCCGGCACGACGATCGACCCCGCGGCCATCGCGACGGCCGTCACGACGGCCGCCTCGGGCGACGAGCGCACGGCGACGGTCGAGCTCGTCGAGTCGGACCCGGAGCAGTCGGTCGCGGCGCTCGAGGCGCTGGGGATCAAGGAGAAGGTGTCGGAGTTCTCGACGCCCGTGCCCAACGTCCCCGTCCGCACCGCGAACCTGAAGCGTGGGGCGGAGAAGGTGGACGGGACGCTCGTCAAGCCCGGGGAGACCTTCTCCCTCGTCGACACGCTGTCGCCCATCACGCTCGAGGGCGGCTACTTCGCGGCCGGCATCGTCGAGAGCGGGCGCCACACCGAGGGCGTCGGCGGCGGGCTGTCGCAGATGGCCACGACCACGTACAACGCGGGCTTCTTCGCGGGGCTCGAGGACGTCGAGCACCGGCCGCACAGCTACTGGTTCGAGCGCTACCCGGCCGGTCGCGAGGCGACGATCTTCGTCGGCTCGATCGACATGAAGTTCAAGAACGACACCCCGTACGGCGTCCTCATGCAGTCCTGGGTCGGTGGCGGCCAGCTGCACGTCGCGATCTGGAGCACCAAGTACTACGACGTCGAGACGTCGTCGAGCGGCAAGTCGAACGTGGTCCAGCCGACGACGGTCACGCACTCGGGCGCGGACTGCGCCCCGACGCCCGCGGGCAGCCCGGGCTTCTCCATCACGAACTACCGCAAGGTCTACCACGAGGGCGAGCTCGTCAAGGACGAGTCCTACCGGTGGACCTACAAGCCGGACAACGCGGTCGTCTGCGAGTAGGCCGGCCCACCCACACACCACGGAGGTCCCATGCTCGGACGCAGCGAACGGGAGTCGGGAGCGCAGGCGCTGCTCGCGGCCACGGCGGCGGGATGGGTCGACGGCGACCCGACGGAGGCGCTGCTCGACCTCGGGTCGACGACGGCGACGCTGTCGACCGTCGCGAGCATCGACGCGCTGTCCGCCGTCGTGCACCTGGGCCATCCCGCGCAGCCGTCGCACGAGCTCGAGCGCGCGCTCCTCGCGGCACCGCCGTCGCTCGTGCTGACGGGCGCGTCGGCGGTGCCGTCGCAGTGGGTCTGGGTCGGCCGGTCGACGGCGGCCCGCGACCTGACGGGGCACGTCGTCGTCGACGAGGCGGGGATGCGCGACCGGCGCCACGTGCTGCGCACGATGGGTGTCAGCCCGTCGCTCGTCCCGACCCGGACCACGCTGGACGAGCGCGTCGCGCTCGCCGGCGCCGACGGCAGCCTCGTCGTCGAGCGCTCGGTGGCCCACGGGCCGCTCGCCGCGCTCGGCTACGCCGAGCTCCCGGGCAGCGAGCTCCTCGGTGAGGGCGCTCCCGTCTGGTACGGCCTCCTGGAGAGCCGCGACGCGGCGCCTCGGGCCGAGGGCGTCGCCCAGGTGTGGCTCGCGTTCGGGCCCCGCGACGACCACCGCGGCTCGCTCCAGGAGACGCTCGCGCTGGTCGCCGCCGCCGGGATCGACCTGCAGCACCTGCGCAGCCACCGCTCGCAGGCCGGACCGCACATCTTCTTCTGCGCGTTCTCGTGCCCCGACGCGACGACGCTCGACGGCCTCGTCGCGGGGTTCGGCGAGCGAGGCGTCGCGCACCGGGTCCTCGCGGTCCTGCCCGGGCAGGAGTTCGTGCCCGGCCCCGACGCGCTCGAGCCACGCTGGGCGACCGCCCCCGACCCCGTCCACGCGTGAGCGTCGGGTACCTCGGCCCCGAGGGGTCGTTCACCCACCAGGCGGCGGCCGCGTGGTCGCAGGCGCACGGCCGGACCGCCGTCGGGCTCGCGGCACGCACCACCGTCGCGGACGTCTTCGCGGGCGTGGCGGCGGGCGAGCACGAGCGGGGCGTCGTCGCGATCGAGAACACGGTCGAGGGGTACGTGGTGCCCTCGCTCGACGCGATCGTCGGGAGCGCCAGCGTCGTCGCGGTCGACGAGGTCGTGCTCGACATCTCGTTCGACGCGTTCGCGCGCCCGGACCACGGCGAGCTCACGGAGGTCACCGCGCACCCGCACGGCCTCGCGCAGTGCCAGGGCTTCGTGCGCCGGACGGGTCTCGCGCCGGTCGCGGCGTCGTCGAACGCCGCCGCGTGCCGCGACGCCGGGCCGCACCAGGTCGCCCTCGGCCCGACGATCTGCGGCGAGCTCTACGGCCTGGAGACCGTCGAGCGCGCGGTGGAGGACTTCGCGGGCGCGCGCACCCGGTTCCTCGTGCTGGCGCCGCGCGCGGAGGCCGCCGCGGCGCTCGGCCGGGCGCGAGGTCACGGCGAGACGTCGTGGCGCACGATGCTCGCGGTGACGCCCGTCGTCACGGGACCCGGCGTGCTGGCGCGCATCACGCAGGCCTTCGGTGCGCGGGGCGTCAACCTGTCGAGCCTCATCACGCGACCGCTCAAGGCCGTCGCGGGCACGTACGTCTTCGTCCTCACGGTCGACGGCGCACCGTGGGACGCGCCGGTGCGCGCCGTCCTGGAGGACCTCGTCCGGGCCGGGGACGCGCTCAAGACGCTCGGGGTCGTGCCGGCGCGCGGCGAGCTCGACGAGTCGGTCCACGCCGACGTCGACGCCGCGCACGTCCCGGTGGGGAGCGTCGACGCGTCGACCGTCGCGGCAGATCGTGCGACGGGGCTCCTGTGGTGACCGCCGCGGGTGCCGCGCCGGAGCAGGCGGCGTCGCGCACGGTGGTCCGGGTCGGCGTCCTCGGCCTCGGCCTCGTCGGCGGCTCGGTCGCGCGGCTCCTGCACGAGCAGGGCGTCGAGGTGACCGGCTACGACGCCACGGCGACCACGCGCGCGGCGGCGCGTGCCGCGGGGCTCCGCGTCGTCGGCGACGTCGCGGAGGTCTGCGCCGACGAGCCCGACGTCCTCGTGCTCGCCGTGCCGCTGCGCGCGATGCGGGCGGTCGCGACCGACGTCGCCCGGCACGTGCGGGGCGCGACGGTCGTGACGGACGTCGGCAGCGTCAAGGGCGCGGTGCGCGACGCCGTCCGGTCCGCCGGGCTCGACGCCCGGTACGTCGGGGCGCACCCCATGGCCGGGACCGAGCACTCGGGCTTCGAGGCGTCCGACCCGGCGATGCTCGCGGGCGCGCGCTGGGCCGTGACGGTCGACGCGACCACGCGACCGGACGCGTTCACGGCCGTGCTGCGGCTCGTCACGGGCCCGCTCGGCGGCACGGTGCACGTGCTCACCGACGACGTCCACGACGAGTCCGCCGCGCTCGTCAGCCACGTCCCGCACGTGCTCGCGACCGAGCTCCTGGGCGTCGTCGCCGACGCCCCCGTGCGCGACGTCGCGCTGGGGCTCGCCGCGGGCAGCTTCCGCGACGCGACGCGCGTGGGGCGCACCGACCCGCGCCGGACCGAGGCCATGGTCACGGACAACGCCGCCTGGGTGGCGTCCGCGCTGCGCGTCGTCGTGCGCGACCTCGAGCAGCTCGTCCGCGCGCTCGAGACCAACGCGCCTGTGGGCGAGTTCTTCGACCGGCCCGACCCGGTGCGTGCCGCGCCGGGCGGCACCGGCGAGCCCGTGCGCGTGGACCTCGACGACGCGGGCACCTGGCGCGAGACGCTCACGGCGGCCGGGGCGCGGGGCGCCGTCGTCGTGGGCGTCGAGGACCGGACGGTCGTCGTCGCCTGAGGTCCGGCCACCGGAACCCGGCGCCGCCCGTGGCGGGCCAGGTCGTCGGTCGGCCCGGTCGTCAGTCCGGGCGTGACGCGGGTCGCCGTGGCGGCCGCGGCGGGACCGGCTTGCCGGCGACGATCGCGTCGAGCGGTACGGACACCAGGGGAGGGGCGTCGTCGCGCGGGCCGTGGCCGCGGTGCGGCAGGGCGCTGCCGCCGGCGTCCTCGCGCAGCACGAGCGCGGTCGCGGTGGTCTCCACGACCACCCCGATCACGTCGGTGAGGGGCTTGCCCGCTGCCGCCGCGTCGTCGGGCGAGAGCCTGCGGCGGACGACGACCCGCGTCCCCGGCGCCCACGTCGTCCAGGGCGAGTCGGGCACGCGGCGGCTCCTCGGGTCGTGTGACGTTCGTCCACGGGCTGGTCAGGGAGGGTCGGGCACCGCCCGACCTGAGCGATACTAGTCGTGCATGCCCCTGTCATGACCTCGCCCCTCGCCGGGCCGGGTCCGGACGAACCAGAAAGGTACTCGGTCGTGACTTACGTGATCGCTCAGCCGTGCGTGGACGTCAAGGACAAGGCGTGCATCGAGGAATGTCCTGTCGACTGCATCTACGAGGGCAAGCGGTCGCTCTACATCCACCCGGACGAGTGCGTCGACTGCGGCGCGTGCGAGCCGGTCTGCCCCGTCGAGGCGATCTACTACGAGGACGACGTGCCGACGGAGTGGAGCGACTACTACCGCGCCAACGTCGAGTTCTTCGACGACCTCGGCTCGCCCGGCGGCGCCGCGAAGATGGGTCTCATCGAGAAGGACGACCCGATGATCGCCGCCCTGCCGCCGCAGGCCTGAGCCCTCGGCGCCGGCGCTCGTGGGACTCGCCGACCTCTCCGGTCTCGCCTATCCCTGGGACACGCTGACCCCGTACGCGGAGCGCGCGCGAGCGCACCCCCGCGGCGTGGTCGACCTCTCCATCGGCACCCCGGTGGACCCGACCCCCGCCGTGGTGCGCGACGCGCTCGCCGCCGCGTCCGACGCGCACGGCTACCCGACGACGCACGGGACGCCCGCCCTGCGCGAGGCGGTCTCCGCATGGTTCGCCCGCCGTCGCGGCGTCCCCGGCCTCGATCCCGACGCCGTGCTCCCCACCGTCGGGAGCAAGGAGCTCGTGGGGCTGCTGCCCTCGCTCCTGCGGCTCGGTCCGGGCGACGTCGTCGTGCACCCGCGGACGGCCTATCCCACGTACGACGTCGGTGCGCGCCTGGCCGGCGCGACGCCGCTCGCGACGGACGACGTCGAGGAGTGGGCGGGCCGCGACGACGTGCGGCTGGTCTGGGTCAACTCGCCGAGCAACCCGACGGGCCGGGTCCTCGACGCCGCGCACCTCGCGCGCGTCGTCGCCGCGGCCCGCGAGATCGGCGCGGTCGTCGCGAGCGACGAGTGCTACGCGGAGCTCGCGTGGACGGAGCCGTTCACGACGACCGGTGTCCCGAGCCTGCTCGACCCGGCGGTGTGCGGCGGCTCGCACGAGGGTCTGCTCGTCACCTACTCGCTCTCCAAGCAGTCGAGCATGGCGGGCTACCGCGCGGCGTTCGTCGCGGGGGACGCCACGCTCGTCGCCGACCTGCTCGCGACGCGCAAGCACCTCGGCATGATCGTCCCCGCGCCGGTCCAGGCCGCGATGGTCGCGGCCCTGTCCGACGACGCGCACGTCGCCGCGCAGCGCGACGTGTACGCGCGCCGCCGCGAGGTGCTCGTCGCCGCGCTCACCGGCGCGGGCCTCGCGATCGACCACTCGGAGGCGGGCCTCTACCTGTGGTCGCGACCCGCCGACGAGGCCGGGGGCGACTGCTGGCGGACGGTCTCCGCGCTCGCCGACCTGGGCGTCCTCGTCGGGCCCGGGGCGTTCTACGGAACCGAGGGCGCGGGGCACGTGCGCGTCGCCCTCACCGCGACCGACGAGCGGGTCCACGAGGCCTCGGCTCGACTCTCCGGAGGCCTCCCGCTGGCGTGACCTGGATCACAGCGGGTGTGGTGTTCTCGTGACGGTTCCTGATTGGTCACGTGCGGGTGAGGCGGGGTACGGTCGACCGCGCGGCAACGGCGCGAGCAGCAGCAGGAAGGGAACCATGACCACCACTCAGCAGGCGAAGGTCCGCCTCCTCGTCGACGACCAGGCGCAGGACCTGCCCGTGGTCGCGGCGACCGAGGGCAACGACGGCATCGTCGTGTCCTCCTTGCTCAAGTCGACCGGCCTCGTGACCGTCGACCCCGGCTTCATGAACACCGCGTCGTGCGAGTCGAGCATCACGTACATCGACGGCGAGGCCGGCATCCTCCGGTACCGCGGGTACCCGATCGAGCAGCTCGCCGAGCGGTCGAGCTTCCTCGAGGTCGCGTACCTCCTCATCCACGGCGAGCTCCCCGACGCCGCGACCCTCGACGCGTTCGTCGAGCGCGTCAACCGCCACACGCTCGTGCACGAGGACTTCCGCACGTTCATGGGCACGTTCCCGCGCAACGCGCACCCCATGGCGGTGCTGTCGTCCGCGATCAACGCGCTGTCCACGTTCTACCCCGAGTCGCTCGACCCGTTCGACGACGAGACGGTCGAGCTCGCGACGGTCCTGCTCCTCGCGAAGTCGCGCACCATCACGTCCTACCTGCACCGCCGCCGCGTCGGCGAGCCGCTGCTCTACCCGGACTACTCGCGCGGGTACGTCGACGACTTCCTGCGCATGACGTTCGCGACGCCGTACCAGCAGTACGAGGCGGACCCGGTCGTGGTCGACGCGCTCGACAAGCTGCTCATCCTGCACGCCGACCACGAGCAGAACTGCTCCACGTCGACGGTCCGCGTCGTCGGGTCCTCGCACGCCAACCTCTACGCGTCCGTCGCGGCCGGGGTCAACGCGCTCTCGGGCCCGCTGCACGGCGGCGCGAACGAGTCGGTGCTCACCATGCTCGACAAGATCGCGGGCGCGGAGTACGACGTCGACACCTTCATGAAGAAGGTGAAGAACAAGGAGGACGGCGTCCGCCTCATGGGCTTCGGCCACCGGGTCTACAAGAACTACGACCCGCGTGCGGCGATCGTCAAGAAGTCGGCCGACGCCGTGCTCTCGACCCTCGGCAAGAAGGACCAGCTCCTCGACATCGCCATGGGCCTCGAGGAGATCGCGCTCAACGACGACTACTTCATCGAGCGCAAGCTCTACCCGAACGTGGACTTCTACACGGGCCTCATCTACAAGGCCATGGGCTTCTCGCCGGCCATGTTCACGCCGCTCTTCGCGCTGGGCCGCATGCCCGGCTGGATCGCGCAGTGGCGCGAGATGATGAAGGACCCGCAGACCAAGATCGGCCGTCCGCGCCAGGTCTACGTCGGCGAGACCGAGCGCGACTACGTCGCCGTCTCCGACCGCTGACGGCCCCTCCTCCGGACGCCGCGCCCCTCACCCTCGGTGAGCGGCGCGGCGTTCGTCGTCTGCGGTCCCGCGCCCGACGCAAGCCGGCGGCGGTCGGTCAGGACGCGTCGGGGACGGCGACGTGGACGCGCAGGGCGCCCGGGTCGAGCGGGGCGAGGTCGGCCGGGTCGGGGGTGGTCCACGTCGAGCCGTCGCGCGACCAGCGGCGGTCACCGACCTCGACGGCGACGACGTTCGTGGCGTCGGCCGTCGCGACGGCCCACTGGGCGACGGCCCACGCCGAGCGCTCGACGCCGCCGTCCTCCGCGGCCGCGGGGAGCGCGGACGCGTCGACGGCGACCGTGCCCCCGGTCCCGCCGTCGAACGGTGCGACGCGGACCGCGTCGCCGAGGTCGCGCGCGGCGCGCTCCCGGAACGGCTCGGTCGGGTCGCCGTCCTCCGGCACCTCCGCCGTGGGCACCGCAGCGAGGTCGCACGTGAGCGACGCGGGCGACCAGCCGGTCAGCGCGGACGCCCACGCGCGCGAGCGGGGCTCGTGCTGCGCGTACGCGTCGGGGAACGCGGACCGCTGGACGGTCTGCGCGGCGACGGTGACCTCCATGCCCTCGTAGCCCTCGACCGTCTCGAGCGCGTCGTAGAACGTGTTGGTCGAGTAGACGGGGTCCATGATCTCCGCGACGGTGCCCCACCCCTGGGAGGGGCGCTGCTGGAACAGGCCGACGGAGTCGCGGTCGCCGTAGTCGATGTTGACGAGCCGCGACTCCTGCAGCGCGGTCGCGAGCCCGATGGTGGCGGCGCGGGCGGGGAGCCCGCGCCGCACCGTGGCCCCGGTGATCAGTGCCGCGTTGTCCGCCTGCGTCACGGAGAGGTACCACGTGCGGCCGTCGGCGGTCGCGGCGCAGCGCTCCGCGACGGGCGTCGCGTCGTCGAGCCGGTTGAGCGCGACCACGACCGCGCCGACCCCCACCGCGGCCACCGTGACGAGGGTGACCGCGGTGCGCAGGGGGCGCCGTCGTGCCCGGACGCGACCCCGCGCCGGGGCGGCGGGGGAGCGCGGGGGCTGCGTCGTCGTCATCGTCGAGGCGGGGTGTGCTCGGGAGGGCCGGTCAGTTCGCGTGCAGCGCGGCGTTGAGCTCGACGCCCGCGCCGGTCCGCGAGACCGCCTCGACCCCGCCGGTCAGCGAGTTGCGCCGGAAGAGGATGCCGGACCGGCCGGCGAGGTCGCGCGCCTTGACGACGAGCGGCTCGCCCGCGGCGTCGTGCTGCCCGACGACCGTCACCTTGGTCCCCGCGGTGACGTACAGGCCGGACTCCACGACGCAGTCGTCGCCGAGCGGGATGCCGAGGCCGGCGTTGGCGCCGAGCAGGGAGCGCTGACCGACCGAGATGACCTCGCGGCCACCACCGGACAGCGTGCCCATGATGGACGCGCCACCCCCGACGTCGGAGCCGTCGCCCACGACGACGCCCGCCGAGATGCGCCCCTCGACCATCGACGTGCCGAGCGTGCCCGCGTTGAAGTTCACGAAGCCCTCGTGCATCACCGTGGTGCCGGCCGCGAGGTGCGCCCCGAGGCGCACGCGGTCCGCGTCGGCGATCCGGACGCCCGACGGGACGACGTAGTCCACCATGCGGGGGAACTTGTCGACGCCGAGCACGGTCACGGGCTGACCCGTCGCGCGCAGGCGCAGGCGCGTCTCCTCGAAGCCGTCGACGGCGCACGGGCCGTGGTTCGTCCACACGACGTTCGCCAGCACGCCGAAGAGGCCGTCGAGGTTCAGGCCGTGCGGCACGACGAGGCGGTGGGAGAGCAGGTGCAGGCGCAGGTAGGCGTCGGCGGTGTCGGCGGGGGCGGCGTCGAGGTCGATCTCGGTCCGCACCACGACGACGTCCACGCCGCGCAGCTCGTCGCGCTCCGCGAGCGCGTCGAGCGACGCGGGCACGGCGGCGTCCACCGGGGCGGCGCCGAGCTCCGGCGCGGGGTACCAGACGTCGAGGGTCGTGCCGTCGTCGGTGACGGTCGCCAGGCCGTAGGCCCACGCCGTACGCGGCTCGGACGCGCCCGCCGACGAGGCGGGCGCGGGGGTCGCAGAAGTCATGCGCCCCACCCTATCCGGCGCCGGTAGGGTGCTGGCGTGACCTCTCCCACCCCTGGTACCGGACCCGTGCTCGACCTCCGCGGCGACCTCGTCGCCCTGTTCCGCGCGGTGTGCGACGTGCCGTCCGTGAGCGGGGACGAGCGTGCGCTCGCGGACGCGGTCGAGGCGGCGCTGCGAGCGCTCCCGCACCTGGAGGTCGTGCGCGACGGCGACACGGTCGTCGCGCGCACGACGCTCGGCCGCGAGCGGCGCGTCGTGGTCGCGGGCCACCTCGACACGGTGCCGCTCACGGACCCGCCGAACCTGCCGACGCGCGTCGTCGGCGAGGGCGCGCACGCCGAGGTCTGGGGCCGGGGCACGGTGGACATGAAGGGCGGTGTCGCGGTCGCGCTCGCGCTGGCCGCGGAGCTCGACGCCCCGGCCCAGGACGTCACGTGGGTCTTCTACGACAACGAGGAGGTCGCCGCGGACCTCAACGGGCTCGGGCGCCTCGCGCGGAACCGGCCGGACCTGCTGGCGGCGGACCTCGCCGTGCTCGGGGAGCCCACCTCGGCGGGCCTCGAGGGCGGGTGCAACGGGACGCTGCGTGCCGAGGTGCGCGTGCCGGGCGTCGCCGCCCACTCCGCGCGCTCCTGGACGGGGACCAACGCGATCCATGCCGCGCACGAGGTGCTCGACCGCCTGGCCGCGTACGTGCCCCGGGACGTCGAGGTCGACGGCCTCGTGTACCGGGAGGGGATGAACGCCGTCGGGATCGCGGGCGGGATCGCGGGGAACGTCGTCCCGGACGAGTGCGTCGTCACGGTGAACTACCGGTTCGCCCCCTCCCGGAGCGTGGCCGAGGCCGAGCAGCACGTCCGCGACCTCTTCGCCGGCTTCGCGGTGACGCTCACCGACGCGGCGCCCGGCGCGCGGCCCGGGCTCGACGACCCGCTCGCGGCGGACTTCGCGGCGGCCGTCCTCGGGGTGACGGGAGGCGCGCCGGCTCCGAAGTACGGCTGGACCGACGTCGCGCGCTTCGCCGAGCTCGGCGTCCCGGCGGTGAACTTCGGGCCCGGGGACCCGCTGCTGGCGCACAAGGACGACGAGCGGTGCCCCGTCGGGCAGCTCGCGCTGTGCCGCGACGCGCTCCGTGCGTGGCTCACGGCCGCACCTGCGGCATAGGCTCGTGACCATGAGCGACACGGTGCGTGACCAGCCAGGTTCCGACGACGGCGTGCCCCAGAGCGGCACCGGGTACCGCAAGGGGCCGGTGCTGCTGCGCGGCGACCAGATCCCGCGCCAGACGACGGACCAGCGCCTCCTCGACTCGCGCGGCAGCGCGGACTGGGTGCACTCCGACCCGTGGCGCGTCATGCGGATCCAGAGCGAGTTCGTCGAGGGCTTCGGGGCGCTCGCGGAGGTCGGTCCGGCCGTCTCCGTGTTCGGCTCGGCACGCACCAGGCCGGACCACCCGGACTACACGCTCGCCGAGGAGGTGGGGCGCCTCCTCGTCGACGAGGGCTTCGCCGTCATCACGGGCGGCGGCCCCGGCATCATGGAGGCGGCCAACAAGGGCGCGTCGGACGCCGGTGGCCTGTCGATCGGCCTCGGGATCGAGCTGCCGTTCGAGCAGGGGATGAACCGCTACGTCAACCTCGGCGTGAACTTCCGCTACTTCTTCGCCCGCAAGACGATGTTCGTCAAGTACGCGCAGGGCTTCGTCGTGCTGCCGGGCGGCTTCGGCACGTTCGACGAGCTGTTCGAGGCGCTGACGCTCGTCCAGACGCACAAGATCACCGAGTTCCCCGTCGCGCTCGTCGGGACGGACTACTGGACCGGGCTGCTGGACTGGGCGCGCACCGCGGTCGTGGGCCGCGGCATGATCAGCGAGCACGACCTCGACCTCGTCCACCTGTGCGACGACCCGGCCGAGGCCGTCGAGTACGTGTGCGACCGCGGCGCCGAGCTGCGCGCCGAGGAGCGCGAAGCGACCGAGGAGCTCGCCCGGGCGCAGGCCGGCGACGCGAGCTGACGGGCGCGGCGCGATGACCGCAGGTCCGGGCGCGCCCGGCTCCGGCGCGGGCGAGCCGGGGGCGCCCACGCCCGGCGAGGGCGCGCCCGTCCCGCTGCCGCCCCTCGGGGTGCCCCCGCGCGGCACGTCGCTCGTGCTGCGCGGGCGCGAGCTCGACCGGCCCGCCGTGATGGCGATCGTCAACCGCACCGACGACTCGTTCTACGCCGGGGCGCGCCAGCTCGACGACCGCCAGGCGCTCGCCGCCGTCGAGCGCGCCGTCACGGAGGGCGCCGAGATCCTCGACGTGGGCGGGGTGCGTGCCGGGGTCGGTCCGGAGGTGACCCCGGGGGAGGAGATCCGCCGCGTCGTCCCGTTCGTCGCACGGGTGCGGTCCGAGTTCCCGGACCTCCTCGTCAGCGTGGACACGTGGCGCGCCGAGGTCGCGCACGAGGCGGCGCTCGCGGGCGCGGACCTCGTGAACGACACGTGGGCCGGGCACGACCCGCGGCTCGTCGAGGTCGCCGGGCAGCACGGGATCGGCGTCGTGTGCTCCCACACCGGGGGAGCGCGGCCGCGCACGGACCCCGTCCGCGTCGCCTACCCGGCCCGCCCCGGAGCGGCCGACCCGCGGGACGGCGTCGTGCAGGACGTCGTGACGACGCTCCGGGCCGCGGCCGAGCGGGCGGTGTCGTGCGGTGTCCCGCGCGCGTCGGTGCTCGTCGACCCGACCCACGACTTCGGCAAGAACACGTGGCACTCCCTGCACCTGCTCCGCCGCACCGAGGTGCTCGCCGGGCTCGGGTTCCCGCTCCTCATGGCGCTGTCGCGCAAGGACTTCGTCGGGGAGACGCTCGACCTCCCGGCCGACGAGCGCCTCGAGGGCACGCTCGCGGCGACGGCCGTCGCGGCGTGGCTCGGCGCGCGCGTCTTCCGCGCGCACGACGTCGCCGCGACACGTCGCGTCCTCGACCTGGTCTCCGCCGTCCGCGACGAGACGGCCCCGGCTGCGGCGCTGCGGGGCCTCGCGTGACGACGCCGCGCGCGGCCGCCCTGCCCGCGGCGCGGGCGCGGCTGCTGCGACCTGCGACCTGGCGGTGGTGGGTCCAGGTGCTCGCGCTCTACGCCCTCGCCCGGGCGGTGAGCGCCGTCGTCCTGCTCGTCGCCGCGCGGTCCCAGGAGCAGAACCTGTGGACGGACGCCGCGCCCTCGTACCTCGCCTACGTCGGCCGGATGTGGGACGCGAGCTGGTACGAGCAGATCTACCGGTCCGGCTACCCGGACACGCTCCCCGTGGGTCCCGACGGCGCCGTGCAGCAGAACGTGTGGGCCTTCTTCCCGTTGTTCCCGGCGCTCGTGCGCGCGCTCGACGCGGTCACGGGGCTCGGGTGGGAGGTGCTGGCCCCGACCCTCGCGCTGGTGTGCGGGGCGGGCGCGGTGCTCGTGGTCCACCGGCTCGTCGCGACGGCGGGGGCCGCCGCGGTCGAGCGACGCCCGGGCCTCCCGCTCGCGACCGTGCTGCTCGTGAGCGTCTTCCCCTCCAGCCCCGTCCTCCAGGTCGCGTACACCGAGTCCCTCGCCCTGCTCCTCGTGGCGGGTGCGCTGCTCCTGCTCGCCCGCCGTCGCTACGCCTGGACGACGCTCGTCGTCGTCCTCCTCGGCTTCTGCCGCGCGGTCGCGCTGCCGATGGCGGCGGTCGTGCTGTGGCACGGGTTCGTGCGGTGGCGCCGCGGGGACCTGCGCGGGGCCGACGCCGCCCGGCTGGGCGGCCTGCTCGTCGTCGCCCTCGGGAGCGGGCTCGTGTGGCCCTGGCTGTGCGACGTGGTGACGGGCGTGCACCAGGCGTACTTCCGCACCCAGGAGGCCTGGCGCGGCGGCGCGGAGGTCGTCCCGTTCGTGCCGTGGGTGGACGTCTCGCGATGGCTCGCGGGCGACGCCGGCCCGTGGCTCCTCGCGCTCGTCCTCGTGGCGTCCGCCGCGCTCGTCCTGAACCCGGTCGCGGCGCGCCTCGGCCCGGAGATGCACGCGTGGTCCGGGGCGTACCTGGCCTACCTCGTGGCGACCGTCCAGCCGGGCACCTCCCTCGTGCGCTTCCTCCTGCTGGCGTTCCCGCTCGGGGCGGTGACGGTCGGGTGGACGCGGTCGCGCACGTGGCTCGCGGCGGTGACCGTCGCGTGCGTCGTGGGGCAGGTGTGGTGGGTGTGGTCGCTGTGGCGGCTGGTCCCGCCGTCGGGGTGGCCGCCGTGACCGGGACGCCCGGGATGTCGGCACGCGTGAACTAGACTGTCCCCCGGGCGTCGTCCGAGGTCGGACGCCCCTCCTCGCGCGTGCGGGGTGGACTCGGGACAAACGGAAATGGAGTGCCATCGATGGCTGCGATGAAGCCGCGGACGGGTGACGGACCGCTGGAGGTCACCAAGGAAGGGCGAGGCATCGTCATGCGGGTCCCGCTCGAGGGTGGCGGGCGTCTGGTGGTCGAGCTCAACGCGACCGAGGCCAGCGAGCTGGGTGAGGCGCTCCAGGCCGTGGTGGGCTGATTGCCCGCACGTGAGCGCCGGGTCTCCGGAACCACGGAGATCCCGCGCGCGCTGCCGGAGGTGGTCGGCGCACGGGGCACGCTGAGCGACGCCCCGCTCGTCGACGAGTCACAGGCCGACGCGGTCGTGGTCGGCGTCGCGCCGCCGCGCGAGCCGGAGGACGGGCTGCAGCCGCGCGCCGGCACGGTCGACGCCACCGTGCGGTACGGCGTGGACCTCGCCGAGCTGGCCGAGCGGGCGGGCGGCCCGGGCTTCCGCGGCGCGGCCGGCGAGGTCGTGCGCGTGGACCTGCCGCGGGCGCACGTCGGGTCGACGACCCGGCTGCCGTGGGCGGGCCTGCCGCCCCGTCTCCTGCTGCTCGGCGTCGGCGCCGGGACCGCGACGGACCTGCGCCGCGCCGGTGCCGCGCTGGCCCGGGCGTCCCGCGGCCTCGAGCGGGTCCTGAGCGCCGTGACCGCGGACGCCGGTGCCGCCGAGGTCCGCGCCTACGTCGAGGGCTACCTGCTCGCCGCGTACGCCCAGCCGCGACGGGGCGAGGCGCCGGCAGGCACGGAGACCGCCGCCGCGCAGCTCGTGCTGCTCACGCCGCCCGACCGTCCCGACGTCGCGGCACCGATCGAGGCGGCGACCCGCGCGGCCGCCGCGACGTGGCTCGTGCGCGACCTCGCGAACACGCCGTCCGACGTCAAGGACCCCGCCTGGTTCGCCGACCGCGCGCTCGGGCTGGCCGACGAGCTCGGCCTCGACACCACCCTCCGCGGCCCCGCCGAGCTCGCCACGGAGGGCTTCGGCGCGCTCCTGGCCGTGGGCGCCGGCTCGGCGCGCGGGCCCCGGCTCCTCACCGTCACCTACGACCCCGCGGACCACGGCGTGGCCCCGGCGAAGGGCCGTTCCGCGCCTCGCCACGTGGTCGTCGTCGGCAAGGGCATCACCTACGACACGGGCGGCCTGTCCATCAAGCCGCGCGAGGCGATGGTGCCCATGAAGACCGACATGGCGGGCGCCGCCGTCGCGCTCGCCGTCGTGCTCGGGGCCGCCCGTGCACGCTCGGACCGGCGAGTGACCGCCGTGCTGCCGCTCGCGGAGAACCACGTCGGCGCGGCGTCGTACCGCCCGGGCGACGTGCTGCGCACGTGGTCGGGCCGCACGGTGGAGGTCGCGAACACCGATGCCGAGGGCCGCCTCGTCCTCGCCGACGCCGTCGCGTACGCCGTGCAGGAGCTCGCTCCCGACGTGCTCGTGGACGTCGCGACGCTCACCGGCGCGGCCAGCGTGGGCCTGGGTCGGGGCCACGGCGCGCTGTTCGCGACCGACGAGGAGGTCGCCGACGCGCTCGAGCACGCCGCCCTCGCCACGGGCGAGCGGGTGTGGCGGATGCCGCTCGTCGAGGACTACGCGGGTGCGCTGCGCTCCGACGTCGCCGACCTGCGGCACGTCCCGGTCGAGAGCCCCGGCGGCGGGGCGATCACGGCCGCCCTGTTCCTCCGGGAGTTCGTGGGCGACGTGCCCTGGGCCCACCTCGACGTCGCGGGGCCCGCGCGCGCGACGGCGGACCGCCACGAGGTCGTGGCCGGGGCGACGGGCTTCGGCGCCCGGCTGCTGCTCGAGGCGCTCGACCGGCTCTGACGCGCCGGGTCAGCGGCGGACGGCGAGCAGGAGGCCGTCGCCGCTGGGCAGCAGCGCCGGCAGCACGCGCTCGTCGGACCGGAGCGACCGGCCGACCTCCCGGACGATCGTCGTGACCTCGTCGCGCCGCGCGGGGTCGGCGACACGGTCGTGGGACAGCGCGCCGTCGACCGCCAGCACGCCGCCCGGGCGCAGGAGGCGCAGCCCCTGCTCCACGTACTCGGGGTAGCTGTGCTTGTCCGCCCCGACGAGGACGAGGTCGTACGCGGCGTCGGTGAGGCGGGGGAGCACGTCGCTCGCGCGGCCCGGGATGGTGCGCGTGCGGGACGCGGGCACACCCTCCTCCGCGAACGCGGCCTTGGCCGCGCGCTGGTGCTCGACCTCGACGTCGATGGTCGTCAGCACGCCGTCGGCGGGCATGCCACGCAGGAGCCAGATCGAGGCGACGCCCGTGCCGGTGCCGATCTCGACCACCGCGCGGGCCGCGAGGGACGCGGCGAGGACCTGGAGCACCGCCCCGACGCCGGGGAGGACCGCGGGGCAGCCGAGCTCGGCCGCACGGTCGCGTGCCCGCAGGAGGACCTCGTCCTCGGGGACGAACTCCTCGCTGTACACCCAGCTCGCCGCCTTCGCGCTGCGGTGGGTGCCGACGTCGCTGGTGATCGGGTCCTCCTGGTGGTCCGTCGTCCGGCCCCGGGGCCGGGCCGGGCGCTGTCTCGGATCGTACCCGCCCCCTCCCACACCGGCCCGTTCCCGCGCCGCGCGCGTGTGCACGGGCGGTGGACGTCACGCGCACGTCCCGCGCGGGGCGGGGAACACGCGCCAGGCGTGGCGCGTTCTTCTGGGACGATGGACCACGTGGACGACGCACGACCCAGGACCGGCACGCACGGCACGCAGGACGCGGGCACGTGGGTGCCGCCGTCGTGGGACGCGATCGTGCGGGAGCACTCGGCGCGCGTCTACCGGCTCGCCTACCGCCTGACGGGCAACCGCCAGGACGCGGAGGACCTCACGCAGGAGACGTTCGTCCGGGTGTTCCGCTCGCTGTCGAGCTACACCCCGGGCACGTTCGAGGGCTGGCTCCACCGGATCACGACCAACCTCTTCCTCGACCAGGTCCGGCGCAAGCAGCGCATCCGGATGGAGGCCATGGGCGACGACGACGGGCACTACCCGGCGCGCGCCGAGGCCCAGCCGGAGCGCGGGTTCGAGCACGCGAACCTCGACCACGACGTCCAGCGCGCGCTCGACGCGCTCTCGCCCGAGTACCGGGCCGCCGTCGTGCTGTGCGACATCGAGGGCCTGTCCTACGAGGAGATCGCCGTGACGCTCGGCATCAAGCTCGGCACGGTCCGCTCGCGGATCCACCGCGCGCGCTCCCAGCTCCGCGCCGCCCTGCCGCACCGCGACCCCGCGGAGCGCCCGGCGTCGGACGACGCACCGACCGCCGTGGGCGCCCGGGGGGTGGCGTGACCCATCTCGGCTCGCGGCTCTCCGCGCTCGTCGACGGGCAGCTGTCGCCCGCCGAGGCGGAGCGCGCCCTGGAGCACGTGGCCTGCTGCCCGCGGTGCGCGGCCGAGCTCGCCGCGGCCCGGGCGGCCCGGCGCGCGCTGAGCGCGGCCGGACCGGTGGAGCCGGCGCCGGACCTCGCCGCACGCCTGCTCGCGCTCTCCGCCGAGATCCCGCCGACGGACGGCGACCCGCTGCGTGCGGCACCCGCACCGAGCGACCCCTGGGCCGCCTCCGCGACGCTCCCGCGCGGCGCCTGGAGCGGCGACGTGCGCCGGGGCTCGCTCCGGCGGCGCGTCGTCGGTCTCGTCGTCGGCGGCGTCGGGGTCGCCGCGGTCGGCCTCTTCGCGCTGGGGGAGAGCCCTCTCGTGACGCCCGACCTGCACCGCAGCGACCCGCTCACCGTGCTCGCGCAGGCGGCGCCCCGGACCACCGGCGCGCTCGTCGTCGGCGGGGTGCGCACCGACGGCCCGGACGGCGGCACGGGCGCCGCGTCGGTCGTCGACGGCGGCGCGTCCGCGCTCGCGGCCCTCGCGGCGCAGGGCTGGTCCTGCCCCACACCGCTCCCGGACGGCTTCCGCGTGGCGGACGTGCGCGACGACGCGCGGCGCGGCGTGCTGGAGATCGACCTCGAGGCGCCCGGCGGGGAGGCGGTCGTGCGCGAGCAGGCGGGACTGCTCGACACGTCGGCGATCGCCGGCAGCGAGACCTGGGACGTGGACGGCCGTCGGGTGCACGTGCTGTCTCAGGAGCCGTGGCACGTGGTGTGGCAGTCGGGCGACACGGTGATCGACGTCGTCGCGGACACCGAGCAGGAGACGGTCGCCGCCCTCGTGGCGGCGTTCCCGGCCCGTGACTACGATGCCGGGGTCCCGGCGCGCATCTCCCGGGGCTGGACGACCATGACAGGAGCGCTCGGCACCTCATGACCGACCCCCAGACCGGACCGGAGCAGCCCGGTCCGCGCGACGCTGCGCCGAACCCGTTCGCGCCGCCGTCGGCCTACCGCAGCGTGCCCGTCCCGCCGTCCGCCGACGCGCCACGTCCCACCGAGGGCGGGGCGTCGGGGCACGTCCCGCCCGCGTACGGCCCGGGACCGGTCCCGCCGCCGCCCGCAGCGCCCGCGCCCACGGAGCCCTCGACCGCGGGGTCCACGGACCCCTGGGAGCGGCTGAGCGCGTTCGGCCAGCCCGAGGCGCCGACGCGCCCGGGCGGGTCCGTCGACCCGACCCTCGTGGGCGTGCCCCGCGGCGCCGTCGGGGCCGCGCCGCGGCGTGGCCTGCGCCCGGCCGCGGTGGCGGGCGTCGCGGTGCTCGCGCTCGTCGCGGGTGCCGTCGGCGGCGTCGCCGCCGATCGTCTCGCCGACCCGCGATCCTCCGGCTCGTCGGTCTCGGCGCTGCCGCCCGCGAGCGTCGAGCCCGGCGCGGACCGCCCGGACGGGTCGGTGGCGGACATCGCCGCGACCGTGCTGCCGAGCGTCGTCTCGCTCCAGGTGCGCGGCGCCGACGGCGTCGCGACGGGCTCCGGGTTCGTGCTGCGGGAGGACGGCTTCATCCTCACGAACAACCACGTCGTCGCGTCGGCCGCCGACGGTGGCGACATCGTCGTGCTCTTCTCCGACGGGCACGAGAGCCCTGCCGAGCTCGTCGGGCGGACGGTCGACTACGACCTGGCGGTCGTCAAGGTCGAGGACTCGGGCCTCACGCCGCTCGCGCTCGGCGACTCCGACGCGGTGGTCGTCGGGGACCCGGTGGTGGCGATCGGTGCGCCGCTCGGGCTGAACGGGACCGTCACCACGGGGATCATCAGCGCGCTCAACCGCCCGGTCCAGGCCGGCGCCGCGGCGGAGACGGCCTTCATCAACGCGATCCAGACGGACGCGGCGATCAACCCGGGCAACTCCGGCGGCCCGCTCGTCGACGGCCGCGGCCAGGTCGTCGGCATCAACTCGGCCATCGCGCAGCCGCCGGGGAGCGGCGAGGCCACGGGCAGCATCGGCCTCGGGTTCGCCATCCCGTCCAACCAGGCCCGTCGTACCGCCGAACAGCTCATTGCCGACGGCGTCGCGACGTACCCCGTGATCGGCGTGCTCCTCGACCAGCGCTACCAGGGTGAGGGCGTGCAGGTCTCGACCGACGCGCAGTCCGGCACGCCCGCGGTGACGCCCGACGGCCCGGCGGACGCGGCCGGGATCCGGCCCGGGGACGTGATCCTGTCCATCGACGGCCGGCCCGTCACGGAGTCGGACGAGCTCATCGTCGCGATCCGGGCGAAGGCACCGGGGGACGCGGTGACCCTGCGCGTGCGGACCGGCGACCAGGAGCGCGACGTGCGCGTCGTCCTCGACGAAGCCACGAGCGAGTAGTCTGTCGGCGTGTTCGGGATCAACGGAGCCGAGTTCGTCGTGCTCCTCATCGTGGCGGTCGTCGTCATCGGTCCCGAGCGCCTGCCGCGCTACGCGGAGCAGCTCGGGGCGTTCGTGCGGTCCGCGCGGGGATACCTGCGCGACGCGAAGTCGCGCGTGGACGCGGAGCTCGGCGAGGAGCTGTCGGACGTCGACTGGGCCAAGCTCGACCCGCGCCAGTACGACCCGCGCCGGATCGTGCGCGAGGCGCTCCTGGACGACGATCCGCTGCCCGAGCGCGTCTCCCCGCCCCCGCCGCCCGCGCCGGTCGCGCAGACGGGGCCTGCCCCGTTCGACGACGAGGCCACCTGACCCCGCTCTCGGACCGCGGCGCGACGGGCGATTCGTTCCGGCGCCCGAGCACCTGTCAGAATGGGGCAATGTCCATCGAGGCGACGCACATCGGTCCGGCACCGGTCCCGGAGACCACGCAGGAGCCCGGGAGCCCGACGGGCACCCGGCCACGGATCCTCTCGGGCATGCAGCCCACGGAGGACTCGCTGCAGCTCGGGAACTACATCGGTGCGCTGCGCCAGTGGGTCTCCCTCCAGGACGCGTACGACGCCCTGTACTGCGTCGTGGACCTCCACGCGCTGACCGTCAACCCGGACCCGGAGCGGCTCCGCGAGCGCACGCGCCGCACGGCCGCGCAGTACCTCGCCGGCGGCGTGGACCCGGACCGTTCCGCGCTGTTCGTCCAGTCGCACGTGCCGCAGCACGCCGAGCTGTCCTGGGTGCTGTCGTGCCAGACGGGCTTCGGCGAGGCGGGCCGTATGACCCAGTTCAAGGACAAGTCCGCGAAGCAGGGCGCCGACGGCACGACCGTCGGGCTGTTCACGTACCCCGTGCTCATGGCGGCGGACATCCTGCTCTACGACGCGGCCCTCGTGCCGGTCGGCGAGGACCAGCGCCAGCACCTCGAGCTCACGCGTGACCTCGCCGAGCGGCTCAACGCCCGCTTCGGCGACGGGACGGCCGTCGTGCCGGAGGCCCACATCGTCCGGTCGGTCGCGAAGATCTACGACCTCCAGGAGCCGACGGCGAAGATGAGCAAGTCCTCGTCGAACGGCAAGGGCGTCATCTGGCTGCTCGACGACCCGAAGGTCGCCGCCAAGCGGATCCGGTCGGCCGCGACCGACTCCGGCACCGAGATCCACTACGACCCCGTCGCCAAGCCCGGGGTGTCGAACCTGCTGACCATCTACTCGGCGCTCACCGGCCGCGACGTCGAGGCGATCGCCGCCGAGTACGACGGCCAGGGGTACGGGCGCCTCAAGGTCGACCTGGCGGACGTCGTCGTCGACTTCCTCGTGCCGTTCCAGGAGCGCGCGAACACGTACCTGGCAGACCCTGCCGAGCTCGACGCGGTGCTCGCGCGCGGTGCGCAGAAGGCCCGCGAGATCGCGGCCGGCACGCTCGCGCGCATCTACGACCGCGTCGGCCTGCTGCCCGTGGGCGGGACGACCGCGTGAACCTCCCGGAGCGCGAGCCCCATCAGGTGCGGATCGGCATCGCGATCGAGGTGCCCGAGCCGTTCGCGACCCAGCTCCAGGACGCGCGCGCACGCTTCGGCGACCCGCTCGCACGGTCGATCCCGCCGCACGTGACGCTCCTCGGGCCGACGGTCCTGGACCGGACCGCGCTCGACACGGCGCGTGCGCACCTGGCCGAGGTCGCGTCGACGGCGTCGCCGTTCCGCCTCCACCTGCGGGGGAGCGCGACGTTCCGGCCCGTCTCGCCCGTGGTGTTCGTCCAGGTGGTCGAGGGCATCGCGGAGTGCGAGCACCTCGAGAGCGCGATCCGCACCGGCCCCCTCGCCCAGGACCTGCGGTTCAACTACCACCCGCACGTGACGGTCGCCCACGAGGTGCCGGAAGCGGCGCTCGACGCCGCGTTCGACCAGATGGCGACCTACGAGGCGCAGTTCGACGTCGCGGGCTTCTCGCTCTACGAGCACGGGGACGACGGCGTCTGGCGCCCCGAGCAGCTGTTCCCGCTCGGCGCGGATGCCGGGGGAGCGACCGCCTCGTAGGGTTCGGGGCGTGACGCCGCCCCGCCCTGCCGCACCTCGCGCGGTCGCACGCACGCGCGAGCGGGTGGACGCGCTCGTCGAGCGCTGGAAGGACAGCCGGCCCGGCCGTGCGACCTACCGGTACCTGTACGCGCGCGGCGCGCTCCTGTGCGGCGGCATCGCGTACTCCGCGCTGTTCTCGCTGTTCGCCGCGCTGACGATCGGCTACACCGTCTTCATGCGGATCCTGGGCGGACGCCAGGAGCTCATGGACGTCGTCTTCGGGGAGATCAACGAGCTCGTCCCCGGGCTCATCGCCCTCGACGGCCAGCCGGGCGCCATCCGGCCCGACCAGCTCCTGCTGGACTCCGGGCTCAGCGTCACGAGCGTCGTCGCGGGCGTGGTGCTGCTCTTCTCCGTCGTGTCGTTCATGTACCACCTGCGTGGCGCCGTGCGGACCATGTTCGGCGTGAGCGACGTCGGCCAGAGCCCGGTGCTCGCCCGGGCGCGCGCCCTCCTCGGCTTCTTCCTCCTCGCGCTCTTCCTCCTCGTCTCCGCGGTGGCCGGCATCGCCGTCACGTCCCTGGGCAACCCGATCCTCGAGGCGATCGGGTTCTCCGGGGGGCCCGCCGTCCTCGTGACCGGTGCGGGCCTCGTCGTGAGCGTCCTGCTCGACGCGCTCGTCGTGGTCGTCGTCGTGCGGCTCCTCGCCGGCGTGCGGGTCCGACGCCGCGACCTCCTCGTCGGGTCGCTCACCGCTGCCGTCGGGTTCGGCGTGCTCCGCTACCTCGGGTCGTCGTTCGTCGAGAGCAGCGCCACGCGGAACGCGCTCCTGGCGTCGTTCGCCGTCCTCGTGACGCTGCTTCTCCTCGTCAACTTCACCGCCCGCATCCTCCTGGCCGTGTGCGCGTGGATGGCGAACCCGCCGCGCCCGCCCGACCCGGTGCCCGACGGCGCCCGGCACGCGCGCGACGGCCGTCCCGAGCTGCCCGTGCTCGGCGGCGACCAGACGAGCGACGGCCGCCACCTGCGGGCGCCGCGCCACGCCGTCGGGCACGCGCGGGACGACGTCGAGCACGGTCGCCCGGAGGTCGAGGACGCCCCCGACGGCGTTCCGTCGGTCGAGGAGGACGTGCGCGCCGGCCACGGCTCGCACCGTCCCTGGAGCCCCGTCGTCCGCGGTGTCCGGCGGGCCCGCCTGCCGCGCGGCACGTGACCGCGTGCGCGCGGCGCGTCGAGGTCGGCACCTGCGGCCGAGATCGGCACGTGCAGCTGCCGATCTCTACCGCGGCTGCCGACCTCGGTCGGGACTGCCGAACGCTGGTGCGGACGCCGCGCGCCACGGCGCCACCCGGGCACGACGAAGGGCGCCGACCGTACGGTCGGCGCCCTTCGTCGGCGGTGCGGGGGTGTCAGAACGCGCGGGTGATCATCGCGCGCTTGACCTCCTGGATCGCCTTCGTGACCTCGATGCCGCGGGGGCACGCCTCGGTGCAGTTGAAGGTCGTGCGGCAGCGCCACACGCCCTCCTTGTCGTTGAGGATCTCGAGGCGCTGCGTGGCGCCCTCGTCGCGGCTGTCGAAGATGAACCGGTGCGCGTTGACGATGGCGGCCGGGCCGAAGTACTGCCCGTCGGTCCAGAACACCGGGCAGGACGACGTGCACGCGGCGCACAGGATGCACTTGGTGGTGTCGTCGAAGCGCTCGCGCTGCGCGGCGGACTGGAGGCGCTCCTTGCTCGGCTCGTTCCCGGACGTGATGAGGAACGGCATGATCTCGCGGTAGGACGCGAAGAACGGCTCCATGTCCACGACGAGATCCTTGACCACGGGCAGGCCCTTGATGGGCTCGACCGTGATCGGCTTGTCGGGGTTGACGTCCTTGAGCAGCGTCTTGCACGCGAGCCGGTTGCGGCCGTTGATGCGCATCGCGTCCGAGCCGCACACGCCGTGCGCGCACGAGCGGCGGAACGTCAGGGAGCCGTCGTGCTCCCACTTGATCTTGTGCAGGGCGTCGAGCACGCGGTCGGTGCCGTGCGCCTGGACGGTGAACTCGTCCCAGTACGCCTCCTCGCCGTGCTCCGACTCGGGGGAGTAGCGGCGGACGCGGAGCGTGACCTCGAACGAGGGGATCTCCCCGGCCTTGGCCTCGGCGACCGGGCTCTCGAGTGTGGCAGTCATCAGTACTTCCGCTCCATGGGCTCGTACCGGGTCTGGGTGACGGGCTTGGAGCCCAGGGCGACCTTGTAGCCGTCGAACTGCTCGACGTGGTCGAAGTAGCCCGCGACGTGCCCGTCGGCGACGTCGCTGGCGGACGTCGGCCGGCGGTAGGCCATCGTGTGCAGCATGTAGTTGGCGTCGTCGCGGTCCGGGAAGTCCTCGCGGTAGTGGCCGCCGCGGGACTCCTTGCGGTTGATCGCCGCGACCACGGTGACCTCGGCGATGTCGAGGAGGAACCCGAGCTCGATCGCCTCGAGGAGGTCGGTGTTGAACAGGCGGCCCTTGTCCTGCACGGACACGTTCTTGTAGCGCTTCTGCAGGTCGCGGATGTCCGCGAGGGCCTGGTTGAGCGACTCGCCCGTGCGGAACACCTGGGCGTTGGCGTCCATGGTCTCCTGGAGCGCCTTGCGGACGTCGGCGACGCGCTCGCCGTCGGGACGGTTGCGCATCTCCTCGAGCTGCGCGACGACGGCCGCGGCAGGGTTCTCCGGGAGCTCGCTGTACGACGCGGTCGCGGCGTAGGCGGCCGCGGTGCGGCCGGCACGCTTGCCGAAGACGTTGATGTCGAGCAGCGAGTTGGTGCCGAGACGGTTGGAGCCGTGCACGCTGACGCACGCGACCTCACCGGCCGCGTAGAGGCCCTTGACGACGTTGTGGCTGTCGCGCAGCACCTCGGCGTCGACGTTCGTCGGGATGCCGCCCATCGCGTAGTGCGCGGTGGGGTACACGGGCACGGGCTCGGTGTACGGCTCGATCCCGAGGTACGTCCGCGCGAACTCGGTGATGTCGGGGAGCTTGGCGTCGATGTGCGCGGGCTCGAGGTGCGTGAGGTCGAGCAGGACGTAGTCCTTGTTCGGCCCGGCACCGCGGCCCTCGCGGACCTCGTTCGCCATGGACCGGGCGACGATGTCGCGCGGGGCGAGGTCCTTGATGGTGGGGGCGTAGCGCTCCATGAAGCGCTCGCCGTCCGCGTTGCGCAGGATGCCGCCCTCGCCGCGGGCGGCCTCCGAGAGGAGGATGCCGAGGCCCGCGAGGCCGGTCGGGTGGAACTGGAAGAACTCCATGTCCTCGAGCGGCAGGCCGCGACGGTAGGCCAGCGCCATGCCGTCGCCGGTGAGCGTGTGCGCGTTGGACGTCGTCTTGAAGATCTTGCCCGCGCCACCGGTGGCGAAGATGATCGCCTTCGCCTGGAAGACGTGGATCTCGCCGGTCGCGAGGTCGTAGGCGACGACGCCGGTCGCGGTGACCGTCTCGTCGTCGGGGATCTCGCCCGCGGAGAGGTCGTGGTCGGTGATGAGGTCGAGGACGTAGAACTCGTTGAAGAACTCGACGTCCTGCTTGACGCACTGCTGGTAGAGCGTCTGGAGGATCATGTGCCCGGTGCGGTCCGCGGCGTAGCACGAGCGGCGCACCGCGGCCTCGCCGTGGTTGCGGGTGTGCCCGCCGAACCGGCGCTGGTCGATGCGGCCCTCGGGCGTGCGGTTGAACGGCAGGCCCATGCGCTCGAGGTCGAGCACCGCGTCGATGGCCTCCTTGGCCATGATCTCCGCGGCGTCCTGGTCGACGAGGTAGTCGCCGCCCTTGACCGTGTCGAACGTGTGCCACTCCCAGTTGTCCTCCTCCACGTTCGCGAGCGCGGCGCACATGCCGCCCTGCGCGGCGCCCGTGTGCGAGCGCGTGGGGTAGAGCTTGGAGATGACGGCCGTCCGGACCTTGCCGGACGACTCCAGCGCCGCGCGCATCCCGGCGCCGCCTGCGCCGACGATGACGACGTCGTACTGATGGGTTTGCATCGGGGTCGATGCCTCCTGGGAGAGAGCCGGGTGGAGCGAGAGGAAGACGGGGGCGTGCGGTGGTGCGGTGCTCAGGCCGTGCAGAACGACGCGAGCAGCTCGGCCGGGGCGTTCGCGGGGCAGGGATCGAACGTGAAGATCACGAGCGTGCCGAGGACCGTGACGATCGTGAAGGCGAGGTACAGCGCGAGCTTGAGGACGAGGCGGGTTCCGTCCCGCTCCGCGTAGTCGTTGATGATCGTCCGGACGCCGTTGGTGCCGTGGAACATGGCCAGCCAGAGCATGAGCAGGTCCCAGATCTGCCAGAACGGCGAGGCCCACTTGCCGGCGACGAAGCCGAAGTCGATCGCGTGCACGCCCTCGCCGACCATGAGGTTGACGAAGAGGTGACCGAAGATGAGGACGATCAGCACGACGCCGGAGGCCCGCATGAAGATCCAGCTGTACAGCTCGTAGTTGCTGCGCGTGGCCTTGCGGCGCTTGTACGGGTCGCGCGGGCTCGCGACCTCGACCGTGGGTGCGGCGGCCATCAGTGCCCCCCTCCGAAGACGTTCATCAGGTGGCGCGGCAGGAACCCGGCCATCGTCACGACGAACAGCCCGACGACGACCCAGAGCATCGTGCGCTGGTACCGCGGGCCCTTGGACCAGAAGTCGACCAGGATGATGCGGATGCCGTTGAAGGCGTGGAACACGATGGCCGCGACGAGCCCCGCCTCACCGATGCCCATGATCGGCGTCTGGTACGTCCCGATGACGGCGTTGTACGCCTCGGGCGAGACCCGCACGAGCGCCGTGTCGAGCACGTGCACGAGCAGGAAGAAGAAGATGAGCACGCCGGTCACGCGATGCGCGACCCACGACCACATGCCTTCACGGCCGCGGTAGAGCGTGCCAGCTGGTGCACTGGGCACTTTGGGGGCCTCCTGTGGCGAGATCAGGGGGGAGATGTCACGTTCCGGCCGTGGCCCGGAACTCCCTCAGTCCGGACCCCGGGACCGTCGTCGGCATCGGTCTCAGGGCTTCCACCATAGTGACATCGACGTCATGATGCGGACCGCCGGGTGCGGCGGAACCGCGCTCCGCGGGGGGTTTGTGACTGATCCCACAGCCCGCGGGGGAACTGCGGCCCTCACTATGCTGGCCCTCATGGCCTCTTCGCCGCACGACTCCTCCGGCCCGTCCGGGTCGCCGATCCCCGGCTTCTTCGCCGTCGTCCCCGCGGGAGGCGCCGGCACCCGGCTGTGGCCGCTCTCGCGCGCGGGCTCGCCGAAGTTCCTGCTCGACCTCACCGGCTCGGGCCGCTCCCTGCTCCAGGCCACGGTGGACCGGCTCGTGCCGCTCGCGGGGGAGCACGGCGTCGTGCTCGTCACGGGGGACCGGCACGTCGCGGCGGCGCGCACGCAGCTCCCGGCCCTCCCGGCCGAGAACGTGCTCGCGGAGCCGTCGCCCCGGGACTCGATGGCGGCCATCGGGCTGGCCGCGGCGGTGCTCGACGCACGGCACGGCGACGTCGTCGTCGGGTCGTTCGCCGCGGACCAGGTGATCACGGGCCGTGACTCCTTCGAGTCGTCGGTGCGGGAGGCGGTGGAGGCGGCGCGCGCCGGGTACGTCGTGACGATCGGCATCGCGGCGTCGCGGCCGTCGACGGCGTTCGGGTACGTGCACAGCGGCGCCCCGCTCGGTGTCGCGGGCGCGCCGACCGCGCAGCACGTGCGCGGCTTCACGGAGAAGCCCGACGCCGCGACCGCGCAGCGCTACCTCGCGTCCGGGGAGTACCGCTGGAACGCCGGCATGTTCATCGTGCGCTCGTCGGTGCTCCTCGGGCACCTCGCGGACCAGCGCCCCGAGCTGCACGACGGCCTGCGCGCGATCGCGGCCGCGTGGGACGGGCCCGACCGCGACCGCGTGCTGGCGGAGCGGTGGCCCGCGCTCGAGCGGATCGCGATCGACCACGCGGTGGCCGAGCCGGTCGCCGCGGTCGGCGGCGTCGCCGTGGTCCCCGGCACGTTCGGGTGGGACGACGTGGGCGACTTCAACTCCCTCGCCGCCCTCCTGCCGTCCGTCGACGGGGCGGGCTCCAAGGTGCTCGGCGACACGGGGCGCGTCGTGCGCCGCGAGAGCGCCGGCTCGGTCGTCGTGCCGGCGAGCGACCGCGTCGTGACCGTCCTCGGTCTCGACGACGTCGTCGTGGTCGACACCCCGGACGCGCTCCTCGTCACGACGCGGGCGCGCGCGCAGCAGGTGAAGTCGATGGTCGACACGGTGCGCGAGCTCGGGATGGACGAGCTCCTGTGAGCGCCGACGTGACCCTCGCCGCCCGCATCGGGGCCGCCGTCGCGCGGCACGTGGACGAGGTCGTGGCGATCCGCCGGGACATCCACGCCCACCCCGAGGTCTCGCGCGCCGAGACGCGCACGACGGCGCTGCTCGCCGACCGCCTGCGCGCCGCGGGCCTCGAGCCTCGCCTCCTGCCGGGCACGGGGCTGGTGTGCGACGTCGGCCCGGAGCCGGGCACGGCCACCGCCGGCGTGCCCGACGGCGCGGCCGTCCCGCCGGGCCGTGTCGCCCTGCGCGCGGACATCGACGCGCTGCCGCTGCAGGACCGCTGCGGCCTCCCGTGGGCGTCGACCGTGCCGGGTGTCGCGCACGCGTGCGGCCACGACGTGCACACGGCGGTCGTGCTCGGTGCCGGGCTCGTGCTCGCGGACCTCCACGCCCAGGGCGAGCTGAGCCGCGGCGTGCGGCTCGTGCTCCAGCCCGCGGAGGAGGTCCAGCCGGGCGGGTCGCTCGACGTGCTCGCGGCCGGGGCGATGGACGGCGTCGACGAGATCTACGCCGTGCACTGCGACCCGAAGGTCGACGTGGGCCGCATCGGCACGCGGATCGGCCCGATCACGTCGGCGTCCGACGAGGTCTCGGTGACGATCGCGTCCCCGGGCGGCCACACGTCGCGCCCGCACCTGACCGGCGACGTGGTGTACGCGCTGGGCCAGGTCATCACGCAGGTCCCCGCGGTGCTCGGCCGTCGGCTGGACCCGCGCTCGGGCGTGAACCTCACGTGGGGCGCCGTCCACGCGGGCTCCGCGCACAACGCCATCCCGAGCACCGGCACGGTCCGCGGCACCCTGCGCTGCCTCGACGTGCGCGCGTGGGAGTTCGCAGGGCAGGTGCTGCACGACGCCGTGGAGCAGGTCGTCGCGCCGTACGAGGTCGAGGTGACCGTGCACCACACGCGCGGCGTCCCGCCTGTCGAGAACGACGAGCGCTGCACCGGGCTGCTGGAGGCCGCCGCGCGCGACGTGCTCGGCCCGGACAGCGTGGTGCTCACCGAGCAGTCGCTCGGGGGAGAGGACTTCGCCTGGTACCTGACGAAGGTGCCCGGGGCGATGGCACGCCTCGGCACGCGGACGCCGGGCGGGCGCAGCTACGACATCCACCAGGGCGACCTCCAGGTGGACGAGCGCGCGATCGGCCTGGGCATGCGGCTCCTGGCGCGCGTCGCCGCGGGCCAGGACGGGTGACGCGGTCCCGACCCGTGGACAGGGGTGTGTCACGCCTCAGACGCAAAGTGACGCTTGCATAACGAAGCGCCCGCGTTACCGGCAAGTAACGTGCTGGACCCCTCGGGCTGATTAGTGTTCGGTCGTATAGAGGCCGACGGACCGGTCCTCCCGTGCAACGGCGCAGGGGAGGACCCAGGGGTCCTTCCCTGCGCGGCAGTGCTACGAGAACGACAGGAGCTATCAGGTGAAGAGAGCGACTCAGGTCACCGCCCTCGCGGCGGTCGCCGCGCTCGCGCTGGCCGCGTGCGGTGCTGCGCCCGAGGACGACGAGACCACCGGCGGCGGCGAGGGCACCGCGGGCGGCAACTCCGACTTCTCCGCGTGCATGGTCTCCGACGCCGGCGGGTTCGACGACCAGTCCTTCAACCAGTCCGGCTACGAGGGCCTCCAGCAGGCGAAGGACGAGCTCGGCATCACGACGCACGAGGTCGAGTCCCAGGCGGACACGGACTACGGCCCGAACATCGACAGCCTCGTCCAGCAGGGCTGCAACCTCATCATCGGCGTCGGCTTCCTCCTCGAGGACCCGATCCAGTCGGCGGCCGAGGCCAACCCGGACGTGCACTTCGCGCTCATCGACTCGGCGTTCAGCAACCCGGGCGCCACGGCGGCCGACCCGCCGGAGGCGGTCGAGATCGACAACGCGAAGCCGATCCTGTTCAACACCGCGGAGGCGGCGTTCCTCGCCGGGTACCTCGCGGCGGGCATGACCGAGACGGGCACGGTCGCCACGTTCGGCGGCATCCAGATCCCGTCGGTCGCCATCTTCATGGACGGCTACGTCGACGGCGTCGCGAAGTACAACGAGGACAACGGCACCGACGTCAAGGTGCTCGGCTGGGACAAGGAAGCGCAGACCGGCACGTTCACCGGCGACTTCGACAACCAGGCGAACGGCCAGAACGTCACGCAGGGCTTCATCGACCAGGGCGCGGACATCATCATGCCCGTGGCCGGCCCGGTGGGTCTCGGTGCCGCCGCGGCGGCCGAGAGCGGCGGCGCGAAGATCATCTGGGTCGACTCGGACGGCTTCCTCACGACGGACTACGGGAGCATCATCCTCACGTCCGTGATGAAGCAGATCGGCCCGGCGGTCTTCGACACCGTGAGCGAGTCGGCGGACGGCAACTTCACGAACGAGCCGTACGTCGGCACGCTCGAGAACGAGGGTGTCGGCCTGGCGCCGTTCCACGACTTCGAGGACGCGGTCCCGGCCGAGCTGCAGGACCAGCTCGCCCAGTACCAGGAGCAGATCATCGCGGGCGACCTCGTCGTCGAGTCGCCGAACGCGCCGTGACGCGACGCTGAACCCGCCGGCCGCCCACGGGCGACCGGCACCGGTGGCCCGGGCCCAGCGCCCGGGCCACCGTCATGACGACGACGGTGTCGTCGGGGCCGCGACGACGCGCCGCGCTCCCACGAGTGCGGTTCGATGGAGTACCTCGAAGAGATCGGGGTCGACACCGCGGTACGACTGCGAAGCACGAGGAGAGGCAGACCGGTGAAGCTGGAGCTGCGAGGGATCACGAAGGTCTTCGGGTCCCTGGTCGCCAACGACCACATCGACCTGGTCATCGAGCCCGGCGAGATCCATGCCCTGCTCGGGGAGAACGGGGCGGGCAAGAGCACGCTCATGAACGTGCTGTACGGGCTGTACGACCCGGACGACGGGCAGATCCTCGTCGACGACGTGCCCGTGCAGTTCGCGGGCCCGGGCGACGCGATGGCCGCCGGCATCGGCATGGTGCACCAGCACTTCATGCTCGTCCCGGTGTTCACCGTCGCCGAGAACGTCGCGCTGGGGCACGAGCCCGTGAAGGGCGCGGGTCTCATCGACGCGCGCCGCGCGCGCCGCCTCGTCCAGGAGATCTCGGACCGGTTCGGGTTCGAGGTGAACCCGGACGCGATGGTCGAGGACATCCCCGTCGGCGTGCAGCAGCGCGTCGAGATCATCAAGGCGCTGTCGCGCGACGCGCGCGTGCTCATCCTCGACGAGCCGACCGCGGTCCTCACGCCGCAGGAGACGGACGAGCTCATCGCGATCATGCGCGAGCTCAAGGCCGCGGGCACGTCGATCGTCTTCATCACGCACAAGCTGCGCGAGGTGCGGGCGGTCGCCGACCGCATCACGGTCATCCGCCGGGGCAAGGTCGTCGGCACGGCCGACCCGAGCGCGAGCGAGACCGAGCTCGCGTCCCTCATGGTCGGCCGGTCCGTCTCGCTCGGCGTGGACAAGGCACCCGCGGAGAGCGGGGACACCACGTTCCACGTCGACGAGCTCACGGTCATGGACGACGCCGGCACGCCCGTCGTCGACCGCGTGAGCCTGGAGGTCGCGCGCGGCGAGATCCTCGTCGTCGCGGGGGTCCAGGGCAACGGTCAGACCGAGCTCACGGAGACGATCGTCGGGCTGCGCAAGCCGGTCGCGGGCTCGATCCTGCTCGACGGCAAGGAGCTCGTGGGGCGCAGCGTGTCCCAGGTGCTCGAGGCGGGCGTGGGCTACGTGCCCGAGGACCGCAGCACCGACGGGATCATCGGGACGTTCTCCGTCGAGGAGAACCTCGTGCTCGACCTCGTGACGTCCGCGCCGTACTCGCGCGGCGGTGCGCTCGCGCGCGGCACGATCCGCGCGAACGCGGAGCAGCGCATCGGCGAGTTCGACGTGCGCACCCAGTCGGTCGAGACGCCGGCCGGCACGCTCTCCGGCGGCAACCAGCAGAAGGTCGTCCTCGCGCGCGAGATGTCGCGCCCGCTGCGACTGTTCATCGCGTCGCAGCCGACGCGCGGCCTCGACGTCGGCTCGATCGAGTTCGTGCACCGGCGCATCGTGCAGGAGCGCGACCACGGCACCCCCGTGATCATCGTGTCGACGGAGCTCGACGAGGTGCTCGCCCTCGCCGACCGGATCGCCGTCATGTACCGCGGCCGTGTCGTCGGGGTCGTGCCCGGCGACACCGACCGCGACGTCCTCGGCCTCATGATGGCCGGGGTCCCGCTCGAGGAGGCCGTCGTGCAGGCCGCCGAGCACCACACGACCCTCGGCGAGGCGGACGCCGTCGCCGAGGACGCGCCGTCGGACGCCGCGCAGGACGCGGCCGCCGCCCGCGAGGAGGAGATCCAGTGACCCAGCAGGCAACGCCCGACGACGCGTCGGCGCTCCCGCCGACGGCGGCTCCGCCGAGCGACCCCCAGAAGCCGGAGGCGCCCGCCGGGCAGAGCATCCTGCGCGAGATGCTCGAGAGCAGCTGGCTCGTCTCGCTCCTCGCGATCGTCGCCGCGCTGGTCCTCGGCGGCGTCCTCATCGCGGCGGCCGACCCCGCGGTCCAGGAGGCGGCGTCCTACTTCTTCGCGCGCCCCTCGGACTTCTTCCAGGCCGTCTGGGACGCGGTGTTCGGCGCGTACGCCGCGCTCTTCCAGGGCGCGGTCCTCAACGTCGACGCGCCCGACGTCTCGCGGGCGCTGCGCCCCCTCACCGAGACGATGACGGTCGCGACGCCGCTCATCCTCGCGGGCCTCGGGCTCGGCATCGGCTTCCGCGCGGGCCTGTTCAACATCGGTGCGCAGGGCCAGATCATCCTCGGCGGCATCTTCGCCGGGTTCGTCGGCTGGACCTTCGCGCTCCCGCCGGGGCTGCACCTCCTGCTCGCCGTGCTGGGCGCCGCGCTCGGCGGGGCCCTGTGGGCCAGCATCGCGGGCGTGCTGAAGGCTCGCACGGGCGCCCACGAGGTGATCGTCACGATCATGCTCAACAACATCGCGATCTACCTCGTCGCGTACCTGCTCACGACGAAGCCGTTCCAGGCGCCGGGCAGCTCCAACCCGATCAGCCCGCGCATCCCGGGGAACGCGCAGTTCCCGCTGCTGCTCGGCGAGGGCTTCCGCCTCCACGCCGGGTTCGTCCTCGCGCTGCTCGTCGCGGTGGGCGTGTGGTGGCTCATGGAGCGCTCGACGCTCGGCTTCCGCTTCCGCGCCGTCGGGGAGAACCCGAACGCGGCCCGGACGGCGGGCATGTCGGTCCCGTGGACGACGGTGTGGGTCATGGCCATCGCGGGTGCGCTCGCCGGGCTCGCGGGCAGCGCGCAGGTGCTCGGCACGGAGCACGTGCTCACGGCGGGCGTCGCGGCGAGCTTCGGGTTCGACGCGATCACGGTGGCGCTGCTCGGGCGGTCCCGGCCGCTCGGCACGGTGCTCGCCGGCCTGCTGTTCGGCGCGCTGCGCGCGGGCGGGTTCGTCATGCAGGCCCGCACGGGCACGCCGATCGACATCGTCCTCGTCGTGCAGTCGCTCATCGTGCTCTTCATCGCCGCGCCGCCGCTCGTGCGGGCGATCTTCCGCCTCCCGACACCGGGCGGCCCGACGCGCGCGGAGCGGCAGGCAGCCCGCCGTCGCGCGAAGGCCGTCCCGTCCACGACGACCACCCAGGAGGCCGGAGCATGAGCACCGCGACCACGACCCCGGCACCGGCCTCCGCGCCGGAGCGCGCGGCCAAGCCGCTGCCGCCCATCAGCTGGAAGGCCCCGGTCGCCTACGCGGTCATCGGGCTGCTGGCGCTCGTCTTCTTCGCGCTGCTCCCCGCGGGCGGCCAGGAGACGACGTTCCGCCTCTCGACGGCGAAGGACTTCTTCCAGATCGAGCCGGTCACCGTCAGCTCCACCGGGGCGGCGCTGTTCCTGTCGATCCTCGCGCTGCTCCTCGCCGGCCTGTCGTTCTGGGCCGCGCGCGACCGGCGCAAGGTCGGCGTGTGGCTGCCGATCGTGTACGGCGTCGCGGTCGTCTTCGCGTTCCTGTCGTGGGCCGGGGCCGGGAAGTCGGCGATCCCGCTGACGGGCCTGCTCCAGGGCTCGCTCTTCCTCGCGGTCCCGCTCGTGTTCGGTGCGCTGTCCGGTGTGCTGTGCGAGCGCGTCGGCATCATCAACATCGCGATCGAGGGCCAGCTCCTCGCCGGGGCGTTCCTCGCCGCCGTCGTCGCGTCGCTCACGTCGTCGGCGTACGCGGGCCTCATCGCGGCGCCGGTCGCGGGCGCCCTCGTGGGCGTGCTGCTCGTGATCTTCTCGGTGAAGTACTGGGTGAACCAGATCATCGTCGGCGTCGTGCTCAACGTGCTGGTCGTCGGCGTGACGAGCTACCTGTACTCGACGGTCCTCACCGAGGACCCGGCGACGTGGAACGCGCGCAACCCGCTGCCCGTCATCGAGATCCCGGTGCTGTCGCAGATCCCGGTCGTCGGGCCGGTGCTGTTCCGCCAGACGCTCCTCGTGTACCTCATGTACGTGGTCGTGATCCTGCTGCAGGTCTTCCTGTTCCGCAGCCGCTGGGGCCTGCGCCTGCGCGCGGTCGGCGAGCACCCGAAGGCCGCCGACACCGTCGGCATCAAGGTCAACGCGACGCGCGTGCGCAACACGATCCTCGGCGGCGCGGTCGCCGGCCTGGGCGGCGCGTTCTTCACCGTCGCCGCGGGGCTCGCGTTCGGCAAGGAGATGACGGGCGGCAAGGGCTTCATCGCGCTCGCCGCGATGATCCTCGGGCGCTGGAACCCCGTCGGCGCGCTCGTCGCGGCGCTCCTGTTCGGGTTCTCGGACAACCTCCAGACGGTGCTCGGCATCGTCGGGACGCCGATCCCGAGCCAGATCATGCTCATGACCCCGTACGTCGTGACGATCTTCGCCGTCGCCGGCCTCGTCGGGCGCGTGCGTCCGCCGGCCGCCGAGGGCATCCCCTACGTCAAGTGAGGACGGCATGACGGACGTGCACGACGGCGGCACCCGGCCGGGCGGGGGGACGGACCCGGACGGGTCCGCCGCCGGGCCGGCCGTCGACTGGGACGCGCTGCGCACCGCGGCGCGCGAGATCATGACCCGCGCCTACGCGCCGTACTCGGGCTTCCCCGTGGGCGCGGCCGCGCTCGTGGACGACGGCCGCGTCGTCGTCGGCTGCAACGTGGAGAACGCGGCGTACGGCGTGACGCTGTGCGCGGAGTGCTCGCTCGTGAGCTCGCTCGTCGGCTCGGGCGGCGGACGCCTCGTGGCGTTCGCGTGCGTCGACCGGCACGGCGCTCCGCTCATGCCGTGCGGCCGGTGCCGCCAGCTCCTGTGGGAGCACGGGGGCCCCGACCTGCTGGTCGAGACGGTGCGTGGTATCAAGACGATGAGGGACGTGCTGCCCGACGCCTTCGGGCCCGAGGATCTGGAGGAGCGCTCGTGACCAGCGACGACGTGGCCACGCAGGACGGCATCGAGGACGACGGCGAGGACCGCGGCACCGAGGGGCCGGCCCCGGAGAGGTTCGACGCGGTCGACGTCATCCGGACCAAGCGCGACGGGGCGCGGCTCGCGCCCGAGCAGATCGACTGGGTGGTCGACGCCTACACGCGCGGCGTGGTGGCCGAGGAGCAGATGGCCGCCCTCGCGATGGCGATCTACCTCAACGGCATGGACCGCGCCGAGATCGGTCGCTGGACCCAGGCGATGATCGCGTCGGGCGAGCGCATGGACTTCTCCGGTCTGTCGCGCCCGACGGCGGACAAGCACTCGACCGGGGGAGTGGGCGACAAGATCACCCTGCCCCTCGCGCCGCTCGTCGCGGTGTACGGCGTCGCGGTGCCGCAGCTCTCCGGCCGCGGCCTGGGCCACACCGGCGGCACGCTCGACAAGCTCGAGGCCATCCCCGGGTGGCGCGCGGCGCTGACCAACGCGCAGATGATGAACGCGCTCGAGCACGTCGGCGCCGTGATCTGCCAGGCGGGCTCGGGCCTCGCGCCCGCCGACCGGCTCCTGTACGCGCTGCGCGACGTCACGGGGACGGTCGAGTCGATCCCGCTCATCGCGAGCTCGATCATGAGCAAGAAGATCGCGGAGGGCACGGGCGCGCTCGTGCTCGACGTCAAGGTCGGCTCCGGGGCCTTCATGAAGGAGATCGGCTCGGCGCGCGAGCTCGCGCGCACGATGGTCGACCTCGGGACCGACGCCGGCGTGCGCACGGTCGCGCTGCTCACCGACATGTCGACCCCGCTCGGTCTCACGGCGGGCAACGCGCTCGAGGTGCGCGAGTCCGTCGAGGTGATGAAGGGCGAGGGGCCGCAGGACGTCGTCGACCTCACGGTCGCGCTCGCGCTCGAGATGCTCGCGGGCGCAGGCCGCCCGCAGGACGAGGACGACGTGCGCCACGCCCTCCTGGGCGGGCGCGCGCTCGACAAGTGGCGCGAGATGATCGCGGAGCAGGGCGGCGACTCGCGCGCCCCGCTGCCCGTCGCACGCGAGCGCGAGCACGTCGTCGCCGACCGCGACGGGGTGCTCGAACGGCTCGACGCGTACGCCGTCGGGGTCGCGGCGTGGCGTCTCGGGGCGGGCCGGGCCCGCAAGGAGGACCCGGTGCAGGCGGGCGCGGGCGTCGAGCTCTTCGCGAAGCCCGGCGACACCGTCCGCAAGGGCCAGCACCTCATGACCCTGCACACCGACACCCCGGAGCGCTTCGAGCGCGCGGTGCAGGCCCTCGACGGCGCGTGGTCCGTCGCGGAGCCCGGCACCGTGGTCGAGCGCGGCTCGGTCGTCCTGGACCGCGTCGACTGAGCGTGACGGGCGACGAGCAGCCCTCGCCCGAGCCGGCCGACACGCGCCGGCCGCGGTCGGTGTACGGCGTGGGGACCGAGCCCGACGCGCGGTTCAGCCTCGCGAACGAGCGCACCGCGCTCGCGTGGGTGCGCACCGGGCTGGGCCTGGTCGCGGGCGGCGTCGCGCTGACGTCGTTCGCGACGTTCGCGGGCATGGTGGGCCTGCTCGACGTCGTGGCGGGCGTCGCGTGCCTCGCCGGCGCCGGGTTCGCGGGCTATGCGCTCGTGTCGTGGCGCCGCAACGAGCGGGCCCTGCGGCTGCGGTGGCGCCTCCCGGCGCCGAGCGGCCTGCCCGTGCTCGTCGTCGGCGTCGTCGTGCTGGCCCTGCTGCTCGCGGGCTACGCCGTCGGGGCGGCGACCGGAGGGTGAGCGTGCCGTCGCGGGAGCCCGGCGCCGCGGCGCCGCGGGACGAGGGCCTGCAGCCCGAGCGTACGGCGCTCGCGTGGCAGCGCACGGTGCTCGGCGTCGTGGTCGGTGCGCTCGTGCTCGCCGCCGCCGGGCTGCGGTCCGGTTCCGTGGTCACGGTGTGCGCGGCGGTCGCGGTCGCCGTGCTCGCGCTCGTCCCCGCCGTGCTGCGGCCCCCGACCGGCGGGCTCCCGCGCGACGGGCGGCTCCACTCGTGGTCGTTCCTCGTGCGCGTGGGCGGCCTCGTCGTGGTGCTCGCGCTGGTGGGGGCCGCGTGGGCGTTCGGCCGGGTCCTCGGCGGTGCCGCGTGAGGCGCGGGCTCGGGGCGCTGCGGGCGACCGACGTCGCGCGCCTCCTCCCCGCGCGCGTCCTCCCGCCGCCCCCGCCACCCGGCGCGCACGCGCCCGACGCCGCGACCTCCCGCGTCCTCGACCTCGCGCGTCGTGCGGGCCACCCGGAGCACCGCGTGGACGCGCTCGCCGCGACCCTCGACGCCCTGCGACCGGTGGACCGGCGGGCCGTCGTCGACCCGCTGCGCCGGCTCGACGGACCCGCCGCGGGTCCCGGTGTCCGGACGCTGGAGATCGCGGGCGCGCCCGCGCGCCAGACCGACGGGACGACGTGCGGCTCGGCCGTCCTGGGACTCCTCGCCGCGGCGGGCGACCCGGTGCTCGCGCTGTGGCTCGCCACCGGGCTGCGCCCGGGGGAGGCCGCGCACCACGAGCCGGCGGACGCGCGCACCCGCTCCGGTGTCGAGCGCTTCCGGAGGCTCCAGCAGGCGCTCAAGCGCCGGACGAACCGGCACGGGCTCGGACCGCTGCCGTGGCCCGCGGCGCTCGGGACGCCGCCCTGGGGCGCCGCCCGGGCCGCGCGGTACGCGGACGTGGCGTTCGTGGACCGGGTCGTCGCGGGGCCGGGCGCGCAGCGCGTCGGGAGGGCGGCGCTCGTGGCCGCGTCGCGCGGGGTGCCCGTGCCGCTCTTCACCGGTGGAGACGTCGCGCTCGGCCTCGCGACCGCGGTCCCGCGCCACGTCGTGCTCCTCACCGACGCCGACGAGGCGGCGGGGTGGTGCCGGGTCTACGAGCCGTCGTCGGGCACGCTGCACACCCTCCCGGCGGGGGCGCTCCTCGACGGCGCCCGGGTGCCCGCGACGCGTCGTGCGCTCGGAGGCTGGCCGCACGTGTGCTGGGCGCTCCTGCCGGGCGGCCGCGCTGGCGAGGGCGCGCGCCCGGCGGCAGGATGGGCGCAGCCGCCACGACCGTGGTGAGCACGCCGATCGTCGAGGAGGAGTCGCGATGAGCACCGTGCCCGGGAACGACGCATGGCGGGACGCCGGTCTGGACGAGCAGGGCGAGGAGGCCGTCAGCCTGGTGGAAGAGGTCGAGGACGACGACCCCGGGGTCGAGGACCCCGTGCACGAGGTCGACGAGTACCAGCCGCGCACCCCGCGCCCCGACCTGGAGGGCGAGGCCGCCGAGGCCGACGTCGTCGAGCAGGCGTCCGCGGTGCCCGGCAGCGACGACGACTACGCCTGACCGCCCGCACCACCCGAACCGACCCGGCCCGGCCGGTACCCTCGGCGCGAGGCCGAGCGTACCGGCCGGTACCGTGAGCGCATGACCACCGAGAACGCCCCGCTGACGGTCGACGTCATCCGCGCGCTGCCCAAGGTCGTGCTGCACGACCACCTCGACGGCGGGCTCCGCCCCGCCACCATCCTCGAGCTCGCCGCCGACGTGGGGCACCAGCTCCCCGCGGACGACGCCGAGGCGCTCGGCGCCTGGTTCGCGGAGTCCGCGGACTCCGGGTCGCTCGTGCGCTACCTCGAGACGTTCGACCACACGATCGCCGTCATGCAGACGCGTGACGCCCTCGCCCGCGTGGCCCGCGAGGCCGTGCTCGACCTCGCGCGCGACGGCGTCGTGTACGCCGAGCAGCGCTGGGCGCCCGAGCAGCACCTCCAGCGCGGCCTGACCCTCCAGGAGACGGTCGACGCCGTGCAGTCGGGCATCGAGCAGGGCGTCGCCGAGGTGGCTGCGGAGGGGCGGACCATCCGCGTCGGGCAGCTCGTCACCGCGATGCGGCACGCCGACCGCTGGTCGGAGATCGCGGAGCTCGCGGTCGCGAACCGCGGCAACGGTGTCGTCGGCTTCGACATCGCGGGCGCGGAGGACGGCTTCCCGCCCTCGCGCCACGTCGAGATCTGGCGCTACCTGGCCGAGCAGAACTTCCCCGTGACGATCCACGCGGGCGAGGCGGCGGGCCCGCAGTCGATCGCCGAGGCCGTCCACCTCGGTCAGGCGAGCCGCATCGGCCACGGCGTCCGCATCGTCGAGGACATCGCGTTCGACCCGGAGTTCCCGCACAGCGCCGAGGGCGAGCCCGGGACGGCTGCGCTCGGCCTCCTCGCGCACTGGGTGCGCGACCACCAGATCCCGCTCGAGCTGTGCCCGTCGTCGAACGTGCAGACCGGGGCGGCGACGTCGATCGCCGACCACCCGATCACGCGCCTCAAGGAGCTCGACTTCGCGGTCACGCTCAACACCGACAACCGGCTCATGTCGCGCACGACGATGACCCAGGAGATGGCGCTCCTCGTCGAGCACGCCGGCTGGACCATCGACGACCTCGCGGACGTCACGATGACCGCCGCGTGGAGCGCGTTCGTGCACCACGACGAGCGTCGTGCGCTCGTCGACGACGTGATCCTCCCCGGCTACCAGCAGATCGAAGGAGCGCAGCTGTGAGCGACGCGACCGGCACGCAGCCCCTGGACGCGGCGGGCCTGGCCCGCTTCGTCGACCACACGCTGCTCAAGCCCGAGGCCACCCCCGCGGACGTCGCGGCGCTCGTCGAGGAGGGCGTCCGCCTGGGCGTCTACTCCGTGTGCGTCTCCCCGTCGATGCTGCCCCTGGACCCGGCGACCACGCGCGAGCGCGGGCTGCTGGTCGCGACGGTGTGCGGCTTCCCGTCGGGCAAGCACCACAGCGACGTCAAGGCGTTCGAGGCGGCCCGCTCCGTCCGCGACGGCGCCGACGAGGTCGACATGGTGATCGACGTCGGCGCGGCCAAGGCCGGCGCGTGGGACGCGGTGCGCGACGACGTCGCGGCCGTCCGCGCCGCCGTCCCCGCCGACAGGGTCCTCAAGGTCATCATCGAGTCCGCCGCGCTCACGGACCACGAGATCGTCGAGGCGTGCCGCGCGTCCGAGGCGGCGGGCGCCGACTTCGTCAAGACCTCGACCGGGTTCCACCCGGCCGGCGGCGCGTCGACGCACGCCGTCTCGATCATGGCCGAGACCGTCGGCGGTCGCCTGGGCGTCAAGGCGTCGGGCGGCGTCCGCACGCTGGCCGACGCCCTCGCCATGATCGAGCACGGCGCCACGCGCCTCGGGCTGTCCGGCACCGCCGCCGTCCTCGCGGGGTTCGACGGCGCAGACGCGCCCTCCGCGGGGGACACGGGCTACTGACGCCGTGGCACGTCTCCTCGACCTGTTCCTGTCGGAGGCGGGACCGGCCACCCGCGCGCGGGTGGCCGCATGGTCCGTCTCGGGCGACGGCTGGACCGAGATCCCCGGGGACGTCGTGGACGTTGAGCTCTTCCGGGCGGAGCGCGTCGCCGTGATCAGCGGGGTCCTCCCTCCCGACGGCGAGGAGCGGGTCCCGCTGGACGCGTTGCTCGCTGCCGTCGCGGAGGTCTGACGAGCCGGGGTCCCCGGGCACCGGAACGTTCCGGCGACCGGGAACCCCGGCTCGTGGTGGCTCAGAGGCCGAGCGCGCGCGTCATGTCGGCCTTGACGCGGTCGAGGCGGTCACGGGCGAAGGCCCGTGCGGCGGTGAGGTCGTCCTGCGAGGCGTCCGGGGCGACCGGGACCACGACCTCCAGGTAGCACTTGACCTTCGGCTCGGTGCCGCTCGGGCGCACGATGACGCGCGTGCCGTCCGCGGTGAGGATCCGCACGCCGTCCGTCGGCGGGAGCCCGTCCAGGCCCGCGGAGAGGTCGGTGACGTCGGAGACGCCGGCCCCCGCGAGGGTGCGCGGGGGAGCGGCCCGCAGGTGCGTCATCGTCTCGCCGATGCGGTCCAGGTCCTCGAACCGGGCGGAGAGCTGGTCGCTCACGTGCAGGCCGTGGGCGCGCGCCAGGTCGTCGAGCGCGTCGACGACCGTGCGACCCTCGGCCTTGAGGCGGTTCGCGAGCTGCGCGACGAGCAGCGCCGCGCTGATGCCGTCCTTGTCCCGGACGTGGGCCGGGTCGACGCAGTAGCCGAGCGCCTCCTCGTAGCCGAACACGAGGCCGTCGACGCGCGAGATCCACTTGAACCCCGTGAGCGTCGTCGCGAAGCCGAGCCCGTGCGCGGCCGCGATCTTCCCCAGCAGTCGTGACGACACGATCGAGCAGGCGAGCACGCCCCCCGGGGCGCCCGACGCGGCGACACGGCGCGCGACGTCGTCGCCCAGGAGCGCGCCCACCTCGTCGCCGTGCAGCATGCGCCAGCCGTTCGACCGGGCCGTCTCCGCGCCCTGGTAGGTCCCGACGCGCGGGTCGAGCACCGCGACGGCGCACCGGTCGGCGTCGGGGTCGTTGGCGAGCACGACGTCGGCCGCCGTGTCCTGCGCGACGGCGAGCGCGAGGTCCATCGCGCCCGGCTCCTCGGGGTTGGGGAACGCGACGGACGGGAAGTCGGGGTTCGGGTCGAGCTGCTCCTCGACCGGCACGACCGTCGTGAAGCCCGCGTCGCGCAGGACGTGCGCGACCGTCTCGCCGCCCACGCCGTGCAGCGCCGTGGTGACGACCTTGAGGTCGCGCCGTGCGCCGTCGGACAGCGCGAGGACCGACCGCTCGTAGGCGACGACGACCTCGCGGTCCAGCACGGTCCACCCGGACGACGCGCGCGGGACGGACCGCGCCGGCCCGACGGCCGCGATCGCGGCGGCGATGTGCGCGTCGTACGGCGGGACGATCTGGGCGCCCTGGCCCGAGTCGGTGACGACGCGGCCGCCGAGGTAGACCTTGTACCCGTTGTCGGCGGGCGGGTTGTGGCTCGCGGTCACCATGACGCCCGCGTCGGCGCCGAGGTGGCGCACCGCGAAGGCGAGGACGGGCGTCGGCAGGGCCGACGGCAGCACGAGCACGTCGAGGCCCGCGGCCGTGAGCACGGCCGCGCTGTCCACCGCGAACGTGCGGGAGCGGTGCCGCGCGTCGAACCCGATAACGACGCGCGGGCGCGCCGCGCCGCCCGCGCCCGCCGGGCCGAGGGTGTCGAGCAGGTAGGCGCCCAGGCCCGCGGCCGCGCGGATCACGACCGCGCGGTTCATGCGGTGCGGCCCCGCCTCCATGCGCCCGCGCAGGCCCGCCGTGCCGAACTCGAGCGGGCCGGAGAACCGGTCCTGCAGGTCGGTGAGCGCCCGCACCCGCACGTCGTGCTTGCGCGGGTCGGGGGAGTCGACGAGCTCGAGCAGACGGCGGAGCTCGTCCTGGTCGCCCGCGTCGACGTCGTCGTCGATCCACGCCGTGACGCGCGCGAGGAACGCCGCGTGGTCGGTCCCCGGGTCGAAGGTCGGGTCGTCGGCCGGGTCGGCCCGGTGCCCCGCAGTGCGGTCCGTCATGTCACACCAGCTTCGCGATGTCGGCCAGGAGGGCGCTGATCCGGGGTCCCGCGGCCTGGCCGGCCTCGATGACCTCGGCGTGGGAGAGCGGCGTCGGGCTGATCCCGGCGGCGAGGTTCGTCACGAGCGAGACGCCGAGCACCTCCAGGCCGCAGTGCCGGGCCGCGATGGCCTCGAGCGTCGTGGACATGCCGACGAGGTCGGCGCCGAGGACCCCGGCCATCCGGACCTCGGCGGGCGTCTCGTAGTGCGGCCCGGGGAACTGGGCGTACACGCCCTCGGGGAGCGTCGGGTCGACACGGTGGGCGAGCTCGCGCAGGCGCGGCGAGTACACGTCGGTGAGGTCGACGAACGTCGGCCCCTCCAGCGGGCTGCGTGCCGTGAGGTTGATGTGGTCGGAGAGGAGGACGGGCGTGCCCGCGCCCCACTCCTGGTTGAGCCCGCCGCAGCCGTTCGTGAGGATGAGCGTCTCCGCGCCCGTCGCGGCGGCCGTGCGCACGCCGTGCACGACGGCGCGCACCCCCTTGCCCTCGTACAGGTGCGTGCGCGAGCCGAGCACGAGGGCGTGCCGCACGGAGCCGTCGGCGCGCTCGACCCGGATGGACCGCGTCACCGAGAGGTGACCCGCGACCGCCGGTGCGGAGAAGCCGGGGATCTCGTGCGTCGGGACCTCCGCGACGACCTCGCCGAGCAGCTCCGCGGCGCCGCCCCAGCCCGACCCGAGCACGAGGGCCATGTCGTGGCCGTCGACCCCGGTGGCCTGCGCGATGTGGTCGGCCGCGGCCCGGGCCACGAGGAAGGGGTCGGTCGCGGGATCGTCGAGCGGGGGTGTGCTCGGAGGCGTCGTCGTCATGGTCGCAAGGCTAGTCCGTCCCCGGGCGGGCGACCTGACGAGCACCGGCGTCCGACGCGGCGCGCCGGACCTGCCGCGACGTCTCGCATGCTGACACCGGGGGACGCGACGGCCTGACAGAATGTGCGGCGTGACGCACGTGAGCATGGACTCCTCGACCGCCCCCGACAGCACCCGCATCGTCGTCGTGGGGGGTGGGCCCGGCGGCTACGAGGCCGCCCTCGTCGCCCGTCGCCTCGGCGCCGACGTCACGGTCGTCGAGCGCCACGGGCTCGGCGGCGCGGCCGTCCTGACGGACGTCGTCCCCTCCAAGACGCTCATCGCCACCGCCGACTGGATGACCATCGCCGAGCGCGCGGCCGAGCTCGGCATCCGCCTCCCCGTCGACACCGCCAAGGCGCAGCACCCCGCGATGCGGCGGCACATCGTCGACCTCGAGGCCGTCAACACGCGCGTCATGGCGCTCGCGGCGGCGCAGTCCGCCGACATCCACGCGCGGCTGGAGCGCGAGGGCGTGCGTGTCGTCATCGGCGAGGGTCGGCTCGACGGCCCCGAGCGCGTCGTGGTCGACGCGCCCGACGGCACCGACGGCCCGCTCGTGCTCGACGCCGACGTCATCCTGCTCGCGCTCGGCGCGACGCCGCGTGTGCTGCCCACCGCGCAGCCCGACGGCGAGCGCATCCTCACGTGGACGCAGCTCTACAACCTCTCCGAGCTCCCGGAGCGGCTCATCGTCGTGGGGTCGGGCGTCACCGGCGCCGAGTTCGCGGGCGCGTACAACGCGCTGGGCTCCGACGTCGTGCTCGTGTCGAGCCGCGACCGCGTGCTCCCCGGCGAGGACGCCGACGCCGCCGAGCTGCTCGAGGGCGTGTTCCGCTCGCGCGGCATGACGGTCATGTCCCGCTCGCGCGCCGAGTCCGCCGAGCGCACCGAGGACGGCGTCCGCGTCACGCTCTCCGACGGCCGTGTCGTCGAGGGCTCGCACGTGCTCATCGCCGTCGGCGCGATCCCTTCCACGAGCGGCATCGGGCTCGAGGAGGCCGGGGTCCGGCTCACGCCCAGCGGGCACGTCGAGGTGGACAAGGTGTCGCGCACGTCGGTGCGCGGGATCTACGCCGCGGGCGACTGCACCGGCGTGCTGCCCCTCGCGTCCGTCGCGGCGATGCAGGGCCGCGTCGCCATGTCGCACGCGCTCGGCGACGCCGTCGTGCCCATCAAGCTGCGGACCGTCGCGGCGAACATCTTCACCGCGCCCGAGATCGCGACCGTCGGCTACAGCGAGGAGCAGCTCAAGGCGCAGAGCAGCAAGTACGTGACGACCGTGCTGCCGCTCGCCCGCAACCCGCGCGCCAAGATGCTCGGCATGCGCGACGGCTTCGTCAAGCTGTTCGCGCACCCCGAGGCCGGGGTCGTGCTGGGCGGCGTCGTCGTCGCCCCTCGCGCGAGCGAGCTCGTGTTCCCCATCACGCTCGCGGTCTCGCACCGCCTCACGGTCGACGACGTCGCGTCGGCCTTCACGGTCTACCCGTCGCTCAGCGGCTCGATCGCCGAGGTGGCACGCATGCTGCACCACCGGGAGGACTGAGCGCCTGTCGGCCGTCCCGACAGACGCGGGTTCAGGCCAGCGCGGCGGCCAGCCGGCGGGCGCTCGCGGCGACATCCTCCGTTCCCGTGACGAACGTGCGGTGCGCGAGGCTCCGCGTCCCCGGGTCGTCGAACCACTCGGCGAGGAAGTCGTGCCCCGCCGGTCGCCAGTCGGTGCCCTTGGTCGCGAGGGAACGGGCCCGCAGCACGCCGAGCGCGTGCTCGCGGTCGGTGCTCGGCAGCACGAGGACGACGTGCGGCACGGACGCGAGCGCGGCGCGGACCCGGGCGAGCTGCGCGGGGTCGGTGTACGACGCGTGGCCGGCGCCGAGCGCCAGGACCGTGCCGGGATGCTCCGCGACCGCGCGCTCGGCGGCGTGCGCGCGGGCGGGCTCCCACTCGCGCTCCGCCGCCACGCGGCCGACCACGCCGACGCGCTCGACGAGGCGGTCGACGCTCCACCCGACCTCGGGGTAGTACCGGTCGGCCACGGCGTCGAGGTCGACGAACGGCACCCCGAGCCGCTGCGCGACGAGCGCGCCGAGCGTCGACTTGCCGGTCGCCGCGGGCCCGAGCAGGACGAGGAGCGGAACCTCCGGCACGTCAGAGCCGTCCGTCGAGACGCAGGCTCCCGTCCGCCCAGGCGAGCTCGGTCAGCTGGAAGCCGGGGAACGTGTGCTCGAGCACGCCGCCCAGCAGCGCCTGCACGTCGACCGCGACGCGCGCCTCGGGCAGCACGCGCACGGCCTCGGGCGGCAGGCCGTGCGAGCGCAGCGCGCCCTGCAGCGGTGCCTCGACGAATCCGAGGAGCTTGTGGGCGGGCAGGCCGGCGGCGCTCGCCTCGACCGCGAGCACCGCGGTGCCCGCGACGACGGACTCCACGCGCAGCGTCGCGCGGACGACGGGGACGAGCCGCGCCGCGAGCCGGAGGGCCGACGGCGGGTCGGGCACCTCGCGCAGGTCGACGACGACCCGGACGTCGTCGCCCTCGCTCGCGACCGACCGCACGTACGGCGGCAGGCCGCCCGTCGCGCGGGCGATCTCGACGGCCTCGGTCACGGTCAGCTCGATGCGCACCCGTCGACCCTAACCCGCCTCCCCGTGCCCGGTCGGGGGGCACGGGGACCAGGACCTCAGGCCGGAGCGGGCCGGACGAGGTCTCAGTCCTGCGCGCGGAGGTCGGCGAGGAGGGGGCGGTGGTCGGACGTCGTGACGTCGAGGACCTCGACCGACCGGAACGTCACCGCGGGCGAGCCGAGGACCCAGTCGATGCGGTGCGCCGGGGCGACCGCGGGAGACGTGAGCGCCGCGGGGTCGCCCGCGACGTCCTGCCCGCTCTCGAGCCCCGCGTCCTCGAGCAGGACGATCTCGTCCCAGCCCGGCTCCGCGTTGAGGTCGCCCGCCAGGACGTACGCCTCCTCGACGGGCTCCGCGGCGAGGAGCGCGTCGAGCTGGTCGAGGCGCGTCGGGGTGTTCTCCTCCCGGTGCTGCACGTGCACGGACGTCACGCGCACCGGGACGCCCGCGGCGTCGACCGTCGCGGAGAGGGCCGAGCGTTCCTGGGGACCGGCGCCGTAGGGGAGGGCGTGGTGCACGACGTCGGTCAGGTCGCCCCGCAGCGGGTCCCAGAGGATCGCGTTGCCGAACTGGCGGTCGGCCGCGGGCGCGAAGACGACGCGCATGCCGGTCGCGCGCGCGAGGTACGTCGCCATGTCGGCCCCGCCGCCGAGCACCCAGCCGCGGGACACCTCCTGGAGCGTGACGACGTCGGCCCCGGACCCCGCGATCGTCGCCGCCATCTCGTCGAGCCGGACCGACGGGTCGGCGCTCACGCCGTAGTGCAGGTTCCAGTCCAGCAGCCGGAGGTCGCCCACGGGGTAGTCCGCGACGGCGGACGTCGTCGTCGGCACGTGGACCTGGGGGACGCCGACGAGCGCGAGGAGCGCGACCGCGCCCCCGAGGGTGAGCGCGAGCGGTCCGCGCTCCTGGCGGGAGGCCGGCTCGTCGGGGCTCGTCGGGGCGGGCCGGGCACGCCGCCCGGCGACCACGGCGGGGACCGCCACGGCGAGCGCGGCCGCGACGGGCAGCAGGACGTGGGGGAACGGCAGCGGTACGTCGTACTCGAGCTGGTAGCCCAGCAGCGGGACGGCGGCGCCGAGGCCCGCGGCGCTCGCGGCACCGGCGAGCCGGAGCCAGGTGAGCGGCAGCGCCGGGCGGGTCAGCGCGAGGGCGAGCATGCGCGCCGCGACGGGGACCAGTACGACGAGCAGGGCGAGCAGCGCCCAGCCCCACGCGCCCGGCCCGTCCACGCGGGGGACCGCGAGCAGGACGACGGCGACGCCGACCACGAGCACCGCGGGCGAGAGCCACCACGCACCGGGCCCGGACCGCGCGGCGCGCGGGACGGCCCACGCCGTGAGCAGCGCGGCGACGGCGAGACCGGCGACCGCGAACGGGAGCGCGACGCCCGTCTGCGCCGCCGCGAACGCCGGGTTGACCAGCACCTGCACGGCGAGCGCGACGAACGGGCCGAGCACCCACAGCCCGCGCGACCCCGGCAGGGCGTCGCGCCCGCGCAGCACCCACGCGCAGGCGAGCGCCGCCCCCGTGACGGCGACCGTCACGACCCACGCGCCGACGTCGGCCCGCCAGTAGGCGTCCCACGTGCCCAGGGTCGCGCTGAGCGCCGCCGCGAGGAGGGCGCCGAGCACGACGCCCAGGGCCACGAGGCGTCCCCGCGCGAGGCCGTCGGTCGCGCCCGCGCGGGCGCCGCTCGCGAACCCCGCCACGAGGACGAGCACGCCGATCCCGAGGGCGACCGTCGCGAGACCCACGCCGTACCGGACGAGCCCGAGGTCCGCGCCCGAGGCGATCGCCGCGCCGATCCCCTGGAGCACGAGCCGCGCCAGGACGAGCGCGGAGACGGCGAGCAGCACCACGCGGCCGGTGAGCTCGAGCCGCGCGGCGATCATCGCGACGAGCAGCCCCGGCGCCGCGTACGTCGCGAGGGCCGTCAGGGCCACGGTGACGACCCCCGCGGAGAACGCGTGGTCGAGCAGCGGGCCGCTCGACCGCACGAGCTCGACCACCGTCGCCGTGACGGTGACGACGAGGAGCAGCGTGGCGAGGTCGGCGCGGTCGCGCGGGACGGCAGGGGCCTGCGCGGGGTTCACGAGACGTGACGCTACCGTCCCGGGCGCGCGCGGCACTGGGCGGGCTCGGACGGGAGCCAGGCGCGTCCGGACGCCGGGGCCGGGCCCGGTCGTGCGCCCGGTGCCGCCGTCAGTCCTCGGGCGCGCCGTCGAGCAGGGCGCGCAGACCCGGCCAGGCGTCCCCGAAGGCCGGCAGGAGGGGCAGGCCCGCGACGTCGTCGACCGGGACCCAGCGGACCTCGATGCTCTCGGCGTCGGTCGCGCGCGGCTCGACCGACGCGCCGTCCGCGACCTCCGCGAGGACCGTCGTGTAGCGCCACGGGCCGTGGTCGAGCACGCGCTCGGCGACGACGCGCACGGCCGCGGGGTCGAGTCCCGCCTCCTCCTCCGCCTCCCGCAGAGCGCCCTGGGCCGGGGTCTCGTCCGGCCCGACGGCGCCCCCGGGCACGCCCCACGTGCCGCCCTGGTCCGACCACGGTGCGCGGTGCTGGAGCACGACGTCGGTCACGCGCCCGGCACCGTCGCGCCGCGCGAGCAGCAGCCCGGCCGCACCGAACAGCCCCCAGTGCCGGCGGCCGCACGCGCACTCGACCCAGCCGTCGCCGGGCTGGAGGTGGCGGGGGAGCCGGGCCGGCGGCTCGTCGGGGTCGCGGGGGGCGGTCGGGATCGTCACGAGCCCCATGCTGCCAGCCCGGTGCGGCGCCCCGCCCCGTGCGGTGGTGCGCCGTCGGCGAATTCCATGGACCGTGTGGGTGGTGACCGGCACGATGTCCGGGTGAGCCATACGCCGTACGAGAACACCGACGCCGCGACGGCGGACGCCGTCGACCGTCCCGCCGAGGACGACACGCTCGCCCGGCCCCGGTGGCGCCGGGACACGGCCGTGTTCCTCTCGGGGCAGACCGTCTCCCTGTTCGGCTCGATGCTCGTCCAGTACGCCGTCATGTGGCACCTGACGATCGAGACGAAGTCCGGCTCCGTGCTCGCGCTGAGCACGCTCTTCGGGTTCCTCCCGCAGGCCGTCGTCTCCCTCTTCGGCGGCGTGTGGGCGGACCGGGTGAACCGCAAGGCGCTCGTCATCGCCGCCGACGGCACGATCGCGGTGACGACGCTCGCGCTCGCGCTCCTCATGCTCGGCGGGGCCGACGACCTCTGGCTCATCTACGCCGCGCTGGCCGTCCGCTCGACGGGCGCCGGGATCCAGACCCCGGCCGTCGCGGCGCTCCTCCCGCAGATCGTGCCGACGAGCAGGCTCCTGCGGGTCAACGGCATCAACCAGTCGATCCAGTCCGCGATGATGCTCCTCGCGCCCGCGGTCGCCGCGGCCCTCTACGCGAGCATGTCCCTCGTCGCCGTCTTCTTCGTCGACGTCGTCACGGCGGTGATCGGGATCGGGCTCCTCCTGCTCGTGCCCGTGCCGACGCTCGTGCGTGCGGCCACGGGCGAGCGAGCCGGATACTTCGACGACCTCGTCGAAGGGTTCCGCTACCTGGGGTCGCACCCGTTCGTCCGGTGGGTCCTGGGCCTCTACGCCGTCGTGTTCCTGCTCATCGTCGCGCCGTCGTACCTCACGCCGCTCATGGTCGCGCGCACCTTCGGCGAGGAGGTCTGGAAGCTCACCGTCAACGAGGTCGCGTTCTCGGTCGGGATGCTCCTCGGCGGTGTGCTGCTCGCGACGTGGGGCGGGCTGAAGAACCGGATCGCGATGATCGTCGGCTCGACGTTCGTCTTCGGCGTCCTGTCCGTCGCGATGGGCGTCTCGACGAACATGTGGGTGTTCTTCGTCTTCATGTTCCTGCTCGGGCTCTCCGTGCCGCCCTTCTCCACGACGTCGATGACCGTGCTCCAGGAGACCGTCGAGCCGGAGCGCCAGGGCCGGGTGTTCGGCTTCGTCGGCATCGTCATGGCGGTCTCGATGCCGCTCGGGATGGTCGTGTTCGGCCCGCTCGCGGACCGCTTCTCCGTCGAGTCGCTGCTCGTGGTCTCCGGGGTCCTCATGTTCCTCGTCGTGACCGTCGCCGTCGTGCTGCCCTCGGGCCGCCGGGCGATCCGCGCCGCCGCCCTGTCCGGCTGACGGCGGGAAGACCGCGAGCTCGGCACTCGCGGTCGGGATCGGCAGTCACTGCTGCCGATCGCGACCCCGACTGCCGAGCTCGGTCGGAGGTGTCGATCTCGGGACGACCGCGGCTGCCCCGTCGGACGCCGGGCGGGACGCGCAGGTCAGTCGACGATCTCGCAGATGGCCGTGCCGGAGCTGACGCTCGCGCCCGCGGTCGCCGAGAGCGAGCGGACGGTGCCGGCGCGGTGGGCGAGGAGGGGCTGCTCCATCTTCATCGCCTCGAGCACGACGACGAGGTCGCCCTCGGCGACCTGGGTGCCGTCGGCGACGGCGACCTTGACGATGGTGCCCTGCATGGGGGAGGCGAGCGTCGTGCCCGACCCGCCGCCGTTGGACTTCGCGGCGCTGCGGCGCGCGGGGCGCCGGGCGGCGTTGGCGGTGCGGGCACGCCCGGCGGCCATGCCGAGCCCGGCGGGCAGCACGACCTCGAGCCGCTTGCCGCCGACCTCGACGACGACGCGCTCGGTCGCGAGCGGCTCGTCGTCCTCGTCCGCGGGCGCCGCCGGGGCCGGTGCGAGCGTGGCGAGCCGGTCGGCGAACTCGGTCTCGATCCACCGGGTGTGCACCCGGAACGGCTCGTCGTCGGTGGGGACGAACGCCTCGGCGTCGAGCACGGCGCGGTGGAACGGGACGACGGTCGGGATGCCCTCGACCTCGAGCTCGCGCAGGGCGCGGCGGGCGCGCTGGACGGCCTCCGCGCGCGTGGCGCCGGTGACGACGAGCTTGGCGATCATCGAGTCGAACGCGCCGGAGATCGTGTCGCCCTCGACGACGCCGGAGTCGACGCGGACGCCGGGGCCGGACGGGAACCGCAGGCGCGTGATGCGTCCCGGGGCGGGGAGGAAGTTGGCGGCCGGGTCCTCGCCGTTGATGCGGAACTCGATCGAGTGGCCGCGCACCTGGGTGGAGGTGTACCCGAGGGGCTCCCCGGCGGCGATGCGCAGCTGCTCGCGCACGAGGTCGATGCCGGTGACCTCCTCGGAGACGGGGTGCTCGACCTGCAGGCGGGTGTTGACCTCGAGGAAGGAGATGGTGCCGTCGGAGCCGACGAGGAACTCGCACGTCCCGGCGCCCACGTACCCGGCCTCCCGGAGGATGGCCTCGGAGGCCTTGTACAGCTCGGCCTCCTGGGCGGCGCTGAGGAACGGCGCGGGCGCCTCCTCGACGAGCTTCTGGTGGCGACGCTGGAGCGAGCAGTCGCGCGTGGAGACCACGACGACCGTGCCGTGCTCGTCGGCGAGGCACTGGGTCTCGACGTGGCGGGGGGTGTCGAGGTACCGCTCGACGAAGCACTCGCCGCGACCGAACGCGGCGGTCGCCTCGCGGACGGCCGACTCGTAGAGCTCGTCGATCTCGTCGGTGGTGCGCGCGACCTTGAGGCCACGCCCGCCACCGCCGAACGCCGCCTTGATCGCGATGGGGAGCCCGTGCTCGGCCGCGAACGCGTGGACCTCGCTCGCGTCGGCGACCGGGTCGGGCGTGCCCGGGACGAGAGGGGCGCCCGCGCGGTGCGCGATGTGGCGGGCGCTGACCTTGTCGCCGAGCGCGTCGATCGCGGCAGGCGGCGGCCCGATCCAGACGAGCCCGGCGTCGAGCACGGCCTGCGCGAACTCGGCGTTCTCGGCGAGGAACCCGTACCCGGGGTGCACGGCGTCGGCGCCGGAGCGGCGCGCGACGTCGAGGAGCTTCGCGATGTCGAGGTAGGTCTCGGCCGCGCGCGTGCCGCCGAGCGCGAACGCCTCGTCGGCGAGGTGCACGTGCAGGGCCTGGCGGTCGGGGTCGGCGTAGACCGCGACGGACGCGATGCCGGCGTCGGCGCAGGCGCGCACGATCCGGACGGCGATCTCGCCACGGTTGGCGACGAGGACCTTGCTCAGGGGGCGGGTGGGGTTCGCGGGCACGGCTCACGGTAACGCGTGCGCACGGCGCGGTTCACGCTCCTGCGCGCGGTACCGGACAAGATTGGAGAACAAACCAAGCCGCGCCGAGGGCGGTTGTCGGAAACCTCCATAGCGGCCCGTCCCTGGGCTCCGTGAGGTGCGCCGGGTTGTCCGCCCTCGACAACGCGGCGCACGCGCGACGCGTCAGGCGCGCAGCGCGTGCCAGGCCACCCCGACCTCGCGCAGGAGCGACCGCACGAGCGGCAGGCTGATCCCGACGACGCCGTGGTGGTCGCCCTCGATCCGCTCCACGTACGGGCCGCCGAGGCCGTCGACCGTGAAGGCGCCGGCCACGTGGAGCGGCTCGCCGGTGGCCACGTAGGCGTCGATCTCGTCGTCCGCGAGGTCGGCGAAGTGCACGACGGTCGAGCTCGTCGCGCCCACCGCGGCGCCCGTCCCCCCGGCGTCGGCCGGGCGCAGGTCCACGAGCCAGTGCCCCGTGTGCAGGACGGCGGCACGGCCCCGCATGGCGCGCCAGCGGGCGCGCGCGTCGTCCGCGTCGGCGGGCTTGCCGAGCACCTCGCCGTCGAGCTCCAGCATCGAGTCGCACCCGACGAGCAGCGCAGCGTCGGCCTCCGGTGCCCCTGCGGCCGGGTCGAGCGTGCGGACGACCTCCTCCGCCTTGGCGCGCGCGAGGACCAGCACGGCGTCGACGGGCTCGAGCCCGCCGCGCTCCGCGGCGGCCTCGCGGAGCACGGCGTCCTCGTCGACCCCGGACACGCGCACGAGCGGGTCGACGCCGGCCGCGCGGAGCGTCGCGAGGCGGGCGGGGGAGCGGGAGGCGAGGAGCAGTCGGAGCACCCGCGCAGACTACCCGGGACGGCGCGCGGCCCCCGCTACGCGAGGAGCAGCGCCGCGACGAGGAGCACGACGGGCGAGCCGACCGTCGTGACGAGGATCGTGTCGCGCGCGAGGATCTCGGCGCGCCCGAACCTCGCCGCGTAGTTGTAGACGTTCTGCGCGGTGGGCAGCGCGGCGAGCGTGACCGCCGAGGCGACCGCCGCGTCGTCGAGCCCGAGCACGAGGTGCGAGACGACGAACGCGACCACCGGCATGACGAGGAGCTTCGCGGCGCTCGCGACGCCCACGGCCGCGCGCGGCTCGCCGCGCCGGAGCGGGCGCGTGCCGTGCAGCGACATGCCGAACGCGAGCAGGATCATGGGGATCGCGGCCCCGCCGAGGATGTCGAGCGGGGCCATGACGGCCACCGGCGGCGTCCAGCCGCTCACCGAGACGACGGCGCCCGCGAGCGACCCGAGGATGATCGGGTTGCGCACGGGCTGGGCGAGCACGAGCCGCCACGACGCCCGTCCGCTCGTCGTCACGTCGAGCACGAGCAGCGTGACGGGCGCGAGCACGAGGAGCTGGAGCAGGATCACCGGCACGACGGCGGTCGCGTCCCCCAGCACGTAGACCGCGACGGGCAGCCCGATGTTGTTCGCGTTCACGTAGCCGGATCCGACGGCGCCGACCGTCGCCTCGGGAGCGGGCAGCCGCAGCCAGAGCCGGTCGACGAGCACGAACACGCCCGCCGTCACGACGGCGGACGTCGCGGCGACCGCGAGGGGCGCCTGGAACAGCGCGCCGACGTCGGCCCGCGCGAGGACGGTGAACAGCAGCGCCGGGCTCGCGACGAAGAACCCGACGCGGTTGAGCGCGGTCCGCGCGTCGGGACCTCCGATGCCGAGGCGCGCGGTGACATACCCGGCGGCCACGACGACGGCGATGACGGCGAAGCCGGTGAGGACGGCGCCCACGGCTCAGGGCAGCCGGACGCCGGCCGGCCCGGGGCGGCGTGCCGCCGTCCCGGGCCGGTCGTGCGCGGGGGTCACGACGAGAGCGCGTCGCGCAGCACGTCGAGGCCCACGGAACCGAGGTTGAGCGCGCGCTCGTGGAACGCCTTCGCGTCGAACTGCTCGCCGCGAGACTGCGCCGTGGCGCGCGCGTCGTCGCGCGTGGCCTCCCACAGCCGCTGCCCGACCTTGTACGACGGCGCCTGGCCCGGCCAGCCGAGGTAGCGGTCGAGCTCGAACCGCACGAACGAGTCGGGCATGTTGACGTTGGCGCGCAGGAACGCGAGCGCCTTGTCGGCGTCCCACGTGCCGCCGCCCCACTCCTGCGGGGCGGGGAGCCCGAGGTGCACGCCGATGTCGAGCACGACGCGCGCGGCACGCATGCGCTGCGCGTCGAGCATGCCGAGGCGGTCGCCGTCGTCGTCGAGGAACCCGAGGTCGGCCATGAGGCGCTCGGCGTACAGGGCCCAGCCCTCGCCGTGGCCCGAGACCCAGCACGCCAGGCGGCGCCACGTGTTGAGCGTCGCGCGCGCGTACACGGCCTGGCCGCACTGCAGGTGGTGGCCGGGGACGCCCTCGTGGTAGACGGTCGTCTTCTCGCGCCACGTGTTGAACTCGGTGACGTCCGCGGGGACGGACCACCACATGCGGCCCGGGCGGGAGAAGTCGTCGCTCGGCGGGGTGTAGTAGATCCCGCCGGTCTGGGTCGGCGCGATCATGCACTCGAGGTCGAGCACCGGGGCCGGGATGTCGAAGTGGACGCCGTTCAGCGCGGCGACCGCGGCGTCCGACGTCTCCTGCATCCACGCCTTGAGGGCGTCCTTGCCGAGGAGCTTGCGGGTCGGGTCGGCGTCCAGCGCCGCGACCGCGTCCTCGACGCTCGCCCCCGGGCCGGCGATACGGCGCGCGATCTCCTCCTGCTCCGCGACGACGCGCGCGAGCTCTTCCAGACCCCACGCGTACGTCTCGTCGAGGTCGACCTCGGCACCGAGGAACGTGCGCGAGAAGAGGCGGTAGCGCTCGCGGCCGACGGCGTCCTCGGCGCGCGCCTGCGGGGCGAGGGTCGTCTCGAGGAAGTCCGCGAGCCGGCCGTAGGCCTCGCGCGCGGCGGCGGCGCCGTGCTCGAGCTCCTTGCGCACGAGCGAGCACGCGGCGGAGTCGTCGAGGACGGCGTCGGCCTCGGGACCCGAGACGAAGGACGTGAAGAACGAGCCCTGCGGGTCGGCGAGCTCGCGCGACTGCGCCACGCCGATCCGCACCTGGCGGATCGCGGCGACGTTGCCGCGCGACGCCGCCTCCGTGAGCGACGCCATGTAGCCGTCGATCGCGCCGGGAAGGCCGTTGAGGCGGGCCGCGATGTTCTCCCACGCCTCGACCGTGCCCGTCGGCATGATGTCGAAGACGTCGCGCAGCTCCTGCACGGGCGACGCGATGTTGTTGAGGCTCGCGAGCGGCTCGCCGGCCTCGTGCAGCTCGAGCTGCAGGCCGATGCGCTCACGCATCGCCGCGAGGGTGACGCGGTCGACGTCGTCGACCGGCTCGAGGCCGTCGAGCTCGCGCAGCACCGCGCGGTCGGCCTCGGCGCGTGCCTCGTGCCCGGCGGGGGAGAGGTCGGTGACGAGGTGGTCGTAGCCGGCCAGGCCCATCGAGGTGGCGGCCAGCGGGTCGAGCTCGGCGACCCGCGTGACGTAGGCCTCGGCGACGGCGTCGATCGGCGTGGGGGTGCGGTCGGGGGTCCCGGCGGAGGCGCCGGCGGGGGTGGTGGTGGTGTCGCTCACCCGGACGAGACTACTCGGCGCGGGGCGGGCGCTCCGTGCGAACATCGGGCTGGTCCGGCCCGTCCTGGTCCGCCCCGTCGTCCGCTGCCGGGCCGCCCCTGCGCAGCGCGGCGAGCAGGTCGTCGGCCCACTCGCGGTGGTAGCGGACGAGCAGCACCCCGGCCGCGTCCTCGTCGTCGGCCGCGTGCCAGACGGCGACCGGGTCGCCCGGGCGGGGGCCCGCCGCGCCCGCGGGCACGACGACGCGCACCGGCCGCGCCGTCGCCACGCCCGAGCCCGTCGTGACGACGAGCGTCCCGCGCACGTCGTGCGCACCGGGCGGCGGGCCGTCGGTGTCCGGTGCGGGCACGGTGAGCGTGCCCGTGGCCCGGACGGGGGCGGCGAGGAGCGCGTCGCGACCGCGCGCGAGACGCGCGGCGGCGCGGTCGTCCTGGTAGCGCACGAGCGCGAGCAGCGCGGTCAGGAGCAGGCCGAGGGTCGCCACGACCACGAGCGCCTCCGGGACCAGCCAGCCGCGCGCGGCGCCCGCACGCTGGTAGACGAGGAGCGCGACCGTCGGCACGAAGGCGACCGCCCAGGCCCAGCGGCGCCACACGGCGACGGGTGCGACCGGCGGCAGCGCCGTCGGGTCGGCCTCGACGGCGTCGGCCGACGGAGCGGGCTCCACGAGCACCGCCCGCTCGGGCAGCCGGCGCACGCGGGGGGACGGGCCGGGCGTCGTCACGAGCGCAGGCTCCAGCGCCAGGAGTCGGCGTTGTGCCGCCCGGCGCGGCCGCCGAAGCTCTTCGCGGTCGCGCCGTCGCCCGTCCCGCGCAGCACGCGCGCGCGGTTGGTCCACTCGTCCACGGGCGCGACGTCGTCGGGCACGTCACCGGCCGCGGCCGCCGCGGCGAGCCCGGCCACGAGCGCGGCAACCTCGAGATCGTCGGGGGCGCCGCGCACGACGCGCACGCTCGGGGCGCCGGGCACCGCCCGCTGCTCGCTCACGCGTCGTCCTCGTGCTCGTCCGTGCCGCGGCCGACGCCCCACTCGGGGACGTCGTAGCCCGCCTCGGTGAGGCGCGCGTGCGCCTCGTGGCCCCACGAGTCCAGCAGCCCGACGACGTCGTCCAGGTCGGGCCCGCCGGGCCGCGAGACGACGACGTACTCCAGGGTGAACGTGTCGTCCTCCAGGTCCGCGGGCGCGGCGTCCGCGTCGCCGGTGTCCTCGCCCTCCACGGGCTCCCAGACGGACGACGTGAGGTCCGGGTGGATGCCGAGCGCCTCGTGCAGCACGTCGAAGAGCTGCGCGTTGAGCGCGCCGACGCGCGCCTCGAGCGCGAGGACGCGCGGGTCCTCGTCCGCCTCCGACGCCCCGAACTCGGCGCGCACCCCCACGGCCGTGCCGACGTACTCGTGCAGCGCCGCGGCGAGCGCGTCGACCGCGGCGTGCATCGGTGCCGGGTCGACCGCGCCCAGCGGCGCGGGGCCGTGCGTGGCGTCCTCGTGGCTCATGACCGTCCTTCTCTCGGGCTGCTCGTGCGGCGGGTCGTCGGGCTGGTGCGGTCCGCGGCGCTCACAGGGGGATGTTGCCGTGCTTCTTGGGCGGCAGGCTCGCGCGCTTGGTCCGCAGGGCGCGCAGCGCGCGCACCACCTGCACGCGCGTCTCCGACGGCCGGATCACCGCGTCCACGTAGCCGCGCTCCGCGGCGTCCCACGGGTTGACGATCGCGTCCTCGTACTCGGCGACGAGGCGCGCGCGCTCCGCCTCGACGTCGTCGCCCGCGTCGGCCGCCCGCTTGAGCGCCGCGCGCTGCAGGATGTTCACCGCGCCGCCGGCACCCATGACCGCGACCTGCGCCGTCGGCCACGCGAGGTTGACGTCCGCGCCGAGCTGCTTGGACCCCATGACGATGTAGGCGCCGCCGTACGCCTTGCGCGTGATGACCGTGACGAGCGGGACCGTGGCCTCCGCGTAGGCGTAGATGAGCTTCGCGCCGCGACGGATGATGCCCTGGTGCTCCTGGTCGACGCCCGGCAGGAAGCCCGGGACGTCCACGAGCGTGAGCACCGGGATGTTGAACGCGTCGCACGTGCGCACGAACCGCGCCGCCTTCTCGGCCGCGTCGATGTCGAGCGTGCCCGCCATCGCGAGCGGCTGGTTCGCGACGACGCCGACCGACTGGCCCTCCACGTGCCCGAACCCGACCAGCACGTTCTTCGCGAACAGCGGCTGCACCTCGAGGAACGCGCCCTCGTCGAGCACGTGCTCGATCACCGTGCGCATGTCGTACGGCTGCGAGTCGGAGTCCGGGACGAGCGCGTCCAGCTCCTCGTCCTCCTCCGTCACCGCGAGCTCGACGTCGTCGGGCGGGAACGACGGCGCGTCCGACAGGTTGTTCTGCGGCAGGTACGACACGAGGTGGCGCACGTAGTCGATCGCGTCGTCCTCGTCGCTGCCCAGGTAGTGCGCGACACCGGACCTCTCGTTGTGCGTCAGGCCGCCGCCGAGCTCCTCGAAGCCCACGTCCTCGCCCGTCACGGCGCGGATCACGTCCGGCCCGGTGATGAACATGTTCGACGTCTTGTCGGCCATGACGATGAAGTCCGTGAGGGCGGGGGAGTACACCGCGCCGCCCGCGCTCGGGCCGAGGATGAGCGAGATCTGCGGGATCACGCCCGACGACGCGACGTTGCGGCGGAAGATCTCCGCGAACTGCGTGAGCGCCGCGACGCCCTCCTGGATGCGCGCCCCGCCGCCGTCGGAGATGCCGACGAGCGGCACCCCGGTGCGCAGCGCGAGGTCCTGCACCTTGGTGATCTTCTGCCCGTGGACCTCCCCGAGGCTCCCGCCGAACACCGTGAAGTCCTGCGAGTACACGCACACCTGGCGGCCGTCGATCGTGCCGTGCCCGACGACGACGCCGTCGCCCGCGAGCCGCTTCGTCTCCAGGCCGAAGTTGTGGGAGCGGTGCTTCGCGAACGCGTCGAGCTCGACGAAGCTCCCCTCGTCGAGGAGCGCGTCGATGCGCTCGCGGGCCGTCTTCTTGCCGCGCGCGTGCTGCTTGGTCCGCGCCGCCTCCTCGGGCAGCCCGGCCGCCTCCGCGCGACGGCGGTCGAGGTCGGCGAGCTTCGCCGCGGTCCCGGTGAGGCGGGGCGCGTCGGCGCTCTCGGTCGTCGCGGGCGAGGTCGTCGCAGAGTCCGTCACGCACCCGAGCCTAGTTGGAGGATCGCACCCACTCGATGCGGTCGCCGCCAGCACCGCGGGGGCCCGGGTTGGTGGGTCCCCACAACTCGACCGGTCGCGGCTCGGCCGGTCCCCGCCTCGTGCGGCGCGCGCGGCGTGCGCGAGGATGGCGGGCATGGCGAGCGCCCACGACCCCGAGACCCCGTCCGGCGACGAGCGACCCCCGCTGCGGGCCGACTTCCTGCGCGAGCTGCTCGTGGCGCCCGCCGGGCCGCTCGCCCGGCTCGAGGTCGTGCCCGAGTCCGCGTCCACCAACGCGGAGCTCGCGGCCGCCGTCGCGCGCGACCCGGCGGCGTGGCCCGCTCCCGCGCTCCTCGTCGCCGAGCACCAGCCCGGGGGTCGCGGCCGGCTCGGCCGCTCGTGGACGACGCCGCCCCGCACCGCGCTGCTCGGCTCCCTCCTGCTGCGGCCCGATGTCCCGCGCGAGGCCCTGAGCTGGCTCCCGCTGCTCGCCGGCCTCGCGACCGCCCGCGCGCTGCGCGCCACCGCCGGCGTCGACGCCGTCGTCAAGTGGCCCAACGACGTCCTCGTCCCCGACCCCGGCGCGGGCGAGCCCGCGCCGCTGCGCAAGGTCGCGGGGATCCTCGCCGAGGTGCTGCCCGACGGCGGGGTCGTCGTCGGCGTCGGCCTCAACGTCGCGCAGCGGCGCGACGAGCTGCCCGTCCCGACCGCCACCTCGCTCGCCCTCGCCGGGGCCGCGACGACCGACCGGGAGGTCGTGCTCGTCGCGCTGCACGAAGCCTTCGGCGAGGTCCTCGCGCGCTGGCAGGACGCCGGGGGCGACGCGCACGCCGCCGGGCTCGACGCCGACTGCGCCGAGGTCAGCGCCACGCTCGGCACGCGCGTGCGCGTCGAGCGCGTCGCGGGCGGGGACGTCGTCGGGCTCGCGACCGGGCTCGCTCCCGACGGCGGCCTCGAGGTCCGCCTCGACGACGGCACGACGACCGTCCACCACAGCGGCGACGTGCACCACCTGCGCCCCCACGTCTGACCGGCCCCACGCCCGACCGCACCCGCGCGAGGTCGGCGGTCCCAGGCCGGGTCGGCGGTCGTGCGTACCGATCTCGCGTGCGACCGCCGATCTCGGCGAGCCCGGCCGAGGAATAGGATCGCCGGGTGCCAGTGGACCCGGAGAACGAGCTCGCCCCCGCACCGTCCGCGACGACCGCGGAGGGCGACGCACCGACCACCGAGGCCGAGGCGACCGAGGCGGTGCTCGACGAGGCGCTCCTCGGCGGACCCCGCACCCTGACGGTCGAACGGCTCGCCGAGCGGGCCGGCGTCGACGAGGACCGCGTCCGCGGCTACTGGCAGGCCCTGGGGCTCCCGCTCACCGAGGGCGAGGAGCACGCCTTCACCGAGCGCGACGCGCAGGCGCTCGCGGACGTGTTCGCGTTCGCCGCGCAGGAGCAGCTCGACCAGCGTGCCCTCACGACGCTCATCCGCTCGACGGGGCACACGACCGAGCGCCTCGTGCTGTGGCAGGTCGAGGCGCTCGTCGAGCACCTCACGCGGCGGTTCGACCTCGACGACACGAGCGCGCGCCTGCTCGTGCTCGACCGGCTCCCCGAGCTCGCGCCCGTCCTCGAGGAGCAGCTCCTGCACGCGTGGCGACGCCAGCTCGCGGCCGTCGCCGGGAGGTTCGCGGTCGAGTTCTCGGACGCCCGCGCCACCGCCGTCGACGAGCACGAGCTCCCGCTGCCGCGCGCGGTCGGCTTCGCGGACATCGTGTCCTTCACGCAGCGCACCCGCGGGCTCGGATCGAGCGAGCTCGCCGAGTTCGTGCAGCTCTTCGAGACGAGCGCGCGCGACGTCATCACCGCCGCCGGCGGGCGCGTCGTCAAGACGATCGGCGACGCGGTGCTCTACGTGGCCGACGACGTCGCGACCGGCGCGCGGGTCGCGCTCGGCCTGGCCGCGGCGGGCGGCCGCGAGGAGGACGTCGACGTGCCGCCGGTGCGCGTGAGCCTCGTGTGGGGACGGGTGCTGTCGCGGTTCGGCGACGTGTTCGGGCCGAGCGTCAACCTCGCGGCACGCCTCGTCGACATCGCCGACCCGACGACGGTGCTCGTCGACCGCGAGACCGCGGGCCTGCTCGCCGGCGACCAGCGGTTCGCGCTCACGGCGCAGCCGGAGACGGAGGTGCAGGGCCTCGGCACGATCGAGCCCGTGCGCCTCCAGTGGGCCTACCGCGGCTGACCGCACGCCGGCGGCGCCCGGCGGCTGACGTCCGCACGGCACCTGACGTGCGCCCGGCGGGGCGGCGACCGGTCAGACGGCCTCGAGGAGCCCCGGGCCGTCGTTGGTCACGGAGTTGACCAGGGTCGAGATCTCGCGCGCGACCATGGGGACGTCGTCGTGCGGGCCGCCGAGCCCGAGGAGGTCGGCGGCACCCCGCGCGTCGACCGCCGGGTCGAGCCAGGCGTCCCAGGCGTCGGACGGCAGGGCGAGCGGCATGCGGTCGTGGATCTCGGCGAGGTACGGCGCCGCGTCGGTCGTGATGATGGTCGTCGAGACGAGCCAGCGGTCCGGGTCGTCGTCCGACTTGGTGCGGTCGCGCCAGAACTCGTAGAGCCCCGCGAACGCGGCGCTGCGCCCGTCGCCGGGCGCGATCCAGTACGGCTGCTTGGGGACCTTGCCCCGGCGCGCCGGCACGCCCGCGGACCCGGCGGGGGACGCGCCGTCGGGCAGGACGCGCCACTCGTAGTAGCCGTCCGCCGGCACGAGGCACCGGCGCACGCCGAACGGCTTGGCGAACGCCGGCTTGTCGAGGATCGACTCCGCGCGCGCGTTGATCATTCGCGCGCCGCCCCTCGGGTCCTTCGACCACGACGGCACGAGGCCCCAGCGCGCGAGCCGCAACGAGCGGCGCACCTCGCCCGTGTCCTTCGCGGCGCGCTCGACGACGATCCGCACCGGGTCCGTCGGCGCGAGGTTCCACGACGGCGGGAGGAGGCGCGCGTCGTCGGCCACGTCGGCGATCGCGAACTCGTCCGCGAGGTCCTGGGCGTCCCGGAAGGAGGCATAGCGTCCGCACATGCCTCCAGCGTGCCGCACGCCACCCACGCTCGCGCCGGGGACGACGGGCGGGCACGGGGGAGGGTCCCGCTCCGCGGGCACGGCGGCCGAGACGGTTGCCGAGGGAGAGCAGGGTCACGCCCAGGACCCCGGTCCGCGCGCGATCGAATCGTTACGATGGGAGTCATGCCCCCCTCCTCGGTCGACCCCGCCGTGCCCCGACCGAGATCGTCCGCCCGCTGGGTCCTGCTGCTCGGTGCGCTCGCCACGCTGCCCGCGCTCACGGTGGACATGTACCTCCCGCTCCTGCCCGACGTGGGCGCCGAGCTCGGCGCGCCCGACTCCCTCGCGCAGCTCACGCTGTCCGGCATGCTCCTCGGCGGCGCCGTCGGGCAGCTCGTCATCGGGCCGCTCTCCGACCGCTACGGCCGGCGCCTGCCCGTGCTCGTCGGGCTCTCGCTGCACGTCGTCACGTCGCTCCTGTGCGCGTTCGCGCCCAGCATCGGCTTCCTCATCGGTCTGCGCGTGCTCCAGGGGTTCTTCAACGCGTCCGCGTCGGTCGTCGCGATCGCCGCCATCCGCGACCGGTTCACCGGATCCGAGGCCGCGCGCGTCCTGTCGCGGCTCATGCTCGTCATCGGGCTCGCGCCGCTCCTCGCGCCCTCCATCGGGTCGTTCATCGGCGCGCACGCCACCTGGCGGGCGGTCTTCTGGGTCCTCGCGCTCGGCGGCGTCGTGCTCGGCGCGATCGTCCTGTTCTTCATGCCCGAGTCCCTGCCGCTCGAGCGCCGTCGCCCCGCCGGCGCGCGCACCGTCCTGCGCGGGTACGCGGGCCTCCTGCGCGACCGGCACTTCGTCGCGCTCGCCGTGCTCCCCGGCCTCGGGCAGGCCGTGCTCATGAGCTACGTCGTCGGCTCGCCCTTCGTCCTGCAGGAGGGGTACGGGCTCAGCCACGGGCAGTTCGCGCTCCTGTTCGCCGTGAACGGCATCGGGCTCGTGCTGTCGGCGCAGGCGAACGCCGCGCTCGTCCGCCGCGTCGCGCCCGTGCGGCTGCTCCGGACGGCGCTCGTCGTGCAGGGCGTGCTCGCCGTCGGTCTCCTCGTGGTCGCCCTGACCGGGGCGGGCGGGATCGTCGGGATCGTCGCCGCCCTGTTCCTCGTCCTGTCGATGCAGGGCCTCATCCCCGCGAACGCCTCCGCGCTCGCGCTCACCCGGCACGGCGAGATCGCCGGCACCGCCGCCGCGGTCATCGGCGCGTTCCAGGCCGGCGTCGCCGGGCTCGTGAGCCCGCTCGTCGGCGTCCTCGGCGGCGACGCCGTCGCGATGTCCACCGTCATGCTCGGGGCCGTCGTCGCGTCGATCCTCGTGCTCGCGCTCGCGACGCCCGCGTTCCGCCGCGGGGGCTGGCACACGCCCGTCTGACCCGTTCTTCGCCGCCCTTTCACATGTCCTCCTGCCGGTCCGGCACACGTTTTCGCGCGCGACCCTCTACTCTCGGACCGTGCCGAAGTCCGCCCCCGCCTCGCCGCCCGCACGCGCGAGGTCCCGCGCGACGCAGGAGACGCGCTCCCGGGAGGGCGGGACGGACAAACCCACCGGCGGCCCGCACCACGCCCGCGCGCTCCGCTCGCACCGCGTCGCCCGCGCGATCGGGCTCGTCCTCACCGGCGCGTTCGTCTTCGTCGCCGTCGGCGCCGGAGCCGTGTACCTCGACCTCAAGTCGAAGATCACGGTGAGCGACGTGTCCGAGTACGTCGTCGGCATGCCGACCGCGGCGCCGCCCAAGGACCCGTCCGACCCGTTCGCGGGCAAGGCGCTCAACATCCTCGTCATGGGCACGGACTACCGCGACGCCGAGAACGCGGCGCTCGCGGGCGAGGAGGAGGGCATGCGGTCCGACACCACGTTCATCGTGCACGTGTCCGGCGACCGCACGCGCATGGAGGTCGTGTCGATCCCGCGCGACTCGCTCGTCGACCTGCCCGCGTGCAAGCTGCCCGACGGATCCATGTCCTCGCCGCGGCGCAACACCATGTTCAACGAGGCCTTCCAGATCGGGTCGGGCGGCGTCGACGACATGGAGGCGGCCGCCGGCTGCACGATCTCGTCGGTCTACAGCCTCACGGGCGTGCCCATCACCAACCACGTCGTCGTCAAGATGACCGGGGTCATCGGCGTGGTCGACGCGATCGACGGCGTGACCATGTGCTTCCCGGAGCCGATCAAGGAGGACCCCCGGTACGGGACCCTCGACCTCCCTGCCGGCGAGCACACGCTCGACGGGCACGAGGCGATCGGCTTCCTCCGGGCACGGCACGGCACCGGCATGGGCCTCGAGATGGGCTCCGACCTCACCCGCATCGCGCGGCAGCAGGCGTTCATCGACTCGGCGGTGCGCGAGCTCCTCTCGCAGAACATCATCACCAACTCGCCCCAGCTCTACGGGGTCATCGAGGCCGTGCTCGGCTCCATCAGCGCGGACCCGACGATCGCGGACCCGACGGCGCTCGCCGGGCTCGCGTTCAGCCTGCGGGCCATCAAGCCCGCCGAGGTCGTCTTCACCCAGGTCCCCGTCGTGGACGCGGCGAGCGACCGCAACCGCGTCGAGTGGACGGCGGAGGCGGACGCGATCTGGCAGCGGCTGATCGACGACACGCCCCCGCCCGGGCACGAGCCCGTCGCGGACCCCCGCGACGACGCCACGGCGCCCGCGGACGGCGCGACCGACCCCGGTGCAGGGACGGACCCGGGCACCACCGACCCCGGGACCGGTGCCGTCGACCCCGGCACGGGCGCGACGGACCCCGGTGCCGGGACCGACCCGGGCGCCGGCGCGACGGAAGAGCCGCGCGACGGCGTGTGCGCCTGATCTCGCTCAGGGCCGCGATGCGCCGAGCGCGGCCAGGCGCCGCACCGCCTCGTGCAGGACGTCCGCGCGCTTGACGAACGTGAACCGGACGCGCGACGCGAGCGCGCGCGCCGTCGTCGACCCCGGGGTGCAGAACGCGCTCACGGGGACGGCCACGACGCCCGCGAGGGCGGGCAGCGCGCGGCACAGCGCGGCGCCGTCCTCGAACCCGAGCGCGGCGCCGTCGGCGATGACGAAGTACGTGCCCTGCGGCACGACGACGTCGAACCCCGCGCGGACCAGCCCCTCGCACAGCAGGTCCCGGCGCGCGGCGAGCGAGTCGGCGAGCGCACGCGGGGTCTCGTCGTCCGCGAGCGCGTCGGCGATCGCCGGCTGGAACGGCGCGCCCGACGTGTAGGTGAGGAACTGCTTCACCGTGCGGACGGCCGTGACGAGCGGCTCGGGTCCGTGCAGCCACCCGACCTTCCAGCCCGTGAACGAGAACGTCTTGCCGGCCGACGAGATGGTGATCGTCCGCTGCCGCATCCCCGGCAGGGTCGCGATCGGCACGTGCCGGGCGTCGTCGAACGTCAGGTGCTCGTACACCTCGTCCGTCACGACCACGGCGTCGTGCCGGCGCGCGACGGCGGCGATCGCGTCGAGCTCGTCGAGGTCGAGCACCGTGCCCGTCGGGTTGTGCGGCGAGTTCACGACGATCAGGCGCGTGCGGTCGGTGACGGCCGCGCGCAGCGCGTCCACGTCGAGCCGGAACCGGTCGGGCCCGGGGAGCAGGGGGACCGTGACGTGCCGCGCGCCCGCGAGCGCGATGCACGCGGCGTGGGAGTCGTAGAACGGCTCGAGCGTCACGACGTCGTCGCCCGGGCCGGCGAGCGCGAGGATCGTCGCCGCGAGCGCCTCGGTCGCGCCCGTCGTCACGAGCACCTCGGTCTCCGGGTCCGGGTCCAGGCCGTAGTGGCGGAACTGGTGGCTCGCGACGGCGTTGCGCAGCGCGAGGATGCCAGGACCCGGCGGGTACTGGTTGTGGCCGTCCTCGATCGCGCGCACCGCGGCGTGCTTCACCGCGAGCGGGCCGTCGACGTCCGGGAAGCCCTGCCCGAGGTTGATCGCCCCGGTGCGCTGCGCGAGCGCCGTCATCTCGGCGAAGATCGTCGCTGCGACCGCGCCGTCGGAGCCGAGCAGGCCCGTGGCGCGCGCGGCGGCCTGCCAGCGGCCGGGCGGGAGGTCCGTCATGGCCCGACCCTAGCCCTCGCGACGACCACGATGTGGGACGCAGGGAGCGCGGTCCCCCCTCGACGGCGCGGGATTCCAGGGCGCCCGCGACCTTGTCCACAGGGGCGGTTCACGAGGGCGCGTCCATGCCCTACTCTCTGGCGCAGATCGTTGACGACCGGCGGGGCAGCCGGCCGACGGAGCAGGGGGAATGCTCGACATGTCTACGGACACGCACGCCGTCGGCGTGCTCGAGGGCGAGGTGCGCGAGCTCGTCCGACGGCGCGGGGTCGACCCCGCGCGCGACCGCGCGGCCGTCGACCAGCTGGTCCGCGACGTCGTCGCGGACTACGAGACGCGCAGCGCGCTCGGGGCCGTCGCGCCCCTCGCCGACCCGGCCGCCGCCGGTCGCGCGGTCGTCGACGCCGTCGCCGGGCTCGGTCCGCTCCAGCCGTACCTCGACGACCCGGAGATCGAGGAGATCTGGATCAACGCACCCTCCCAGGTGTTCGTGGCGCGCGGCGGGACGTCGGAGCTGACGACGACGATCCTCACCGCGCAGCAGGTGCGCGACCTCGTGGAGCAGATGCTGCGGTCGTCCGGGCGCCGGCTCGACCTGTCGAGCCCGTTCGTCGACGCGTGCCTCCCGGGCGGGGAACGGCTGCACGTCGTCATCCCCGACGTCACGCGCAGCGAGTGGGCGGTGAACATCCGCAAGCACGTCGTCCGGGCGTCGCACCTGGACGACCTGGTCCGGCTCGGCGCGCTCCCGCCCCAGGCCGCGGCGTTCCTCGACGCGTCCGTGCGCGCCGGGCTGAACATCCTCGTCGCGGGGGCAACGCAGGCGGGCAAGACGACGATGCTCAACGCCCTCGCCGGGTCCGTCCCGCCCGCGCAGCGCGTCGTCACGTGCGAGGAGGTGTTCGAGCTGCGCTTCGCCGTGCGCGACGTCGTGTCGCTCCAGTGCCGGCAGCCGAGCCTCGAGGGCACGGGGGAGATCCCGTTGCGACGCCTGGTCAAGGAGGCGCTGCGCATGCGCCCGGACCGCATCGTCATCGGCGAGGTCCGCGAGGCGGAGAGCCTCGACCTGCTCGTCGCGCTGAACGCGGGAGTCCCGGGGATGTGCACGATCCACGCCAACTCCGCGCGGGAGGCGATCACCAAGATGTGCACGTTGCCCCTGCTCGCGGGCGAGAACGTGTCGGACCGCTTCGTGGTGCCGACGGTCGCGGCCGCCATCGACCTCGTCGTGCACCTGGGCGTCGACGCCGACGGGCGTCGCGGCGTGCGAGAGATCCTCGGTGTGACGGGACGCGTCGAGCAGGGCGTCGTGGAGGCCGCGGAGATCTTCGTCCGCTCGGGCGACCGTCTGGTGCGCGCCGGAGGATTCCCGCCGCGCGCCGAGCGCTTCGTCCGCGCGGGCATCGACCTGGCAGCGGTCCTGCGGCCCGGGCCGGCCGGTGCCGACGTGCTCGACGGCGCCGCGCCGACGAGGGTGGGGTGACCGTGGGCGTGGCGGTAGGACTGCTCCTCGGCGCCGGGCTGTTCTGCGTCTGGTGGTCGTTCTGGGCGCCCGGGCCCCCGCGCGTGCGGCGTGTCGACGGGTGGGCGGCACGCACCCAGGACCTGCTCGTCCAGGCCGGTGCACCGGCGGTGACGCCCGGCGCCCTGGTGGTCGCGAGCGTCGGCGTCGGGCTCGTCGTGCTCCTCGTCGGGACCGTGCTCGCGCGGTCCTGGACGATCGCGACGTGCTTCGCCGTGATCGCCGCGGGTGCACCGGCGCTCCTCGTGCGCTCCCGCGCGCGTCGGCGGCGTGCGCGACTGCGGGAGGTCTGGCCCGAGGTGCTCGACCATCTGTCCTCGGGCGTGCGGGCCGGGCTGTCGTTGCCCGAGGCCGTGGGTCAGCTCGGCGAGCGCGGTCCCGTCGAGCTGCGCGAGCCGTTCACCCAGTTCGCGCGCGACTACCGCGCCTCCGGCCGGTTCGGGGAGTGCCTCGACCTGCTCAAGGACCGGCTCGCGGACCCGGTCGCCGACCGCATCGTCGAGGCGCTCCGGATCACGCGGGACGTCGGCGGCACCGACCTGGGTCGCCTCCTGCGCACCCTCTCGACCTTCCTGCGCGAGGACGTCCGGACGCGCGGCGAGCTCGAGGCCCGGCAGTCGTGGACCGTGAACGGGGCACGGCTCGCCGTCGCCGGGCCGTGGGTCGTGCTCGGCTTCCTCGCGACGCGCCCGGAGACGGCGGCCGCGTACAACTCGATGACGGGCGGACTCGTCCTCGCCGCGGGCGCGGCCTGCTCGGCGGCGGCCTACCAGCTCATGCTGCGGATCGGGCGGCTGCCCGAGGAGGAGCGGGTGCTGCGATGAGTGCCGTCGACGTGTCCTGGACCGGCGCCGTGATCGGCGCGCTCGGCGGGCTGGGCGTCCTCCTCGTCCTCACCGGGCTCCGAGGGCGGGCGATCCGCCTCGCCGAGCGGCTCGCACCCTACCTGCGCACGCACGACCGCACGTCGGTGCTGCTGCGCGACCACCCCGTACGTTCACCCTTCCCGACCCTCGAACGCCTCCTCGCACCGCTGCTCGCCGACGCGGGCCGCGCGCTGGAGCGGTTCGGCTCGACGGCGTCCGACGTCCGGCGCCGTCTCGACCGCGCCGGTCGTGGCCGCAGCGTCGAGCAGTTCCGCGCACGGCAGCTCGTGTGGGGCGTCGTCGGGCTCGGCGGCGGGACGGCGCTCGCGGTGCTGCTCGCGGCGACGCGGGGGTCGTCGGCCGCCGCGCTGCTGGTCCTCGTGCTGCTGTGCGGCGCCGGCGGGGTGCTCGCGTGCGACCACGCGCTGACCCGAGCCGTGCGACGTCGGGAGGAGCGCATGCTCGCCGAGTTCCCCACGGTCGCGGAGCTCCTCGCGCTCGCGGTGAACGCGGGCGAGGGACCGGTCGCAGCGCTCGAGCGCGTCGCGACCACCGCGCACGGCGAGCTCTCCGGGGAGCTGCGCACGACCCTCGCGACCGTGCGCGCCGGGACCCCGCTCGCGCGGGCGCTCGAGCAGCTCGCCGACCGCACGGGGCTGCCGAGCCTCACCCGCTTCGCGGAGGGGGTCGCGGTGGCCGTCGAACGGGGGACCCCGCTCGCCGACGTGCTGCGCGCGCAGGCGCAGGACGTGCGCGAGTCGGGTCGCCGCGCGCTCATGGAGGCGGGTGGCAGAAAGGAGGTCGTGATGATGGTCCCCGTCGTCTTCCTCATCCTCCCCGTGACGGTGGTCTTCGCCGTCTTCCCGTCGCTCGCGACCCTGCGGGTCGGCTTCTGAGCAGCAGCCACGAACGTTCCCACGAGCCGACACGAACTCTAGACACGACCGTCCGGCACGACCGTCCGGCACGACCGATCGACCGACCACGAAGGAGAGCCATGCAGGGGTGGAACCGAGGGAACCAGGCCGTGCGCGCCGCAGCGCGCGGCGTGCTCGGGCGACTGACCGGGCAGGACCGGGAACGCGGTGACGTGCCGGGCTGGGTGCTCATCACCCTGATGACGGCGGGACTGGTGATCGCCCTGTGGGCCGTCGCGGGGCCGGCGCTGACCCAGGCCTTCAGCAACGCGATCTCGAGCGTCGGTGCCCCCTGAGGTGGAGGGTCGCGGTGGTCCGGGAGCCGGCGTCGACGATCCGGAGCGGGGCTCCGCCGTCGTCGAGTTCACCCTCGTCTCCGTCCTCGTGATCGTGCTGTTCCTCGGTGTGGTCCAGGTCGCGCTCGCCGTCCACGTGCGCGCGACGCTGGTGGACTGTGCGGCGGAAGGCGCCCGCGTCGCGGGCCGGGCGGACCGTGGCCCGCGCGACGGCGCGGACCGCACGCGCGATCTCGTCGTGTCCGCCCTGTCGGCGCGGTACGCGCAGGACGTCGTCGCGCGCGAGACGGTGGTGGACGGTCTTCCCGTCGTCGAGGTCACGGTGACCGCCCCGCTCCCGGTCGTCGGGCCGCTCGGCCCTGCCGGAGCACTGACCGTCCGCGGTCACGCGCTGGAGGAGGCTCCGTGAGGCACGCGCTCCTCCGGCTCCGTACGAGGCTGACAGGGCAGTCCGCGGACCGGGGGAGCGCGGTCGTCGAGTTCCTCGGCGTCGCGCTCGTCCTCCTCCTGCCGGTCCTCTACCTGGTGCTCACGGTGGGTCGGGTGCAGGCGGCGACGTTCGCCGTGGAGGGCGCCTCCCGCGAGGCGGCGCGCGCGTTCGTCACCGCGCCGTCGTCCGACGACGGCGCCCGGCTCGCCTCGGCGGCCGTGACCCTGGCGCTCGGCGACCAGGGGTTCGCCCCGACCCCGGGCGGCCTGAGGATCGCGTGCTCGTCGGAACGCTGCCTGGAACCGGGCGGCGAGGTCACGGCGCACGTCCGGCTCGACGTGCCGCTCCCGCTCGTGCCCGAGTTCGTGCGGGGGGTCGTCCCGCTCTCCGTCCCCGTGGAGGCGCGGCATGTCGCGTCCGTCGACGCGTACGCGGCGCGGCGGCCGTGAGCTCCTCGACACCCGTGAGCGCCCCGTCGCCCCTGGGCGCCTCGACACGGGGAGGCGCACCGGCGCCCGCAGGCACGCCGGCACCCGTAGGCACCCCGACGCCCGTGGGCGCCTCGACATCTCTCGTCACGGTGACAGCTCGGGGCACCCCGACACCCGGGGACACGCTCGGACTCGGTCCCGGGCGACGGTCCGGGGCCGTCGTCCGCGGGCCGGCCGCGCTCGTCGGGCGGCTGCGGAGATCGGACGACGGAGAGGAGGACGGCCGCATCATGCTCCTCACGAGCGCCTTCGTCGCGTTCGCGCTCCTCCTCGTGACGGTGGTGGTGAGCGCCTCGGAGGTACACCTCGAGCGCAAGCGGCTCTACGAGCTCGCGGACGCGCTCGCGCTCACGGCGGCCGACTCGACGACCCACGAGACGTTCTACTCCGGCGGCGCCGCGCCGCCGGTCGAGGGTGCCGTCCTCACACTCACCGACGCCGGGATCCGTGCGGACGTCGACGACTATCTCGCCCGGAACCCGAAGGCGCTCGCCGGTCTGAGCGAGGTCGTGGTGACCGACGCGTCGACCGGAGACGGGCGCACGGCGTCGGTCGGCCTCGCTGCGCGGGCGCGACCCGCGATGATCAGCTGGGTGACCGGGGCGTGGAGTGATGGCATCATCGTGCGTGCAGAGTCACGTGCCAGAGCGTGGTGAGCACCTGTTGCTGTTCGACGAAGAACGTCCAGGGAAAGGAATGCCGCAACGTCGCGTGAGCGCGCTCCCGCGCCTTTGTTCACTTTCTTAACTTTGGATGGCCACTTCTGTTCCGACCCTGTCAAAACCCTGGGTTCGCCGCTATGGTGATCCGGTCCGACAACAACTCCAACGATGGAGAGCTACAACATGAACGCACGAGCAACGAAGAAGCTCGTCGCCGGGGGTGCCCTCGGCGCGATGCTCATCGGCACGGTCGCCCTCGCGTCCGCTGCCTCCGCCGACCAGGTGGGCGACGACACGAACGTCGACGTCTCCGTCGAGATCGAGTCCAACGTGGAGCCGGGCAACCTCGCCCTCACGGTCGCTGCGAACTCGACCACGCTGACCGAGGCCGACGAGTCGTCGGTCGAGGGCACGCGCGAGTTCAACGGCGCGCTCCCGGAGGTCACCGTCACCGACACGCGGACCGAGGTGCCCGAGGGCGCCTACTGGTACGTGCTGGGCAGCGCGTCCGCCTTCACGGGCGACGCGGGCGAGATCGGCGCCGACAACCTCGGCTGGGCCCCCACCCTCGTCGACGGTGGCGACACCGGCCTGGTCTCCGAGGGTGAGCCGGTCGAGCCTGCCCTCGAGGACGGCCCGGGTCTCGTCGACCAGGAGCTCCTGGTCTCGACGTTCGACTCGGCCGAGGTCAACCCGGAGGGTTCCTGGACCGCCGGCGCGAACCTCACGCTGCGCACGGGCGAGGACGTCGCGCCGGGCGCGTACAACTCGACCATCACGCTGTCCCTGTTCGAGGACTGAGCCGTCCCGACGTCCCGGTGACCGGTCCCGACCGGGCACCGACCGAGTAGTCACACGACGGGTCGCACCGTCCCGCACGACCACGGTCTGCGGGGCGGGCGACCCGTCGTCGTACGGAGAGAAGCCCCTGCGTGATCCCCGCACCAACGCACCCCGCCCGCACCGGGAGGTCGTCCCGCCGTCGTGGGCGTCGTCTCGTCCTCGCCGCGAGCGCCCTCGCCCTCGGCCTCCTGCCCGCGACCCCGCTCGCGGTCGCCGCGTCTGCGACGACCGCCGCCACGAGCGCGCACGCCGGCCTCGGGAGCGCGCACGCCGGCCTCGGGAGCGCGCAGAGCGACGTCGTGAGCGCTCTGTCGACGGCGCTGCCCCTCGACACCGAGGACCGCATCACGTGGGGCGTCAAGCCCGCGGACGCGAACGGTCCCGACGGGCGTCGCGGCGTCGACCTCGTCGCCGACCCGGGCACGACGGTCGAGGAGCACATCGCCGTCTCGAACTTCAGCGACGTGCCGGCCACGTTCGCGCTCAAGGCCGCGGACGGCTATCTCACCGCCAACGGGCGATTCAACATGCTCTCCTCGGACCAGGAGTCCACCGACGCGGGGACGTGGTTCACCGTCCAGGAGAGCGTCGAGGTGGGCCCCAAGGAGACGGTGGTCGTCCCGTACACGATCACGGTCCCCGAGAACGCCACCCCGGGCGACCACCCGGCGGGCATCGCGGCGTCGGTCACGAGCACGGGCGGTGGCGAGGGCGGTACGAGCGTCGGCGTCGAGAGCCGCGTCGGGTTCCGCGTCACGACGCGCGTCACCGGCGAGATCCAGCCCGCGCTCGCCGTCGAGGGCGTCAAGGCGTCCTACGCGCCCTCGTGGAACCCGTTCGCGGCGGGCGACGTCACCGTCTCCTACGACGTCGCCAACGACGGCAACGTGCGCCTCGGCGCCGAGGGCCAGGTCGCGACGTCCGCCCTCTTCGGCGCCCTCGTCGACGAGGCCGCCGCGGAACCGCTCGGCGAGGTCCTGCCGGGCGGCTCGCTGCGGAGCAAGGTCGCGTTCGCCGACGTCTGGCCGCTCGGACCGGTCAGCACGACGATCACCGTGACGCCGACCGTCGTCGGCGACGACCAGGTCGACGCGCCGCTCGACCCGGTCACCGTCACCGTGACCACGTGGGCGGTGCCGTGGCCGCAGCTCCTGCTCCTGGCGATCGTCGTCGTCGTGATCCTCGGCGTCCGGGACGACCGGCGGCGCCGGCGCCAGCGCCTCGAGGCGATGCTCGCGAAGGCGCGCGACGAGGGCCGCCAGCAGGCCACGACCACCGAGCCGGCCACGTCGACCACGGGCGGGTCCGCCGCGCAGGGCGGCACGAAGGACTGACGGCGACGCGCCGTCGGGCGGGCCTCGCCCGACGGCGCCCAACCCCGCGCCGACCCCCGCGGCGGTCCCACGCGCGGTCCTGGCGAGGAGACCCTGCGCGGAACCGTCGCCGTGCCCTCGCGCGACGGCGCCGACCGCGCGCGGGGTCGCGTAACCTTGAACCTCGTGGCCACCATCGACTTCCCGTCCGAGATCAAGGCGCTGCGGAGCACGCTCGAGTCCATCGAGAGCGTGAGCGACCCGGAGGAGCTGCGCGCGACGATCGCGGACCTCTCGGAGAAGGCGTCGGCGCCCGACCTGTGGGACGACCCGGACGCCGCGCAGAAGGTGACGTCGGCGCTCTCCGCCGCGCAGTCGGAGCTGGACCGGGTGAAGAAGCTCGGGCAGCGCATCGCCGACGTCGAGACCCTGGTCGAGATGGGCCAGGAGATGGAGGACGAGGACACCCTCGTCGAGGCCGAGAACGAGGTCGCCGCCATCCGCAAGGACCTCGACCAGCTCGAGGTCCGCACCCTGCTCGCCGGCGAGTACGACGCGCGCGAGGCCGTCGTGACGATCCGCGCAGGCGCCGGCGGCGTGGACGCGGCCGACTTCGCCGAGATGCTGCTGCGCATGTACCTGCGCTGGGCGGAGCGCCACGGCTACCCGACGACCGTCCTCGACACGTCGTACGCGGAGGAGGCCGGGCTCAAGTCCGCGACGTTCGAGGTGAAGGCACCGTACGCGTTCGGCCACCTGTCGGTCGAGGCGGGCACCCACCGCCTCGTGCGCATCTCGCCGTTCGACAACCAGGGCCGTCGCCAGACGTCGTTCGCGGCGGTCGAGGTGATCCCGCTCATCGAGCAGACGGACTCCATCGAGATCCCGGAGTCGGAGATCAAGGTCGACGTGTTCCGGTCCTCGGGCCCGGGTGGGCAGTCGGTCAACACGACGGACTCCGCGGTGCGCATGACGCACATCCCGACGGGCATCGTCGTCTCGATGCAGAACGAGAAGTCGCAGATCCAGAACCGCGCCGCCGCGCTCCGCGTGCTCCAGTCCCGCCTGCTGCTCGTGCGTCAGGAGGAGGAGAACGCGAAGAAGAAGGAGCTCGCGGGCGACATCAAGGCGAGCTGGGGCGACCAGATGCGCTCCTACGTGCTGCAGCCGTACCAGATGGTCAAGGACCTGCGCACCGAGCACGAGGTGGGCAACCCCTCGGCGGTGTTCGACGGCGACATCGACGACTTCATCGAGGCCGGGATCCGCTGGCGCCGTGGGGTGCAGAAGGACGCCTGACCCTCCTCGGCCGCCCCGGGCCGATTGATACGAGCAACGGATCGATGCGCCCGGGTGCGGCGTGTCCGCCCCGTCGGGCCGGAGACGCATGCCTACCCTCGGGATCGTGCGACGAACCTCGTTCGTCCACGGATCGACCCCCGACCCGAGGAACGTGCCGCTGTGATCCGCTTCGAGAACGTCACCAAGGTCTACGCGCGCGGCGCGAGGCCGGCCGTCGACGACGTGTCGTTGGAGGTCCGACGCGGCGAGTTCGTCTTCCTCGTCGGCGCCTCCGGCTCCGGCAAGTCGACGTGCCTGCACCTCGTCCTGCGCGAGGAGCGCCCGACGAAGGGCAAGGTCTTCGTCGCGGGCCGCGACCTCGGGTCGATGTCGAGCTGGAACGTCCCCAAGCTGCGCCGCCAGATCGGGGTGGTCTTCCAGGACTTCCGCCTGCTGCCCAACAAGACGGTGTTCGAGAACGTCGCCTTCGCGCTCCAGGTCATCGGCAAGCCGCGTCACACCATCGCCATCACGGTGCCCGAGACGCTCGAGATGGTGGGGCTCGCCGGCAAGGAGAAGCGCCGCCCGCACGAGCTCTCCGGTGGTGAGCAGCAGCGCGTCGCCATCGCGCGCGCCATGGTCAACCGCCCGCCGATCCTGCTCGCCGACGAGCCGACCGGGAACCTCGACCCCACGACGTCCCTCGGGATCATGCGCCTGCTCGACCGCATCAACCGCACCGGCACGACCGTCGTCATGGCGACGCACGACGAGGAGATCGTCAACCAGATGCGCCGCCGCGTCGTCGAGCTCGACACCGGCACGCTCGTGCGCGACCAGGCGCACGGGTCGTACGGCGCGCGCGGCCAGGTCATCCCCGACCCGACGACCCCCGCCGCGGCACCCGAGTCGGCGCCGACCGCCGTCGTGCGACGCGCGGCGCGCCCGACCGCGACGCCCGAACCGGCGTCCCGGTCCGGGCAGGCCCCCGCCGAGACCGCGGACCAGGCGTCGACCCCCGGCACGACGACCGGTGCGACGCCCGTGGCGGACCCGCCCGGGCGACCCCCGCTGCCCCGGCGACGCTCGACGCGTCGCCGCGTCGACGCGAACGCGGGGGAGTGAGCGGCGTGCGACTCCAGTTCATCCTCGCGGAGCTCGGTCAGGGCCTGCGGCGCAACGTCTCCATGGCGGTCTCCGTCGTGCTCGTCACCTTCGTCTCGTTGACGTTCGTCGGGTCGTCCCTGCTGCTCCAGGCGCAGATCGGCAAGCTCAAGGACGACTGGTACGACAAGGTCGAGGTGTCCGTCTTCCTGTGCCCCGCCGGGTCGCCGTCGCCCACGTGCGCGGCCGGCGAGGCCACGCCCGAGCAGATCGCGGCGATCGAGGACCTGTTCGACTCCGAGCTCGGCGACGAGATCCAGACGGTGTACTTCGAGTCCAAGGACGACGCGTTCGCGGCGTTCACCGAGCGCTACCCCGACGGGTACCTCGGCACACAGCTCACGGTCGACGACATGCAGGCGTCCTTCCGCCTCAAGCTCACCAACCCGGAGAACTACGAGGTCGTCAACGACGTCGTGACGGGGCGGCCGGGCGTCGAGGTGGTCGAGGACCAGCGTCGCATCTTCGACTCGCTCTTCCTCGCGCTCAACCGCGCGTCGCTGCTCGCGGCCGGCCTCGCGGCGGTCATGCTGCTCGCCGCCGTGCTGCTCATCACGACGACGATCCGCCTCTCCGCGCTGAGCCGACGGCGCGAGACGGGCATCATGCGGCTCGTCGGGGCGTCGAACCTGTTCATCCAGCTCCCGTTCCTGCTCGAGGGGGCGATCGCCGCCGTGCTCGGCGCGGTCCTCGCGGTCGGCGGGCTCTGGGTCGGGGTGAAGTACCTCGTCACCGACTGGTTGTCCCAGTCCGTGACGTGGGTGGCCTACGTCGACGAGGCGGACGTGCTGCGCATCGCACCCGTGCTCGTCGGGATCGCTTTCCTGCTGGCGGCCGTGTCCTCGGTCGTCACGCTCAACCGCCACACGAGGGTGTGAGATGACCCGGGACCTCCGCCGCGCGACAGCAGCTCTGATCGCCACGACCCTGCTCCTCGTGGGCGGCGTCTCCTCGGCCTCCGCCGACGACATCGACGACCGCCGTGCCGCGGCGGAGCGCCGCCAGTCCGAGATCCTCGGCAACCGCGAGCAGCTCCAGTCCGAGCTCGAGGACACGGACTCGGCGCTCGCCCAGGCCGTCGTGGACCTCCAGGCCATCGAGGCGCGGCTGCCCGTCGCGCAGGCCGAGCTCGACGCCGCCCAGGCCGAGGTCGAGCGGACGCAGCGCGAGGCGGAGCTGCTCGCGCAGCGGCTCGAGGACGCGCTGGGCCAGGAGGCCGCGATCAGCGCCGAGATCGAGCGCGGCGCGACCGAGGTGGCCGACGCCAAGTCGAGCATCGCCGAGATGGCGCGCCAGGCGTACCGCGGTCAGGGCGACGTCTCGAGCCTCGGCATCGTCACGGGTGCGCAGAGCACCGAGGAGTTCATCGCGGAGTACGCCGTCTCCTCGACGGCGGCGCGCAGCCAGTCCCGCTCGCTCCAGGAGCTCCTCGAGGCGGAGTCCGTGTCGCGCAACCGCGAGGCGCGCCTCCAGGCGGTGCGCGAGACGGTCACCGACCTCAAGCAGCAGGCGGACGAGAACCTCGTCGCCGCAGAGGCTGCGCGCACGGCGGCGGCGGACCGCAAGGCCGAGGTCGAGCAGCTCATCGTCGACCAGCAGGCCAAGAAGGCGACGATCGAGGAGCGCAAGTCCGCGGCCGAGGCGAAGGTCGCCGAGAACGAGGCGGCGCAGCAGTCCCTGCAGAGCGAGATCAAGGGCATCATCGCGGAGCAGGCCGAGCGCGACCGCAAGGCCGCCGAGGAGGAGGCGCGCCGCCAGCAGCAGAGCCAGCAGTCCGGCGGCGGTGGCGGTGGCGGTGGTGGCGGCGGCGGGTCGTCCTCCGGCGGGGGCGGCGGTGGGGGTGGTGGTTCGTCCTCCGGCGGCGACCGCGGCAGCATCTCGAGCTTCCTGTCGTACCCGACGGCGGTGCCCTACGTCACGTCGAGCTACGGGATGCGGCTGCACCCCATCCTCGGCTACTACCGGCTGCACGCGGGGACGGACCTGCGGGCCTACTGCGGCACGCCGATCATGGCGGCCGGGCCCGGGACGGTCGTCCACGCCCAGTGGCGCAACGGGTTCGGCAACCAGGTGCTGATCAACCACGGCACGGTGGGCGGCAAGAACCTCATGACGAGCTACAACCACCTCACCCGCTTCGCCGTGTCGTCGGGCCGGACCGTCAACAAGGGCGATGTCATCGGGTACTCGGGCAACACCGGCCTCTCGGGGGCGTGCCACCTGCACTTCGAGGTGTACGTCAACGGGTCGACGATCGACCCGATGTCCGTGCTGCGCTGACCGCACCCGGGGGATAATCGGTACCAGGCGTCGTCGGGCACCCGTACGCTGGGGCGCCCGGACGAACGTCACGGATCCCGGGGACAGCACCGACAGCGACGAAGGACGGTAGGACACGGATGGCGAAGGACAGCGGCCGCAAGGTCGTCGCCAGCAACCGCAAGGCACGCCACGACTACGTGATCGAGGACGTGTACGAGGCGGGGATCGTGCTCTCCGGGACCGAGGTCAAGGCGCTGCGGATGGGCAGGGCGTCGCTGGTCGACGGCTACGTCGCGGTCGACCGCGGCGAGGCCTGGCTCGAGAACGTCCACATCCCCGAGTACACCGAGGGCACGTGGAACAACCACGCCCCGCGGCGCAAGCGCAAGCTGCTCCTGCACAAGGAGGAGATCCTGCGCCTGGAGTCCAAGACGCGCGAGAAGGGGCACACGATCGTGCCCCTCGCGCTGTACTTCCTCGACGGCCGCGCCAAGGTCGAGATCGCGCTCGCGCGCGGAAAGAAGGAGTACGACAAGCGGCAGGCGCTCCGGGAGAAGCAGGACAACCGCGAGGCGCAGCGCGCCATGCGGCAGCGCGAGCTGCGCTGACGCCGCGCAGGGCGTCCCGCACGCGGTCCTGTGCCCGACGCCGGCCCTACCCGCTGGTGACGCGGTCGCCCTCGACGTACGGTCGAGGGCGAGACGACGACCGCGAACCAGGAGGCCCCATGGTCAAGCTCCGCCAGTACATCCCGCGCCTCGCGGCGGGGGCGTACATCCTCAACTCCGGCCTGAGCAAGCGCGGTGCCGACGAGGAGACCGCGCAGGGACTGCACGGGATGGCCGCCGGCACGTACTCGTTCCTCGGGGACGTCGAGCCCAAGCAGTTCACCAAGACCCTGTCGACCGCCGAGATCGCACTCGGCGCGGCGCTCGTGGCGCCCTTCGTCCCGACCGGGCTCGTCGCCGTCGGGCTGGGCGTCTTCTCGGCCGGCCTCGTGGGCATGTACCTCAAGACCCCGGGCATGACGCGCGAGGACGGTGTCCGGCCCACCGAGCAGGGGACCGGGCTCGCCAAGGACGTCTTCCTGCTCGGGATCGCCGGCGGGCTGCTCGTCGACTCGCTGAGCCGGAAGAAGTAGCCGCGACGCGGGCACCGGCGGCGAGACCGCCGGTGCCCGCGTCGCGCGGAAATATCCGTGCGGGGCACGGCGTTGATCGCGTAGGCTGGACCTGCTGCACGAGGTCCGGGTCTGCCCGGGCGCCGCGCAGTGCTTGACAACTGCACAGGGGGTGATCGGTTTCGACGGTGGTCGTGCTTCGAGGAGAAGCGGGCCGAGGATGCAGACTCATCTCGTCAACGATGTCTGCAAAACACAGGTGCCGATAACAAGCGCACCGACTTCGCCCTCGCCGCCTGAGCGAGCCCCGAAGTCCGTCAGCCCGAGCTAGCTCTCGACTCGGATCCTGGCGTCATCTAGAGAGCCACTGCTCGCAGTCCTCGTCACCGGGGCTGCGGGGACTTTCAGGTGACTGAGCCCGTCCGCATCTTGTCTGCGTGAGTGCGGGGGCCGAGAAAAACGACAGCAGACTGCGCCCGGAGAAGTCCTCGATCGGCGTCACCGGACCGGGGTTCGATTCCCCGCACCTCCACCCCTGCGACGACGGCCCGCACCCCTCCCGGGGTGCGGGCCGTCGTCGTGCCGGCGCTCGGTAGATCTCACCAGCCGTAGCGCTCCCAGGCCGCCGCCGCCTCGTCGCCGTCGAGCCACTCGAGCCGCAGCCGTCGCCCTCTCACCTCGACCCGGGCGTCGTCGTCACGAGGGAGCGGGGGCGCGCCGGGGTCGTCGCTGTACAGGTCCTCGTCGCCGCCCGCGCCGTCGAGGTGGGCCCGCCACTGCACGCGCGGCTCCGGGTTGACGTGCCGGGGGAACGTCTGCGGCCCGACCGTGTCCCAGTGCGTGCACGCGCGCGTCACGAGGTGCCCGGCGAGCCGGGCCGTGCCCTCGTCGTCGGCCCACAGGCGCGCGACGCGCCCGGCGCCCTCGCGAGCGACGGGCTCAGTCACGGGCGGACGCCCCGACGAGCGGCTCCCGCCCCGAGGACGGCGCCCCCGGGTCGTCGTCCGGTCCCGTGCCGCCGTCGTCGGCCGGGGGCGCCCCGCCGTCCTGTGCACGCCGGCGCACCCGGCGCAGCACCCAGCGCACGACGAGCAGCACGAGACCGGCGACGACGAGCCACGGGAGCAGGGCGCCGAGGACGACGACCAGGCCGTTGAGCGTCGTGAGCAGAGCGTTCCAGCCGTTCTGCAGCCCGCCGAGGAAGCCGCCGGGCGCGAGCTGCTCGGTCGGCGCCACCTGCACGACCGTGACGTGCAGCGTCGACATCGACACCTGGTCCGTGAGCGCGGCGCGCTGCGACTGCAACGACTCGAGCTCCGCCTGGCGGGTCGTGAGCTCCTGCTCGGCGGCGAGCAGGTCCGCGGTCGTCGCGGCGTCGCCCATGAGGGTCCGCAGCCGCTCGACCGACGTGGTGAGCGCCGCGACGCGGGCGTCGAGGTCGCGCGCGGTGCCGGTCACGTCGACCGCCTCGATCGCGAGGTCGCGCACCTCGCCGACCTGGCCGAGAGCGTCCACGGTCGCGGTCGTCTGGGCCGCGGGCACGCGCACCGTCAGCTCGGCCGTGGGCCGCGCGTCGCCCTCGGGCTCGGACTGCCGACGGCTCTCGACCCGACCTCCGGCGCTCTCCGCGAGCTCGGCGACCTGCTCGGCGGCCGCCGACGGGTCCTTCGCGACGACGGTCACCGAGCCGGTGGTGACGATCTCGCGGTCCGCCTCGACCACGGCGTCCTCGTCGCCGGGCGCGATACCGGCGGAGGCGCCGGACGAGGTGTCGGTGCCGTCGACCACCGCCGCCTCGGACCCCGCGCCGGAGTCGGACGCGCCGTCTCCCGACGTCGCGGAGCAGCCGGCCAGGAGCGCGCCGCCGAGCACCAGCGCGGCGACGACGGCGAGAGGGCGAGTGGTCCGCATGGTGCGAGGGTAGGGGGCCAACCGTGCGAACCGGACAGCCGCACCCACATCGTGACCGTCTTGTGAACTGACCGTGATCCGACCGCCGCCCGGCGTCGTGCGGACGGGTCCGTCCGCGCGCGAGGATGGGCGCGTGCTGGTGTGCTGCGGACTCGTGACCCTCGACGTCGTCCAGGTGGTCGACGCCCTGCCCGGACCTGACGAGAAGGTCGTCGCGCGGTCCCTCGCCGCGACGTTCGGCGGCCCGGCCGCGAACGCCGCGGCGACCGCCGTCGGGCTCGGCGCCCCGACGACCCTCGTGACCGCCGTGGGTCACGGTCCCCTCGCCGAGGTCGTGCGGTCCGAGCTCGAGGCGGCGGGCGTCGCGCTCGTCGACGCCGCCGCCGACGCCGCCGGGCGGGCCCAGCCCGCGGTCTCGACCGTGCTCGTCACCCGCGCGACCGGGGAGCGTGCGGTCGTGAGCACGAACGCGTCGGGCTTCGGCGACCTCACGGACGCGTCGCTCGTCGTGCCGGAGAGCACGACGGGCCTGCTGGACGCGCTCCGCCCTGGGGACGTCCTGCTGCTCGACGGCCACCACCCCGGGCTCGCGCTCCGGGTCGCGCGTCGCGCGAGGGAGCGCGGGTGCGTCGTCGTGCTGGACGGAGGCTCCTGGAAGCCCGACGCGCCCGCGATGATCGGGCTGTGCGACGCCGTGGTCGTGTCCGCGGACTTCCGGCCGCCCGGCGTCGCGGCCGACGACGTGCTCGACGCCGTCGCCGCGCTCGGGCCGCGGCTCGTCGCGCGGACCCGTGGTCCGCTGCCGGTCGAGGTGCTCGACGCGGGGGAGAGGTACGAGGTCGCGGTCCCGCAGCCGGGTCGCGTCGTCGACACCCTGGGTGCGGGCGACGTGGTCCACGGCGCGTTCGCCGCGGCGGTGGCGCGCGGGTCGTCGTGGCGCCTCGCGCTGGAGGACGCCGTGCGGGTCGCGTCCCGCTCGGTCGAGCACGCCGGGGCGCGGGGCTGGATCGCCGCGGCTCCCTGACACGGGCGGCCGTGGGACCAAGGTCCCGCGTCGTGACCTCCTCGGCTACATTTCGGTCACGAAGCCGAGAGGGAGTTGACAGCCACTTAGTAAAGGCAGTCTACTAACAAACATGACAACGGCAGTCACCGGCACCGGCGCACCGAGGAGGCGACTGAGCACAGGGCTCAGGCCGACCTCGAAGGTGCTCCCCGAGCACGCTCGGGCCCACAACCGGTCGCTCGTGCTGCAGCACCTGTTCCACGAGGGGCCCACGTCGCGCGCCGACCTCGCGCGCGCCACGTCCCTCACTCGCGTGACCATCTCCGACCTCGTGTCCGTGCTCATCGCCGAGGGCCTGGTCGAGGAGCTCGGCGTCCGCCCGGGCCAGCGTGTCGGCAAGCCCGCGATCCTCGTCGGCATGCGCACGAGCGCCTACCAGATCGTCTCCGTCGACCTCACCGACGACGAGGTCCTGCGCGGCGCCGTCGTCACGCTCACGGGCGACTTCGTCGTCCGGCAGAGCCTCGCCGTGGACGGCCGCACCGGCACCGAGCTCGTCGACCTCCTCATGCGCTTCTGCCGCGGGCTCATCGCGTCCGCGACCCAGCCGGTCATCGGCGTGGGGATCGGGTCGCCCGGCGTCGTCGACGCCGAGGGCCGTGTCATCGAGGCGCCGAACCGGCGCTGGTACGACGTCCCGCTCGCAGCCCAGCTCACGGAGCGGCTGGGGCTCGCGGTCCACGTCGCCAACGACGCCAACATCGCCGCGCTCGGCGAGTTCACGTTCGGGGGAGCGGCCGGCGACGGCCTGCTCGTCCTCACCGTGGGCGAGGGCGTGGGCGCCGGCATCATGGTCGACGGCGCACGCGTGCACGGGCACGCCGACGCCGCCGGCGAGCTCGGCCACGTGACCGTGGTCGAGGACGGCGAGCCGTGCGCCTGCGGGCGTCGCGGGTGCCTGGAGACCGTCCTGTCCGTGCCGGCGCTGCGCCGCGCGGTGGACGGGCTCGACACCGAGGCTTCCGACGCCGTGCTGGCGTCGGTGGGCAGGACGCTGGGCATCGCCCTGGCCCCTGTCGTCAGTGCGCTCAACCTCGCGGAGGTGCTCGTGAGCGGTCCGGCGGACCTGCTCGACGGCCCCCTGCGCGAGTCGGCGTTCGAGACTATCCGCTCCCGCACCATGCCGGTCATCGGCAGCGGGCTGCAGGTGCGGATGGCCACGCTCGACGAAGACGTCGTCCTCGCTGGGGCCGCCGTCCTCGTCCTCTCCGGACAGCTGGGGGTCTCGTGAGCCGACGACGCTCCGACTGACCCGCTCTGCCCGACCGGGGCGCGGGCCACGACCCGCCCCTCACGACCTCCTGGGACCCCCCAGTGCAGCACCCCCAGGAACGCAGTAACACAGCAGCACCCCTGCACACGCTCGATTACGCAGGACTCCTGCCACACCTCCGGTGGGGGCATCGCCGCCACCACCAAGAATCACCGAGAGGAAGCACCCAGTGAAGAGGAACCGTCTCGTCGCCGCCTCCGTGGCCTCGACGATCACCCTGGCGCTCGCGCTGACCGCCTGCAGCACCGGCGGGAGCGGGAACAACGGCTCCGGCGACGGCGAGTCCGCCTCCGGCGACGTCCGCGTCTGGCTCGTGGGCTCCGACACCCCCGACGCGGCCCGCGACTACCTCAAGACGACGTTCGAGGAGGAGAACCCGGGCAGCACCCTCACGATCGAGGAGCAGTCCTGGACGGGCCTCGTCGACAAGCTGACGACCTCGCTCTCGGGCTCCGACAGCCCTGACGTCGTCGAGGTCGGCAACACGCAGTCCGCCGCGTTCACCTCCGCGGGCTACTTCCGCGAGATCACCGCTGACGAGTTCGAGTCCTACGGTGGCGACGACCTCCTGCCCGCCTTCGTCGAGGCCGGCACGTGGGAGGACAAGCACTACGCGCTGCCGTACTACGCGGGCTCGCGCGTGGTGTTCTACTCGCCCCAGATCACGGGTGACGCCGCGGTGCCGACCACGCTCGACGAGTACGTCGCGAGCGCCAAGGCCCTCACGACGCCCGACGTGTCCGGCCTCTACTGGCCGGGCCAGGACTGGTACAACGCTCTCCCCTTCATCTGGGAGAACGGTGGCTTCATCGCCGAGCAGGGCGAGGACGGCACGTGGGAGGCGGGCTTCTCCTCGGAGGGCGGCCTCAAGGGCATGGAGCAGGTCGCCGACCTGATGGCCAACGCCTCGCACGCACCGAAGGACGGCCAGGAGACCGACCTCCAGGTGCCGTTCTGCGAGGGCAAGGTCGCATACCTGTCCGCCCCGACGTGGATCCAGTGGTCCATCAAGGCCCCGGAGGACGCGGAGACGCCGGGCTGCGAGTCGACCTACGGCTCGGACCTCACCGCGCTCCCGCTGCCCGGCAAGGACGGCGGTACCGCGACCGTCTTCGGTGGTGGCTCGAACCTCGCGGTCGCGTCGAAGTCGAACAACCCTGAGCTCGCCGTCAAGGCCTACGCGATCATGATGAGCGACGAGTACCAGACGATCCTCGCCGAGAACGGTCTCATCCCGGCCAAGACCTCGCTCGCCGACAAGGTGCCGACGGACAACCCGATCGCTCAGGCCGGTGTGGACGCAGCGATGAACACGCAGGTCACGCCCGTGTCGCCGAAGTGGGCCGACGTCGAGGCGCAGAACGTCCTCCAGACCGCTTTCACGCGCATCGCGAACGGCGAGGACGTGAAGACGGTCGCCGAGGACCTCGACGCGAAGATCGAGCAGATCCTCAACAGCTGAGCTCGGCCGGTGCCGCCTCGGGTTCGCCCGGGGCGGGACCGGACGCTCGTCAGGGGTGGGGACTCCTCGCGGGTCCCCACCCTTCGCATGACGCGTCCCGCACGTCACCACTGCGCACCACCGCGCACCATCCGACGGAGTGAGGAAATGAGCTCTACCACTCTTGAGCCCCGGACGGCGTCCCCGCACGCGTCCGTGCGGCCCCCCAAGAAGCGGCGTCCACCGGTCCTGCCGTGGACTCTGCTGGTCCCCAGCCTCGTCCTGCTGGGTGTCATGGTCGGCTACCCACTGGTCCGGCTGTTCGTCATGTCCTTCCAGGAGTACGAGCGCGCCCAGCTCATGGGCGTGCCGGCCGAGTGGGTAGGCCTGGACAACTACGTACAGGTCCTCACCGACGTCGACGGGTTCTGGACCGTCCTGCTGCGCAGCTTCGTCCTGATGGTGATCTGGGTCGCCCTCACGATGCTGCTCGGCACGCTCGTCGCGCTGCTCATGATGCGCCTCAACAAGGGCTTCCGGCTGCTCGTCTCGGTCGGGCTGCTGCTCGCGTGGGCGATGCCGCCCCTCGCCGGCACCATCGTCTGGGGGTGGCTGTTCGACACCGAGTACGGCGTCGTCAACAACTTCCTCACGAAGATCACCGGGAACAACTGGATGGGCCACCCGTGGCTCCTCGACCCGATGCAGTTCTTCCTCATCCTCACGCTCATCATCGTGTGGGGCGCGGTGCCGTTCGTGGCGTTCACGCTGTACGCCGGCCTGACACAGGTGCCGGGCGAGGTCCTCGAGGCCGCGCAGCTCGACGGTGCGACGCCGTTCCAGCGGTTCCGTCTCATCATGGTGCCCTACGTGCGGAGCATCTACACGGTGCTGATCGTGCTGTCGATCATCTGGGACCTGCGCGTCTTCACGCAGGTCTACGCCCTGCAGGGCATCGGTGGCGACCGCGAGAAGACGAACACGATCGGCGTGTACATCTACCAGATGGGCATGGCGCAGGGGCACTACGGTGTCGCCGGCGCGATCGCCGTCATCTTCGTCTTCATCATGCTCGGCATCTCGTTCTACTACGTGCGCCGGACCGTCCGGGAGGAAGAACTGTGAGCACCATCTCCACCCCGACGATCCCCGTCTCGCGCGCCGCGGTTCCCGCGCGCGGCGGCCAGAAGACGCGGCGCGAGGGACAGAGCAAGAAGCGCGCGGCGAACATCGTCTACTCGGTCATCGCGATCGTCGTCTTCGTCGCGTCGGCATTCCCCGTCTACTGGATGATCAACACGTCGTTCCTGCCGACGAACCTCATCCGTGGGACGGACCTGCACTTCTTCCCGACCCCAGACGTCTTCACGCTGAACAACTACGTGAACGTGTGGACCGACGACCGTCGTGCGCCGCTGCCGCCCGCGATGGTCAACTCGATCACCGTCACGCTCATCACGCTGGTCGTGTCGATGATCCTGGGCTTCCTCGCCTCGCTCGCGATCACGCGCTTCTCGTTCAAGGGGCGCAAGTCGTTCATCGTCGCGCTCCTCGTGATCCAGATGATCCCCGGCGAGGCCATGATGATCTCGATCTTCCGGATCATCGACGGCTGGCAGATGCTCAACACGATCACCGGACTGGCGTTCGTCTACATCTCCGCGGTGCTGCCGTTCACGATCTGGACCTTGCGCGGCTTCGTCCAAGGTGTGCCGGCGGAGCTCGAGGAAGCGGCCATGATCGACGGGTGCTCACGCCCGAAGGCGTTCTGGAAGGTGACGTTCCCCCTGCTCGCGCCCGGTCTCGTCGCCACCGGTGTCTTCGCGTTCATCCAGGCGTGGAACGAGTTCCTCATGGCGCTGATCATCATGTCCCGGCCGGAGTCCATGACGCTGCCGGTCTGGTTGCGCACGTTCCAGCAGGCGACGATGGCGACGAACTGGGGAGCGCTGATGGCCGGCTCTGTCATCGTGGCGATCCCGGTGGTCATCTTCTTCGTCATCGTCCAAGGCAGGATGACCGGTGGCCTCGTCTCGGGTGCGGTGAAGGGCTGACGTGAGCGACCTGAGCACGGCTGCCTCGCTCGACGGGGAGGCGGCCGCAGCCCTGGCCGGACGCCCCGGGCCCGGGGCCGCGTCACGACGCGGCCCCGTGGGCCCGGGGAGCGCGGTGGGCCTCGACATCGGCGGCACCAAGGTGCTCGCGGCCTTCCTCGGCCCCGACGGGGTCGCGCGCGAGACGCTGCGCCTGCCGACGGTGCGCGGACCGGAGGGCGTCGTGTCCAGCGCGGCGCGCGCGGTCCGCGAGCTGGTCCGCCGCGCCTGCGGTGACCTCGCGGACGTCGAGGGCGTCGGCGTCGGGGTCCCCGGGCTGGTGGACCCCGCCGACGGCTCCGTCATGCACGCGGTGAACCTCGGTATCGAGGGCGGACGCTTCGGGCTCGCCGAGGCGCTGTCCGCCGAGCTCGGCGGTGTCCCGGTCCAGGTCGACAACGACCTCAACGTCGCCGCCCTCGGTGCCTCGCACCTGCGCGGCGCGGAGGGCGAGGACCTGGCGTTCCTCGCGCTCGGCACCGGGCTCGCGGCCGGCATCGTGCTCGGCGGCGAGCTGCGCCGGGGCGTGAGCGGCGCCGCGGGCGAGATCGGGCACATCCCGATCGACCCGCGCGGGCCGGAGTGCGCGTGCGGGCAGCGCGGGTGCGTGGAGGTCTACGCGTCGGGCTCCGCCGTGTCGGCGCGCTGGCCGTCCCGGCACGGCCGACCGGCCCCGGCCGAGCTCTTCGAGGCTGCGGCCGCGGGCGACCCGGACGCGATCCGCATCAAGGACGAGTTCGCGTCCGCCGTCGCGTCCGCCGTGCGGATCCTCGAGCTGACGGTGGACGTGCGCCACGTGGTGCTCGGCGGCGGCGTGTCCGCGCTGGGCCAGCCGCTGTTGGACGCGGTCCGCGACGCGCTCGATGCGCAGTCGAGCACGTCCCCCTTCCTGTCCTCGTTGCGTCTCTCGGAGCGGGTCTCCCTCGCTCCGTCGGACGTCCCGGTCGCCGCCGTGGGTGCTGCCCTCGTCGGCCGTCGAAAGGTGTTGTGATGGAGGTCGTGATCGCTCCGGCGGAGCGGTTGGCGGTGCTGGCTGCGGATGCCGTGGAGGCGGTGGTGCGGTCGGGGCCGGGGGCGGTGCTG
>NZ_JBEPOQ010000011.1:0-129634 GCF_040546915.1 Cellulosimicrobium sp. 4261
ACCCTCGACCTGATCACTGAGGTCCGGCAATCAGAGCGATCGCGAGGTCACTTGCTCTGTCGCTCCATGGCCCTCATTAGGAGACACGCCCTAGGGCCGCGCGCGGGGCGGGGCGGCCGTCGGGCCGCTAGCGTCGGGACCGTGAGCGACGACGCACAGCCCCTCCCGCACGACCCGTCGTGGCCCCGGGCGGGCGACTGGCCCGGGCCGACGGGCGACGCCGTCGACGTCGCGCTGCTCGGCGTCCCCGCCTGGCGCACGTCGCTCTCGCCGACCGGCGCGCACGCGACGCCGGCCGCGGTGCGCGCCGCGCTGCGCCGGTTCAGCCCCGCGCTCGTCCCCGACCGCCCCCTGCCCGACGGCGGCCCCGCCGCCCGCGTGCGACCCGTCGCCGCCGTCGGCGCTCGAGGCCTCGGCGGGCGGGCCGGTCCCGTCGACCTGGCGGGGCTCACGTTCGCCGACCTCGGCGACGTCGACGAGCCCGACGGCGCGGAGGGCGAGGCCCGGACGCGCGCGGCCGTCCGCGCCGCGCTGGAGCACGCACGGCTGCTCGTCGCGCTGGGCGGCGACAACTCCGTGACCGTCGCGACCGCGCTCGGCGCGTGGGGGGACGACCTCGCCACCGCCGGTCTCGTGACGCTCGACGCCCACCACGACCTGCGCGACGGCGTGTCCAACGGGTCCCCGGTGCGGCGGCTGGTCGAGGCGGGGCTCGACCCGCGGCGGGTCGTGCAGGTCGGCATCGCGGACTTCGCGAACTCCGCCGAGTACGCACGCTGCGCCGTCGAGCTGGGGATCACGGTCGTGCATGTCGACGAGCTGCGCCGGCGCGGCCCGGAGGACGTCATGCGTGCGGCCATGGAGGTAGCGGGCGCCGCGGGCGGCCCGGTGCACCTCGACGTCGACGTCGACGTGTGCGACCGCTCCGTCGCCCCGGGCTGCCCCGCGAGCGTCCCCGGCGGGATCGCGGCGTGGGAGCTGCGCGCCCTCGTGCGGGCCGCGGCGCTCGACGACCGGCTCCGCTCCGCCGACGTCGTCGAGGTCGACGCGACCGCCGACGCCCCCGACGGCCGCACCGTCCGCCTCGCCGCGCTCTGCGTCCTCGAGCTCGCCGCCGGCGTCGCCCTCCGCGAGGTAGAGCGTCCGGTCGCGACGTAGAACGCTCCGAGCCCTATCGCGTGACCGGAGGCTCTATCTCGGCGGGAGGCGGACGGCGTCCTTCCAGACCGCCGAGACGAGCGGGACGCCGGGGCGGTAGGCGAGGTGGGTGCGGCTCGGGGCGTCGAGCAGGACGACGTCGGCCCGGGCGCCGGGGGCGAGGTGCCCGACGTCGTCCCGCCGCAGCGCGAGCGCACCGCCCGCGGTCGCGGACCACACGGCCTCGGCGACGGTCATCCGCATCTCGCGGACGGCGAGCGCGACGCACAGCGGCATCGACGACGTGTAGCTCGACCCGGGGTTGCAGTCGCTCGCGAGCGCGACGACGGCGCCCGCGTCGAGCAGCCGTCGCGCGTCGGGGTAGGGCTGGCGCGTGGAGAACTCGACGCCCGGGAGCAGGGTCGCGACGGTGCCGGGGGCGCCGCTCGACCGGGCCCCGCCGCCGGTCCACGAGCCCGCGAGCGCCGCGACGTCGTCGTCGGTGAGGTGCGTGCAGTGGTCCACCGCGGCGGCGCCCAGCCCGACGGCGAGGCGCACCCCCTCCCCCGGCCCGAGCTGGTTCGCGTGCACGCGCACGCCGAGCCCGGCGGCGGCCCCTGCCTCGAGGACGCGGCGCGACTGCTCGGGCGTGAACGCGCCGGTCTCGCAGAACACGTCGACCCACCGGGCGTGCGGCGCGCACGCGGCGAGCATCTCCCCGCACACGAGGTCGAGGTACGCGTCGGCCCGGCCCGCGTACTCCACCGGCACGACGTGCGCGCCGAGGAACGTCACCTCGGGCGTCGCCTCGCGCGCGAGCCGCACGGACCGCTCCTCGTCCGCGACGGTGAGGCCGTAGCCGCTCTTCACCTCGACCGTGGTCGTGCCCTGCCGGGCCGCCTCGTCGAGGTGCCGGGCGAGCCCGGAGCGGAGGACGTCGTCGGACGCGGCGCGCGTCGCGGCGACGGTCGACCGGATGCCGCCCGCCTCGTACGGGCGCCCGGCCATGCGCGCCTCGAACTCGGCGGCGCGGTCGCCCGCGAACACGAGGTGGGTGTGCGAGTCGACGAACCCCGGGAGCACCGCGCGCCCGCCCGCGTCGACCGTCACGTCCGGCTCCCGTCCGTCCAGCGCGTGCCCGACGGCGTCCCGCGCCTCCCGGGCCGGACCCGCCCAGGCGACCCGGCCGCCGTCGAGCAGCACGACGGCGTCCGTCACCAGGCCGGTCTGGTCGCCGTCGCGCGTGCCGGGGCCGCCCGGGACGTTGGTCGTCAGCTCGCCGATGCCGGTGAGGAGCGTCGACCCGGGCGCCGAGGGGCCGCCTGTCGCGCGGCGCCCCGTCACGTCGTCTCCCGCGTCGGGACGCGCAGCCCGCCGCGCTCGGCCGCGGCGACCGCGTCGTCGTAGCCGGCGTCGACGTGGCGCAGCACCCCGAGGCCCGGGTCGTTCGACAGCACGCGCGCGAGCTTCGCCGCGGCGAGCGGCGTGCCGTCCGCGACGGACACCTGGCCCGCGTGGATCGAGCGGCCCATGCCCACGCCGCCGCCGTGGTGGATCGAGACCCACGTCGCGCCCGACGACGCGGCCGTGAGCGCGTTGAGCAGCGGCCAGTCGGCGATCGCGTCGGAGCCGTCGGCCATGGCCTCGGTCTCGCGGTACGGGGACGCGACCGACCCGGCGTCGAGGTGGTCGCGGCCGATGACGACCGGCGCGCGCACCGCGCCCGACGCCACGAGGTCGTTGAACGCGAGGCCCGCGCGGTCGCGCTCGCCGTGCCCGAGCCAGCAGATGCGTGCGGGCAGGCCCTGGAACGCGACCCGCTCCTGCGCGGCGCGGATCCAGCGGTGGAGGTGTTCGTCGTCGAACAGGTCGAGGACGGCGGCGTCGGTCGCGGCGATGTCGCGCGGGTCGCCCGAGAGCGCGGCCCACCGGAACGGGCCCTTGCCCTGCGCGAACAGCGGCCGGATGTACGCGGGCACGAACCCGGGGACGTCGAACGCCCGGTCGTAGCCGCCGCGGCGCGCCTCGTCGCGGATCGAGTTGCCGTAGTCGAACACCTCCGCACCGGCGTCGAGGAACCCGACCATCCCCTCGACGTGCCGGGCCATGGACTCGCGCGCACGGTCGGTGAGCTCGTCGGGCTTCGCGGCGGCGTAGTCGGCCCAGTCCGCGAGGTCGACCCCGACCGGCAGGTACGACAGCGGGTCGTGAGCCGACGTCTGGTCCGTGACGACGTCGACCTCGACCCCGCGCCGCAACAGCTCCGGCACGACCGTCGCACTGTTCCCCTCGACCCCCACCGAGAGCGCCCGGTGCTCGCGCCGCGCGTCCTCGACGAGCCGGACCGCGGCGTCGAGGTCGTCCGCGACCAGGTCGAGGTACCGCTCCCGGACGCGCCGGTCGAGGCGCGACCGGTCGACGTCGACCACGAGGCACGCCCCGCCGTTGAGCGTCACCGCGAGCGGCTGCGCGCCGCCCATGCCGCCGCACCCGCCGGTGAGGGTCAGCGTCCCGGCGAGCGTCCCGCCGAACCGCTTCGCGGCGACCGCGGCGAGCGTCTCGTACGTGCCCTGGAGGATGCCCTGCGCGCCGATGTAGATCCACGACCCCGCCGTCATCTGCCCGTACATCGTCAGGCCCATCGCCTCGAGCCGCCGGAACTCGGGCCACGTCGCCCAGTCCCCCACGAGGTTCGAGCTCGCGAGCAGCACGCGCGGCGCCCACTCGTGCGTCCGCAGCACCCCGACCGGCTTGCCCGACTGCACGAGGAGCGTCTCGTCGTCCGCGAGCGTCGTGAGGGTGCGGACGATCGCGTGGTAGCTCGGCCAGTCGCGCGCCGCCCGGCCGGTGCCGCCGTAGACGACGAGGTCGTCGGGCCGCTCCGCGACCTCCGGGTCGAGGTTGTTCATGAGCATCCGCAGCGGCGCCTCGGTCTGCCACGACCGCGCGGTGAGGGTCGTGCCCCGCGGGGCGCGGACGGGGACGGGCGTGCCGAGGCGGTGGGTCGGCTCGTGGGCCATGGTCGTCTCGCTCCTTCGGGTCGGGTGGGTCTCAGGCCAGGTGCCCGACGGCGGCGCTCGCCGCCGCGGTCACAGCGCCCGTCGCGACGAGGTGGGTCACGGCCTCGATCTCGGGCGCGAGGTAGCGGTCCGGTCCGGGTCCCGCGGCGACCGTGCGCACGAGGTCGCGCACGGCACCCGTCCCCCGCGCCGGGTGCAGGGACGCGGCGTCGCAGCGCAGGTCGAGCGCGCGCGTCGCGGTGAGCAGCTCGATCGCGAGGACGCGGCCCAGCCCGTCGACGGCGCGGCGGAGCGTGCGCGCCCCGGCCCACCCCATGGACACGTGGTCCTCCTGCATGGCCGACGACGGGATCGAGTCGACGCTCGACGGCACCGCGAGCCGCTTGAGCTCCGAGACGATCCCCGCCGCCGTGTACTGCGCGATCATCAGGCCGGAGTCGACGCCCGGGTCGTCGGCGAGGAACGGCGGCAGGCCCTCGTTCCGGGCCTTGTCGAGGAACCGGTCCGTGCGGCGCTCACTCATGCTCGCGACGTCGGCCGCGGCGATCGAAAGGAAGTCGAGCACGTACGCGACCGGGGCCCCGTGGAAGTTGCCGTTCGACTCCACGCGCCCGTCCACCGTGACGACCGGGTTGTCGATCGCTGCCGCGAGCTCCCGGCGCGCGACGGCGGCCGCGTGGTCGAGCGTGTCGCGCGCGGCGCCGTGCACCTGGGGCGCGCACCGCAGCGAGTACGCGTCCTGGACGCGCGTGCACGCGGGCCGGCCGTCGGCGTCGAGCGTGCGGTGGCTCGCGACGACGGGCGAGCCGTCGAGCAGCGCGCGCAGGTTCGCGGCCGACGCCGCCTGGCCGGGGTGCGGGCGCATCGCCACGAGGTCCGCCGCGAACGGCGCGTCCGAGCCGAGCAGCGCCTCGACGCTCGCCGCCGCCGCGACGTCGGCCGTCGTGAGCAGGGACCGCAGGTCGTGCAGCGCGAGCGCGAGCATGCCGAGCATGCCGTCCGTGCCGTTGATGAGCGCGAGGCCCTCCTTCTCGCGCAGCGCGAGCGGCACGATCCCGGCCGCGGCGAGCGCGTCGGCGGCGGGCACGAGGGCTCCCGTCGCGTCCCGGACCTCGCCCTCGCCGAGCGCGGCGAGCGCCACGTGCGCGAGGGGCGCCAGGTCGCCCGAGCAGCCGAGCGAGCCGAACTCGCGCACCACGGGCGTGAGGCCGGCGTCGAGCATCGCGGCGTACGTGTGCGCGACGACGGGGCGCGCCCCGGTCCGCCCGGTCGCCAGGGTCGCGAGCCGCAGGAGCTGCAGCGCCCGCACGACCTCGCGCTCGACCTCCGGCCCCGACCCCGCCGCGTGCGACCGCACGAGGCTGAGCTGGAGCTGCGCGCGCCGCTCGACCGGGATGTGCCGCCGCGCGAGCGCGCCGAACCCGGTCGAGACGCCGTAGTGCGGACGGTCGTCGCCCGCGAGCCCTTCCACGACGGCGCGGCTCGCCGCCATCGCCTCGACCGCCGCGTCGGCGAGCCGGACCCGCGCGCCGTGCCGCGCGACGTCGACCACGTCGTCGATGGTCAGCGGGCCGTCGCCCACGACGACGACGCGCGCGGCGCGGGCGGGGTCGGAGACGGCCGGGGAGTGCGTCGTCGCTGTCATGCCCCCAGGACACACCGCGCCCCGACGCGCCGGGAGCCCGCCGCGACAGGTTCAGTCTGGCATCCCAGACACAACGCCCTGCTCCGTCCCGGACCGCGAGATACCGCCCCCCACCACCAGGCCACCCCGGCGAGCCGAGCAGGCGATCGTGGCGCGTCAGCTGCCCGGGACGCGCCACGATCGCCTGTTCGGCACCGGGCGGGGTGGGGAGGGGGGTGGGAGGGACGGGCGGTGGCAGTGGTCAGGCGTTCACGTAGGCCGCGAGGTGCTCGCCCGTGAGCGTGGAGCGGGCCGCCACGAGGTCGGCCGGGGTGCCCTCGAAGACGACGCGACCGCCGTCGTGCCCGGCGCCGGGGCCGAGGTCGATGATCCAGTCCGCGTGCGCCATGACCGCCTGGTGGTGCTCGATGACGATGACGGACTTGCCCGCGTCGACGATCCGGTCGAGGAGCCCGAGGAGGTTCTGCACGTCGGCGAGGTGGAGGCCGGTCGTCGGCTCGTCGAGCACGATGACGCCGCCCGTGTCGCCCAGGTGGGTCGCGAGCTTGAGGCGCTGGCGCTCGCCGCCGGACAGCGTCGTGAGCGGCTGGCCGAGGCTCACGTACCCGAGGCCGACGTCGTCGAGGCGCTCGAGGATCGCCGCGGCGGCCGGCACCTTGCCCTCGCCGGACGAGAAGAACGCGCGCGCCTTCGCGACCGGGAGGTCGAGCACGTCGGCGATGTTCAGCCCGCCGAGCGTGTAGTCGAGCACCGCGGCCTGGAACCGGCGGCCGCCGCAGTCCTCGCACGGGGTCGAGACGGTCTCCATGAAGCCGAGCTCGGTGTAGATGACGCCCGCGCCCTTGCACTCGGGGCACGCGCCCTCGGAGTTCGCGCTGAACAGGGCGGGCTTGACGCCGTTCGCCTTGGCGAAGGCCTTGCGGATCGGCTCCAGCAGGCCCGTGTACGTCGCGGGGTTGCTGCGGCGCGACCCCCGCACCGCGCTCTGGTCGATCGTCACGACGCCCTCGCGCCGCGACACCGACCCCTCGACGAGCGAGCTCTTGCCCGACCCGGCCACCCCGGTCAGGACGACGAGCACCCCGAGCGGGACGTCGACGTCCACGTCCTGGAGGTTGTGCGCGTCCGCGCCGCGGATCTCCAGCGAGCCCGACGGCGAGCGCACCTCCTCCTTGAGCGTCGCACGGTCGTCGAGGTGGCGGCCGGTGACGGTGTCGCTCGCCCGCAGCCCGTCGACCGTGCCCTCGAACGTCACCCGGCCGCCGGCCGTGCCCGCACCCGGGCCGAGGTCGACGACGTGGTCCGCGACGACGATCGTCTCCGGCTTGTGCTCGACGACGAGGACGGTGTTGCCCTTGTCGCGCAGCTGGAGCAGGAGGCCGTTCATGCGGTCGATGTCGTGCGGGTGCAGGCCGATGGTCGGCTCGTCGAACACGTACGTGACGTCGGTGAGCGACGACCCGAGGTGGCGCAGCATCTTGATCCGCTGCGACTCGCCGCCCGACAGCGTGCCCGACGGCCGGTCGAGGCTGAGGTAGCCCAGCCCGAGCTCGACGAACGACGCGAGGTTCTCGCCGAGGGCGTTGACGACGGGCGCCATGTGCGGGTCGTCGAGGTCGCGGATCCACGCGGCGAGGTCGGTGATCTGCATCGCGCACAGGTCGGCGATGTTGACGCCGCGGATCTTCGAGGAGCGCGCCGACTCCGACAGGCGCGTGCCGCCGCACTCGGGGCACGGTGCGAACGTCGCCGCACGCTCGACGAACGCACGGACGTGCGGCTGGAGCGAGTCGACGTCCTTGGAGAACATCGACTTCTGGATCTTGGGGATGAGCCCCTCGTAGGTGACGTTGATCCCCATCGCCTTGATCTTGGTGGGCTCCTTGTAGAGGAAGTCCTCGAGCTGCTGCTCCGTGAACTCCCGGATCGGCCGATCGGCCGGGAAGAACCCCGACTCGGCGAACCCGCGCACCATCCACCCGTCGGCGGTGTACCCCGGGACCTTGATCGCGCCGTCGAGCAGGGACTTCGAGTCGTCGAAGATCTCGGTGAGGTCGAGGTCCGAGACCGCGCCGCGTCCCTCGCACCGCGGGCACATGCCGCCGTGGTAGATCGCGTTGCGGACGATCGTCTTCTCCCCGGTGGCCGACGTCATGATGCCGCTCGCCTTGCGCGCGGGGATGTTGAAGGAGAACGCCGTGGGCGGCCCCACCTGCGGCTCGCCGAACCGGCTGAACAGCACCCGCAGGATGGCGTTCGCGTCGGTCACCGTGCCCACCGTGGACCGCGGGTTGGCGCCCAGGCGCTCCTGGTCCACGACGATCGCCGTCGTGAGCCCCTCGAGGACGTCGACGTCGGGGCGGTCCAGCGTGGGCATGAAGCCCTGGAGGAACGCCGGGTACGTCTCGTTGATGAGGCGCTGCGACTCGGCCGCGACGGTGTCGAACACGAGCGAGCTCTTGCCCGACCCGGAGACGCCCGTGAACACCGTGAGGCGCCGCTTGGGGATCTCGACGCTCACGTCCTGGAGGTTGTTCGCCCGCGCCCCCTGGACCCGGATGACGTCGTGCGCGTCGGGGTCCTGGCGCTCCGAGGTCGACGTTCCCGTCGTCGTGGCCGTGCTCATGCGTGTCTCCTCGTCGTCGAGCCTCGTCGCGCGGTCGGGCGACCGGTCGACGGCGCCGACCGCCCGCTCCCGGCAGCCCGGGGAGAGTCTGCCGGAGAGCCGGACGGTCGGCGCGTGGATGGGTGCGGTGCGTGGACGTCCCGGGGGTGAGGACCGGCCGCGCGGTCGGGACTCATCGCGTCGTGCACGACGGCGGCGCGAGACCGGGTGGTCAGGGCGGGCCCGCGGCGTGCGGAGGTCAGGAGCGCTGCTGGATGCGGATCTCGTTGCCCGCCGGGTCGCGGAACGCGCAGTCGCGCACGCCGTAGGGCTGGTCGATCGGCTCCTGCACGACCTCCGCCCCCGCGGCCTCGATCCGGGCGAACGTCTCGTCGACGTCGGGCGTCGCGAGGTTGACGCCGAAGTACGCGCCCTTGGCCACGATGTCCAGGAGGGCGCGCTTGTCGTCGTCGTTGAGGCCCGGCGTCGCGGCCGGCGGGTGCAGCACGATCGCGGTGTCCGGCTGGTCGGCCGGGCCCACGGTGATCCACCGCATCCCCTCGTAGCCGACGTCGTTGCGGACCTCGAAGCCGAGCACGTCGCGGTAGAACGCGAGCGACGCGTCGGGGTCGGTCTGGGGCAGGAAGCTGGAGTTGATGGTGAGGTTCATGAGCACGACGCTAGGACCGTCGTCCGGCCTGCGCTTCTCGATTCCTGACCGGTCGCGTGACCCGCCGCGCGACGCACGCCGGCATCCCGTCCAGCCGCTCCGTGCCGGGGACGGCGCCCGCGTCGGTGCCCGTCGTGGTCTCCGGCGAAGCGCCCGGCGATGTGCCCGGCGCAGCGCCGCGCGCGGTGCCCGCCGCCGCGGCCGCCCGCGACTCCGCGGCAGCCGGGGACCCGGCGTCGGACTCGGCCGCACGCCGTCGGTACACGCTCGGCGGCACGCCGACGAGCTCGGTGAAGCGCGTGCTGAACGTCCCCAGGGACGAGCACCCCACCGCGAAGCACACGTCCGTGACGCTCAGGTCCCCGCGGCGCAGCAGCGCCTTGGCGCGCTCGATGCGCCGCGTCATGAGGTACGCGTACACCGACTCCCCGTAGGCGGCCTTGAACTCGCGGCTCAGGTGCCCGGCGGACACGTGCACGCCGGACGCGAGCGCCGTGACGTCGAGCGGCTGCGCGTACTCGCGGTCGATCCGGTCGCGCACGCGCCGCAGGCGCGCGAGGTCGCGCAGGCGCTGGTCGTCGGGCGTCGTCGTCACGCCTCGATCGTGCCACGGGCCTACCGTGGCCTCCATGCCGAGCGACGTCCCCGCCGCGCGCCAGGCCGTGCGCGTGCTCACGTTCCTCGCCGCGCAGGCGGGCCCGTCGCCCGCGGCCGCCGTCGCGCAGGGACTCGGGCTGCCGCGCTCGACCGTCTACCACCTGCTGTCCGTCCTCGTCGACGAGGGCTTCGTGACGCACCTGCCCGAGGAGCACCGGTACGGGCTCGGGACGGCCTCGCTCGCCCTCGGGTCGGCCTACGCGCGGCAGGCGCCGCTCGCGCGGCTCGCCCGGCCCGTCGTCGCGCGCCTCGTCGAGTCGACGGGCGAGAGCGCGCACCTCGCCGTGCTGAACGGGCGCGAGGTCCTCTACCTCGTCGAGCAGCGCGCGCCGCGCCGCCCCACGCTCGTGACCGACGTCGACGTCCGCCTCCCCGCGCACCTCACCGCGAGCGGGCGTGCCGTCCTCGCCGGGCTCCCCGCGGCGCAGGTCCGCGCCCTCTTCCCCGGCGCCGCGGCGTTCGCCGACCGCACCGGCGTCGGGCCGCAGTCCCTCGGCGCCCTGCGCGAGGTGCTGCGCGGCGTCCGACGGCGCGGCTGGGCCGAGGAGGACGGCGAGGTCACCCCGGGCCTCGCGTCCGTCGCGCACGCGGCCGTCGACCACACCGGCCTCCCCGTCGCCGGCATCGCCCTCACCTTCTGGTCCGACGACGCCCCGCCCGCCCGCCGCGCGGAGCTCGCCGCCGCCGTCGGGCACGCCGCCGCCGAGGTCAGCCGCCGCCTGGGCGCCCGGGCCACGCCGACCCGCCCGACCTCCCCGACCTCCCCGACCTCCCCGACCGCGCCGAGGTAGAGCTCTGGTCTGCCGAGGTAGAGCCCTGGTCACTTCCCTCGCTGAACCAGGGCTCTACCTCGCGGGACCTGGGCTCTACCTCGCGGCACCTGGGCTCTACCTCGGCGGACCGGGGGGAAGCGGCGTTGCGTGCGGCCGGCGTGCCGACTAGATTTTTCGGTATGCCGAACTTTTTGACGCGGAGGTCCGTATCCCGTGCTGCCGCAGCCGTCGCGGTGCTCGCCGCCGCGACGCTGAGCGGCTGCTCGAGCGCCACGGACGCGGGGGCGACCGCGCCAGACGACGGCCGGCCCGTCGTGCTCACGACGTTCACCGTGCTCGCCGACATGGCGGAGAACGTGGCGGGCGACCACCTGCGCGTCGAGTCGATCACCAAGGTCGGGGCGGAGATCCACGGCTACGAGCCGACGCCCGGCGACGTCCGCAGGGCCGCGGACGCCGACCTGATCCTCGACAACGGCATGGGGCTCGAGGCGTGGTTCGGGCGGTTCGTCGACGGGCTGGACGTGCCGCACGTCGTCGTCAGCGAGGGCATCGAGCCCATCGCGCTCGGCGACGACACCGCCGAGGAGTACCGGGGCAAGGAGAACCCGCACGCCTGGATGTCGCCCGTGAACGCGCAGGTCTACGTGCAGAACATGGCCGACGCGTTCGCGGAGCTCGACCCGGCCCACGCCGACGACTACGCGGCGAACGCCGCGGCCTACTCGGCCGAGCTCGCGGCCGTGCACGACGAGCTCGCGACTGCGCTCGACGCGCTGCCCGAGGGCCACCGCGCGCTCGTCACGTGCGAGGGCGCGTTCCCGTACCTCGCGCGCGACGCCGGGATGACCGAGAAGTACCTGTGGGCGGTCAACGCCGAGCAGCAGGCGACGCCGCAGTCGGTCGTCGGCGCCATCGAGTTCGTCGAGCAGCACGACGTCCCGGCCGTGTTCTGCGAGTCCACCGTCTCCGACGACGCGATGCGGCAGGTCGCGCGCGAGTCCGGTGCCGCGTTCGGCGGGACGCTCTACGTCGACTCCCTCTCCGCGCCCGACGGCCCGGTGCCGACCTACCTCGACCTCCTGCGGCACGACACCGAGACGATCGTCGCGGGCCTGACCGGCACCACCGCGGACGGTGACGCGTGAGCGCGGGCGGCCGGGCGCCGTCGGGCACGCCCGCGATCGACGTGCGCGACCTCACCGTCCACTACGGCGACGTCCTCGCGCTCGACGGCGCGACCCTCGCCCTGGGGTCCTCGCACGGGCCGGGGACGGTGTGCGGGCTCGTCGGCATGAACGGCTCGGGCAAGTCGACGCTGTTCAAGGCGGTGATGGGCATGGTCCGGCCGGACCGCGGCACCGTCCTGGTCGACGGCGCACCCCCCGCGCGCGCCCGGCGCGCCCAGGCGGTGGGGTACGTGCCGCAGAGCGAGGACGTCGACTGGGCGTTCCCGCTGAGCGTGCGCGACGTCGTCATGACGGGCCGCTACGGCTACCAGGGCTTCACGCGGCGCACGCGGCCCGCCGACCGCGACGCCGTCGCGCACGCGCTGGAGCGGGTCGAGCTCACCGACCTGGCCGACCGGCAGATCGGCGCGCTCTCGGGCGGGCAGCGCAAGCGCGCGTTCGTCGCCCGGGGGCTCGCGCAGGGTGCGACGATCCTCCTGCTCGACGAGCCGTTCGCCGGCGTGGACAAGCGCACGGAGGCGACGATCACCGCGCTGCTGCGCGAGCTCGCGGCCGGCGGGGCGACCGTCCTCGTCTCGACGCACGACCTGCACGCGCTGCCCGAGCTCGCCGACGAGGCGGTGCTGCTCCACCGCCGCGTCCTCCTGCACTCGACGCCCGCGGAGGTCCTGCGGCCCGAGAACCTCGCGCTCGCGTTCGGCGTGGAGGTGGCCCCGTGACCGACCTCCTCGCCACCCTCCTGGAGCCCCTGTCGTTCGAGTTCCTGCGCACCGCGCTCGCCGTCACGGTGACCGCCGGGATCGTGTGCGGCGTGCTGTCGTGCTGGCTCGTGCTCGTGGGCTGGTCCCTCATGGGCGACGCCGTCTCACACGCCGTGCTGCCGGGCGTCGTGCTCGCGTACGTGGTGGGGGCGCCGTTCGCGCTCGGCGCGCTCGTCTTCGGGCTGCTCGCGGTGCTGCTCATCGGCGCGGTGCGCGACACGTCGCGCGTCAAGGAGGACGCCGCGATCGGGGTCGTGTTCACGACGCTGTTCGCGCTCGGGCTCGTCCTCATCTCCGTGACGCCGAGCCAGACGGACCTCAACCACATCCTCTTCGGCAACCTGCTCGGGGTGTCGCGCGCGGACCTGCTCCAGGTGCTGGCGCTGGGTGCGGTGACGCTCGCGGTCGTCGTGCTCAAGCGGCGCGACCTCACGCTCTACGCGTTCGACCCCACGCACGCGCACGCGATCGGCCTCTCGCCCCGACGGCTCGGCGCGCTGCTGCTCGGCCTGCTCGCGCTGACGGTCGTCGTCGCGCTCCAGGCCGTCGGCGTGGTCCTCGTGGTCGCGCTGCTCATCACGCCCGGCGCGACGGCGTACCTCCTCACCGACCGCTTCTCGCGGATGCTGTGGATCTCGCCGCTCGTCGCGGCGGTGTGCGGGGTCGTGGGCATCTACGTCAGCTACTACCTCGACACGGCGTCGGGCGGGACGGTCGTCGTCGCGCTGGGCGTGGCGTTCGCGCTCGCCTACCTGTTCAGCCCGCGGCACGGGCTCGTCGGGACGCGGGTCGCGGCGGCCCGACGCCGTCGGCTCGCGCGCGTCTGAGAGGCCGCGTCCGGCGGCCCGGACCCGGCCCGGACCGCCGGACCACGTCTCCTGCGTGCGCTGTGTGCGAAATCTCCATGAATTCGCCCTCGATTCCCTGGTGCTTCTCAGGTTCGCCCGGGAGACTTGTGGCCATGTCAGCGAGGACGAGCGAGCCCACGACGCCGCAGCGCACGCGTACGTCTGCCCGGTTCGCCGCGGCGAGCCTGCTCGCGCTGTCCATGATGCTGCCGATGTGCTCGACGGCGAGCGCCGCCGAGGTCCAGCAGCTCATCGCCGACGCGCAGGTCCAGACGGAGACCATCGGGAACGACCTCGACCGCGTGCACGCCCAGCTCCCCGCCCTGCACCCCGTGCTCCGCAACGACGTGCTCGACGCCGTGGAGTCGGTCCAGGCGGCGACGGACGAGGCCCGCTCCGCGCTCGAGCGCGCGACCGACGACGACGAGGCGGCCGACGGTCGCGCGGCCGTCGCGCTCGCCGACGCCCAGGTCGCGCTCGACGCGGCGTCCGCCCAGCTCCGCCACGTGACGGACCTCGCGCACGACGCGGGCGAGGGCGTGGCCGTCGCGCTGGAGCGCCTGCAGGCGCACATCGACGCGCTGCGCGGCGAGACGAGCCGCGCGGGGGCCTGAGTCCCGATCACGAGGTCGACCCGCGCGGTCGGGATCGACCCTCGGAGGGCCGCCGTCGCGGCTCACGGGCCGATCTCAGGGGGTCGCGGGGCGCCGTCGCCGCGCGGTCCCCGACCGCCCTTCCTACGATGGCGAGATGCCTCGTGTCACCGGGATCGTCAAGCCGCACGAGGCGCTCCCCGGCGTCGCCCGCCTCGACCGCGCGGTGAACCGCTGGACGAACCGCCGCGCGCTGGGGCCCGCCGCCGACACCGCGCTCTCGCGGCTCTCGACGTGGGCCGACCACAGCGTGCTGTGGGCCGGGGCCGCCGTCGGGATCGCCGCCACCGGGCGGCGCGGGCGCGACGCCGCCCTGCGCGGCTACGGCTCGCTGCTCGTGTCGAGCGTCCTCGCGAACGTCGTCGGCAAGACCGTGTTCGGGGGCGTCCGCCCGTCGCTCGACGGCCTCCCGCTGTGGCGTCGCGTGGCGGACCCGCCGACGTCGCCCTCGTTCCCCTCGGGTCACTCGGCGTCGGCCGCCGCGTTCGTCACGGGCGTCGCGATCGAGTGGCCGACGGTCGGGCTGGCGCTCACGCCGCTCGCCGGGCTCGTCCTGTACTCGCGCCTGCACACGGGCTCGCACTGGTTCTCGGACGTCGCCGCGGGCGCGGCGCTGGGCGTCGGAGTGGCGCTCGCCGGGCGCGTGCTCGTCCCCGGGCGCGCCGAGCAGCGCCCCGACGTCCCGGCCGGCCCCCGCGCGGACGTCCCCGCGCTCGACGACGGCGCCGGCCTCTTCGTCGTCGTCAACCCGGCGGCGGGCTCGGGCCGGCTGATCAAGGAGGACCCGCTCGCGGCGGTCCGCGACGGGCTCTCGCGCGCCGACGTCCACGTCCTCACCGAGGGCGACGACCTCCGTCGCCTGTACGACGACGCCGCCGCGCAGGGCGCCCGCGCGTTCGGCATCAGCGGCGGCGACGGCACGGTGTCGACCGCGGCCGCGGCGGCGCGCGCGCACGACCTCCCGCTCGCCGTGCTCCCCGGCGGCACCCTCAACCACTTCGCGCGCGCGGCCGACCTCACGTCGATGCGCGCGACGATCGAGGCGGTCCGCACCGGTTCGGGCGTGACGATCGACGTCGCGGACCTCGAGGTCGACGGGGTCGAGGGGCCGCCCCGCACGGTGCTCAACACGTTCTCGGCCGGCGTCTACCCGGAGCTCGTCACCGAGCGCGAGAAGCACGAGCACCGGCTGGGCAAGTGGCCGGCCGCCGTCCTCGCAGCGGCACGCGTGCTGCGGCGCGCGCACCGCGTGCGCATGACCGTCGACGGGCACGAGGGCGAGTACTGGTCGCTGTTCGCCGGCGTGAACCGCTACTACCCGCAGAGCCTCGCGCCGGTCGAGCGGCACCGCCTCGACGACGGCGTGCTCGACGTCCGCACGGCCCGGGCCGAGCGGCGCGCGAGCCGGCTGCGCACGTTCCTCGAGGTCGCCGCGGGCGACGCGGGGACGCGCGTCGCGCGGCGCGTGCCCGGGGTGCGCGGGCACCTCGTGGTGGACGCGACGTCGGTCCCGGCGCTCGAGCTCCGCTTCCCCGCGCGCGGCGCGGTCGTGGGCCCCGACGGTGAGGCCGTCACGACGCGCCGCGATCCCGACACCGAGCACGGGCACCCCGGGTCGCCGCCCGTGGTGCTGGCGCACGACGGCGAGACGCTCTCCCTCGACGACGTCGCACCCGACGGGCCGGTCACGGTGCGTCTCACCATGCGACGCGGTGCGCTGCGCCTCTACGCCCCGAGCGACCCGACGGCGGGTTGATCCGTCCACTGTGTCCGGTATGCCTCTCTTTCACGGCAGCCGGGGAGAACTCCCCCTGTTCAGGCACATGCGCGATGCCCCACAATGAGCCCCGCAGTCGCGCGGACGGCACCCCGTCCGCGCCCCGTCCGGACTCGACCACGTCGGCCCCACCAGAAAGCAGAAGAACCATGGCCCAGCAGTACCCCGCCGCTCCGCAGGCCCCCGCCGGCTACTCGGCCCCGATCGAGGACCCGGGCAAGACCCTCGGCATCGTCGGCTTCGTCCTCGCGTTCGTCTTCGCGGTCGCGGGCATCGTCGTCAGCGCGATCGCGCGCAAGAAGAGCAAGGAGGCGGGCTTCGACAACCAGCTCGCCAAGTGGGGCCTCATCCTCAGCATCGTCTTCACCGTGCTCTGGGTGATCGGCGTCATCATCTACGTCGCTGCCATCGCGGCGCTCGTCGCGAGCGGCGACGTCGCGACGTACTGACGTCCCGCCGGTCCGCCGGCGCGGCACCGACGGCCGTCGTCCCACCCGGGGCGGCGGCCGTCGTCGTCCCCGCCGGGGCCGCTCGCGCACGGGTCGCGGAAGATCCGCGGGCCGGGCACGGTTGAGACGGCGCACGACCGCGCCGCCGGTGAGAGCACCGGTCCCCCGACGGTCGCCCGACCGCAGGAGCAGATCATGACCGACGAGACGACCTCCCCGATCCCCGCCGAGCGCGCGACAGCCGCACCGGACCCCGCGACGGTCGAGCTCGGGCTCGACACCTTCGGCGACGTGACCGCCGGGCCGGACGGCGTGCTGCTCAGCGGGGCGCGCACGATCCGCGACGTCGTCGAGGAGGCGGAGCTCGCGGACCAGGTCGGCGTCGACTTCTTCGGCGTCGGGGAGCACCACCGCGCGGACTTCGCCATCAGCGCTCCCGAGGTGGTGCTCGCCGGGATCGCGACGCGGACGTCGCGGATCCGCCTCGGCTCCGCGGTGACCGTGCTCAGCTCCGACGACCCGGTGCGCGTCTTCGAGCGGTTCTCGACGCTCGACGCGCTGTCCGGCGGGCGTGCGGAGGTCATCCTCGGGCGCGGGTCGTTCATCGAGTCGTTCCCGCTGTTCGGCTACGACCTCGCCGACTACGGGGTGCTGTTCGAGGAGAAGCTCGACCTGTTCGTCCACCTGCTCGACGAGGGCCCGGTCACCTGGTCGGGCACGACGCGCGCCGGGCTCGCCGACCAGGAGGTCTGGCCCAAGACCGAGAGCGGGCGCCTGCGCACGTGGGTCGGGGTCGGCGGCTCGCCCGAGTCGGTCGTGCGGACCGCGCGGCACGGGCTGGGCCTCATGCTCGCGATCATCGGCGGCGAGCCCGAGCGGTTCCGTCCCTACGTGGACCTCTACCACCGCGCGGTGGACGAGCTCGGCACGCCCGTGCTGCCGATCGGCGTGCACTCGCCGGGCCACGTCGCCGCGACCGACGAGCAGGCCCAGGAGGAGGTCTACGAGCACTTCGCGGCGATGAACAACCGCATCGGGCGCGAGCGCGGCTGGCCCGCCTACCACCGCGGACGGTTCGCCCACGACGTGCGCGACGGCTCGCTCTACGTCGGCTCGCCCGAGACCGTGGCCCGCAAGATCGCCCGCACCGTCCGCCTCCTCGGCGCGGGCCGGTTCGACCTCAAGTACTCGACCGGCACGCTCCCCCACTCGACGATGCTGCGCAGCATCGAGCTCTACGGCACCCAGGTGATCCCGCGCGTCCGCGAGCTCCTCGCGGAGAGCTGACCCCCACCGGCCCGACCGCTGCGCGGCCCAGCCCCTCGCCGAACACGATGTTGCTGTCGCCATCGGGGCGAGAACGACAGCAACGTCGTGTTCGGCTGAGGGGAGGCTCGTGCTCGACGTCGGCGGGTCGGCGCGTCGGCGCCTCAGCCGCGGCCGGCGGCGCGCAGCGCGGCGGCCTCGAGGTCCGGCGGGAGCCCGACGGCGGGGCGGTCCGTGCGCTGCGGCGTCGCCTCTCCCGCGGCGTCGAGGGCGCGGAGCCACGCCCAGGTGTCGCGCACCGTCTCGCGCACGTCGCGCGGGCGCAGGCCGAGCGCCGCCGCGCGCGACGTGTCGGAACCGTGCAGCGCGTCGTGCAGCTCGCCCGGCGGCAGCCAGATCGGGAGCTGGGTCCACGGCTCGATCCCGGCCTCGAGGACGACCTCCGGGTCGACCCACACGAGCTCGGCGGGCGGGTCGCCTGCCGCCGCCGCGTCGGCGGCGGTCGCGTCGACGCACGCCGCGAGCAGCTCGCCCATGGTCGTGTGCCCGGGCGCGCTGACGACGTCGACCGGCCCGGAGGCGCCCGCGAGCGCCGCGTCGAGCGCGAACGCGGCGAGGTCGCGCGCGTCGACGTACTGCAGCGGCAGGTCGGCGGGCCCAGGGGCGAGCACCGGGCCGCCACGGGCGACGCGCCGCAGCCACCACGGCAGGCGGCCCACGTTCTCGCGCGGCCCGAGGATCAGGCCCGCGCGCAGCAGGATCGCCCGGTCGCCGAGCGCGTCGGTCACGGCGATCTCGGCGCCGCGCTTGGCGCGCGCGTAGTCGTCGGACGTCGTGTCGTCCGGGTCGCCGTCGACGAGCTCCGACGTCTCGTCGGCTCCGCGCGGCCGCGGGAACGGGTACACCGAGCGCGACGACACGTAGACGTACCGGTCGTCACCGGGCACCCGGCCGGCGAGGAGCCGGGCCGCGTCGCGCGCCGCCGTCGGCGCCCAGGACCACGTGTCGACGACGACGTCCCACTTCTGCGGGACGTCGTCCGCGAGCAACGCGTCCAGGCCGTCGGACCGGGTGCGGTCGCCCACGAGCTGCCGGACGCCGTCGGGCACGGGCGTGGTGCCGCGGTTGAGGACGGTGACGTCCCAGCCGCGGGCGAGGGCGTCGTCGACGACGGCGCGCCCCACGAAGTCGGAGCCGCCGAGCACGAGGAGTCGGGTCATGCGCCCACTGTGGCGCGCCGTCGGTCCGCTTGCAGCCCGTTACGCCGCCCGCAGACGTCCGCCGAAGATCTCGGGACACCCGAGAGCCTTCCGCTGCACGTGCTGGCCAGACATCCTGACCCGCACGACCCGACCCGAAGGGCTTGGGGTCAGTCGGGGTCGGTCGGGTCCAGGGGTGCCTCGGGGTCGAGGTTGACGACGCCGCGGCGCCAGTAGCCGTGGACGGCGAGCTGGTCGGGCCGCGCCCCGGAGCCGCGCAGCGCGCGGCGGACCGCGACGAGGTCGGTCGCCTCGCCCGCGGCGAACACGTACTCGTCGGCGTCGAGCGGGCCGAGCGCGCGGACGGCCTCGGCGAGCTGCCCCGGCCCGTCGGTGCGGTAGAGGAGCTCGGTCGTCGCGCGCCCGAGCTCGTCCTCGACGAACGCCTCGTCGACGTCGTCGCCGATCTCCACGATCGCGGTCACCGGCACGTCGGCCCCGACCGCCTCCACCCAGCGCGCGAGCGCCGGCAGGCCCGTCTCGTCCCCGACGAGCAGGAGCCGCCCGACGCCGTCCGGCACGGCGCGGCTCGTCGTCGGGCCGGCGAGCACGACCTCGCCGCCCACCGTCGCCCGTGCCGCCCAGGCCGACGCCGGCCCGCCCTCGCCGGTGGGCGGCGCGCCCGGGTCGGTACCGCCGTGGAGCACCCAGTCGACGTCGACCTCGGCGGCCCCGTCGACGGTCCGCGTCGCCCTGACGGTCAGCTCGCGGGAGATCGAGACGACGCCCGTCGGGCGCTGGAGGGCGCCGTCGTCCGTGAGCGTCGGGGCGTGCAGGACGCCGGTGGCCGGGTCCGGGAGGAACACCTTGACGTGGTCGTCGGGGCCCGGGACGCGCAACGTCGCGAGCGAGGCCTCGCTCGGCCGTCCGTCGTCGGGCGCGGCCGGGACGGCGTCGCGGAACGTGATGCGGCGCAGCGCGCCGGACGCCTCCCGGACGGCGTGGACGCGGACGCGGCGCGGGACGAGGTCGAGGCGGGTCACGGGTCGGGAGAACACCGCCCCATTCTGCGCCGAGCACGACGTCGCCGTCGTCATCCGGCCGATGACGACGGCGACGTCGTGGTCGAGCGCGCGGTACCCCGTTCTCGACGGTCGCGGGCGTCAGGCGAAGAAGACCCGGAGGTCGGCGACGACGTCGAGCGGGACCTCGAGCGCCGCGTAGTGACCACCGCGCGGGTGCTCGGACCAGTGCTCGATCCGGGCGTTGTCGCGCTCGGCGAACGCGCGGATCGTCTGGAAGTCGTCGGCGAAGACGGCGACGCCGATCCGGCCCTGGCTCACGACCGGCTCCGCACCGGAGCGCTGCTCCGCGTAGTGGTAGCGCACGGCGGTCGGGTAGGAGTTGGTCAGCCAGTAGAGCGTCGCCTGGGCGAGCACCTGGTCGGCGCTCACGAGGCTCGTCCCGTTGCCGAAGCTCTCGAACAGCTCGTGGTAGGCGAGGACGGCGACGGGCGAGTCGGCGAGGCCCGCGGCCATCGTCTGCGGCCGCGACGCGTTCATCGTGTTGTACGCGCCCACGGACTGGAACCACTGGAGGTGCCCGAGCGCGGCGAGCTCCTTCTCTCCGAAGCCGTCCATCTCGCCGGGAGCGCCGGACGGGAAGGAGAAGAGCTGGAGCACGTGGGCGCCGAGGAAGCCCTCGGGGTCGAGGACCGCGAGCTCGCGGCCGACCATCGCGCCGCCGTCGCTCCCGTGGATCCCGTAGGAGGCGTAGCCGAGGTCGCGCATGAGCACGTCGTAGGCGCGGGCGACGCGCGCCATCGTCCAGTCCGTGTCCCCGACGACCGGGGTGGAGAAGCCGAAGCCCGGCATGGACGGGATCACGAGGTGGAACGCGTCCTCGGGTCGGCCGCCGTGCGCGACGGGGTCGACGAGCGGGTCGATCATGTCGAGGAAGTCGAGGAACGAGCCCGGGTAGGTGTGCGCGAGCAGCAGCGGCGTCGCGTCGTCGTGCCGCGAGCGCACGTGGAGGTAGTGGATCGGCTGGCCGTCGATCTGGGTGCGGAAGCCCGGGTACGCGTTGACTCGGTCCTCGACGGCCCTCCAGTCGAACGCGGTCCAGCGCCCGACCATGTCGCGCAGGTAGGACTCGGGCGTCCCGTAGTCCCAGGAGTCGCCGGGAGCGGCGGGCGCGAACCGGGTCCGCTCGAGCCGGGACCGGAGGTCGTCGAGGTCGGCCTGCGGGACGGCGACGGAGAACGGGCGGTGCTCGAGGGACGGGGAGAGGTGCGACGCGGTCATGGTGGTCTCCTCGGTCGGGCGGGGCCTCGTGCCCTGCTCTGGTATCGACTCTAGGGAGGGTTCAGGAACGCTTCCTTCCGTTATTCTGACCGTGCTCGGAGGAGTTCTCCCGTCGTCCGGCGACCCCAGGAGGGACCCGTGGCCTCCACCTCGGCCCGTATGCTCGCGCTGCTCGGCCTTCTTCAGTCGCGCCCCGACTGGTCGGGCGCCGAGCTCGCCGAACGCCTGGACGTCAGCGACCGCACGGTCCGCAACGACGTCGCCCGGCTGCGCGAGCTCGGCTACCCCGTCGACGCCGTGCGCGGCCCGGGCGGCCGCTACCGGCTCGGCGCCGGGGCCCGGCTCCCCCCGCTCCTGCTCGACGACTCCGAGGCCGTCGCGGTCGCCGTCGGGCTGCGGGCCGCGACCGGCACCGCCGGCTTCGAGGAGTCCGGGGCCTCCGCGCTCGCGAAGCTGGAGCAGGTCATGCCGGACCGCCTGCGCCGTCGGCTCGCCGCGCTGCGGTCCGCGAGCGCCGCCGGCCCCGCGAACACGGACTCGAACGTCGAGGACCCGGTCGTCGACCCGGACACCCTGACCGCCCTGGCGGACGCCGTGCGCGACCACCAGGGCCTGCGCTGCTTCTACCGCGACGAGCCGCTCGAGCTGGAGCCGTACCGCCTCGTCGCGTGGCAGCGCCGCTGGTTCCTCGTGGCCCGCGACCCGACGACGGGCGCGTGGGCTCCGTACCGCGTCGACTGGCTCGTGCTGCGCGTGCCGGGCGGGCGGCGGTTCGCGCCGGTGGACTTCCCCGGAGACCTGACCGAGCTCGTCGTCCGGGAGGTCGCGCGCGCGGGCTGGGCCGTGCACGCCCGGATCGTCGTGGACGCGCCCGCCGACGAGGTGCTACGGCGCATCAACCCGACGGTCGGCACGGTCGAGCCGCTCGCCGACGACCGCTGCGTCCTCGTCACCGGCGGCGACAGCGTCGAGGTCGTCGCGGTGTGGGTCGGGATGCTGGGCCTCGACTTCCACGTGACAGAACCGCAGGCTCTCGTCGACCACGTGCGCACCCTGGCGACCCGCTACGCCCGCGCAACCCCGCCGTGACCCACCCCGCCCCACCCGGTCGCCGTCGAGCACGGGGCTGGCGACCTCTTCTCGACGAATACCGTCGCTGATCCCGTGCTCGGCGCCGGTCAAGGGCGACGGTCAGGACAGAGCCGGGTCCCAGGGGTCGACGACGGCCACGCCGGTACCGGCGAAGTCGCGGACGTTGCGCGTCGCGAGCGTCGCGTCGTGCACACGGCTGATCGCGGCGATCTGCGCGTCGGCCAGGCTCATCGGCCGGCCCGCTCGCTCGCGGAGCGCGAGGAGCGTACCCCCGACGCGCGCGGCGTCGGCGTCGTACGGGAGCACCCGGCCCGAGAAGGTCGTGGTGACGTGCTCCTCGACGAGCGCGGCGAGGCGGTCGCGGCGCTGCCCTTCGGGCAGCCGCGCCACCCCGTGGACGATCTCGCCGACGGTGACCGCCGTGATCGACAGCACCTCCGGAGCCTGCGCGTCGAGCCAGCGGAGCACGCGAGCCTCGGGCACCGGGCGGATCACCTCGGACAGCACGTTCGTGTCGAGGACGATCACGTGTCCGCGGTCTCCCGGTCCGGCGTGCCCGGTTCGTCGGAGAGGTCGACGACCCGGCCGTGCTCCGAGCGCGCGGGAAGGTCGAGCTCGACCGCCAGCCCGGCGTCCGCGAACGACCTGTGGATGAAGGTGCCCAGCCCCCGTTCCAGCCCGCTCGGCGCCGTCACCGCGGACGTGAGGATCTCGCGCACCTCCGCCTCCATGGACCGCCCGTGCTCCGCCGCCCGCACCCGCAGTCGTTCGCGCACGTCGTCGCCGAGCCCTCGGATCGTCAGCGTCGCCACCTGGACCACCTCCCACGCACGACGCTAGCAAAGTGACAGCACGGTCCGCCAGGGTCGGCTCCTCCTCGAGAGCAATGGAGTTGCGAGAGGTTGAGAGAATGGACCGTCGTGAGCACCGAGCCCGCAGCGAACCAGCCTGACGCGCGCCCTCCCCAGCGGGACGGCGCCGCCGAGGGCACCCCGCGCGAGGGCCGCCGACGCCGCGGGAACCGCCGCGGTCGCGGCCGGGGCGAGCGCGCGGCGTCGGGCACCTCGACGACCACGTCGCCGACGCGGCGCGGGCGCGGCGAGCGGACGACGTCGGGCCCGCGGCAGGTGAGCCGGGCGCAGCTCGAGCGGGCCGCGCAGGCGCGCGAGAGCGTGACGGTCCCGCCCATCACGTACCCCGAGCAGCTCCCGGTCAGCGCCCGACGCGCGGACATCGCCGCCGCGATCCGGGACCACCAGGTCGTCATCGTCGCGGGCGAGACGGGCTCCGGGAAGACGACGCAGCTCCCCAAGATCGCACTCGAGCTGGGCCGTGGCCGCACGGGTCAGGTCGGGCACACGCAGCCCCGCCGCATCGCCGCGCGCACGGTCGCCGAGCGCATCGCGGAGGAGCTCGGCACGGAGCTGGGGGGCGTCGTCGGGTACCAGGTGCGCTTCACCGACACCTCCAGCGAGGACACGCTCGTCAAGGTCATGACGGACGGCATCCTGCTCGCGCAGATCCAGCGCGACCCGGAGCTCCTCGCCTACGACACGATCATCGTCGACGAGGCGCACGAGCGGTCGCTCAACATCGACTTCCTGCTCGGCTACCTCGCGCGGCTCCTGCCGCGCCGCCCCGACCTCACGCTGATCATCACGTCGGCGACGATCGACTCCGCGCGCTTCGCGCAGCACTTCTCCCCCGCGCACCTCGCCCAGCTCGGCGGCGCGCCGGAGTACGTGGTCGACGCGCTGCCCGACGCCGCGCCCGTCGTCGAGGTGTCCGGCCGCACCTACCCGGTCGAGATCCGGTACCGGCCGCTGTCCCCCGACGTCGACCCCGGCTCCGGCTCCGGGAAGGCGAAGGCTCGCGCCGGCGCCGAGGAGAAGGACCTCGTGACCGGCATCGTCGACGCGTGCGACGAGCTCATGCGCGAGGGGCCGGGCGACATCCTCGTGTTCCTCTCCGGCGAGCGCGAGATCCACGACGCCGCCGACGCGCTCACCGGGCACCTCAAGGACCGCGTCACCGACCCGAAGCACCCGCAGCGCGTCGAGATCCTGCCGCTGTACGCGCGGCTGTCGTCCGCCGAGCAGCACCGCGTGTTCCAGGCGCACTCCTCGCGGCGCATCGTGCTCGCGACGAACGTCGCCGAGACGTCGCTCACGGTGCCGGGCATCCACTACGTCGTCGACCCCGGCACGGCCCGCATCTCGCGCTACTCCAAGGCGACGAAGGTCCAGCGCCTGCCCATCGAGCCCGTCTCGCAGGCGAGCGCGAACCAGCGCTCCGGCCGCTCCGGCCGTGTCGCCGACGGCATCGCGGTGCGCCTCTACTCCGAGGACGACTTCCTCTCCCGGCCCGAGTTCACCGAGCCGGAGATCCTGCGCACCTCCCTCGCGTCGGTGCTGCTCCAGATGATCTCCGTCGGCGTCGTCGAGACCCCCGACGAGGTCGCGCGCTTCCCGTTCGTCGAGCCCCCGGACACCCGAGCCGTGCGCGACGGCGTCCAGCTCCTCACCGAGCTCGGTGCCCTCGCCACGTCCGACGGCGTCACCCGCCTCACCGAGGTCGGGCGCGTGCTCGCGCAGCTCCCCATGGACCCGCGCCTCGCCCGCATGATCTGGGAGGGCTCGAGGCTCGGCGTCGCGCGCGAGGTCGCGATCATCGCCGCCGTCATGTCGATCCAGGACCCGCGCGAGCGCCCCGCCGAGGTCCGCGCCCAGGCCGACCAGGCGCACGCGCGCTTCACCGACCCGCACTCCGACTTCCTCACCTACCTCAACGTCTGGGAGTACGTCCGCGAGCAGCAGCACGAGCTCTCGTCGTCGGCCTTCCGCCGCCTGTGCAAGGCCGAGTACCTCAACTTCCTGCGCATCCGCGAGTGGCAGGACGTCGTCGCCCAGCTCCGCGAGATGTCCAAGCCCCTCGGCATCGACATGTCCTACAAGCCGCGCTCACGCGGCGCGGCCGCTGACGACGCGCGGCGAGGTGCAGGCCGAGCGGTGGGGGCGGCGTCGGATGCGAGAGAGCGTCAAGCCGCGCTCGTGAACTCCCGGCCGGACGACCATGGCGACGGCGCGGCAGCCCCGAGCACCGACGCCGTCCCCACCGCGGACGCAACCCCCGACACCCAGGCCTACAAGCGCGCCTGGGACGGCGACACGATCCACAAGGCGCTGCTGTCCGGCCTGCTGTCCCAGATCGGGATGCAGGACACGGGCGAGGTGAAGGCCTCGTCGGTCGCGCACCTCAAGGGCGAGGCCCGCGCCAAGGCGCTGCGGCGCGCGCAGAAGCAGGCCCGCAACGAGTACACCGGCGCGCGCGGCGCGCGGTTCGCGATCTTCCCCGGCTCGCCGCTCAGCAAGAAGCCGCCGGCGTGGATCATGGCGGGCGAGCTCGTCGAGACGTCGCGGCTGTGGGCGCGCGACGTCGCCCGGATCCAGCCCGAGTGGGCCGAGGACCTCGCCGGCGACCTCGCGCGGCGCACGTACTCCGAGCCGCACTGGTCGACCAAGCGCGGCGCGGCGATCGCCACCGAGAAGGTGCTGCTGTACGGCGTGCCGATCGTCGCGGACCGCAAGGTCCTCTACGCGAAGGTCGACCCCGAGGCCGCGCGCGAGATGTTCGTGCGGCACGCGCTCGTGCAGGGCGAGTGGACGACGCACCACCGGTTCTTCCACGACAACCGGAAGCTCCTCGCCGAGGCGGAGGAGCTCGAGGCGCGCTCGCGCCAGCGCGGGCTCGTCGTCGACGACGACGTGCTGTTCGACTTCTACGACGAGCGCGTGCCCGACGACGTCGTCTCCGCCGCGCACTTCGACCGCTGGTGGAAGACGGCGCAGCGCCGCGACCCCGACCTGCTCACCTTCACGCTCGAACAGCTCGTGCCCGACGCCGAGCAGGTCGACACGTCGCAGTTCCCGGAGACCTGGCCCCAGGGCGAGCTCACGCTCCCGCTCACCTACCAGTTCCAGCCCGGGACCGAGGCCGACGGCGTGACCGTGCACGTCCCGATCTCCGTGCTCAACCGCGTCGTCCCCGACGGGTTCGACTGGATGGTGCCCGGACTCCTCGACGAGCTCGCCACCGCCACGATCCGCTCGCTGCCCAAGCCGGTCCGCGTCCAGCTCGTGCCGGCGCCGGACGTCGCGCGCGACGTCGTCGCCTGGCTCCGCCAGCACACGCCCGCCTGGGAGGACATGGCCCGCGCGGGCGACATGGCCGAGCCGTTCCACGTCGCGTTCACGCGCGCCGTGCGGGCGCTGCGCGACGTCGTCATCCCCGACGACGCGTGGGGCCCCGAGCAGGAGGCACGCCTGCCCGCGCACCTGCGCATGACGTTCCGGGTCGAGGACGCCCGAGGCCGCGGCGGTTCCGTCGTGCTCGACGAGTCGAAGGACCTCCTCGTGCTCCAGCGCCGTCTCGCCGCCCAGAACCAGGCCGCGGTCCGCGCGGCGGTCAAGGGCGCGGTGGGTGCGGCGCTGCGCGAGGCGGCGTCGAGTTCCGTCTCCGGGTCGGGCGCGGCGGTCGCGGGGTCGGGTTCGGCGGCGGAGGGGGCGTCGGTGCTCGGGCTACCCTCCGCGCCGCTCGTTCCTCACGGCGCTCCCGCCAGCCCCGCCACGCCCTCCGCATCCGACGCCACCTCCCCCGCCTCCGCGTCCGGCTCACCCGGGGCCGAGGGACGGACCACGGCGCCCGACGGCGGGCGGTCGGCCGCGGCCACCGGCTCGCCGGAGCGGCATGGAGAGCGCGCTGCGAGCCCGACCACGAGCGTGCTCGTCACCGAGCAGAGCGGGCTCACCACGTGGCCCGACGGGCTGCCGAACGGCGAGCTGCCCGCGACGGTGTCGACCGACCTCGGGGGTGGGGTCGTGGTGCGCGGGTACCCGGCGGTCGTCGAGGAGCAGGACGCGAAGGGGAAGCCGGTCGTCGCGCTGCGCGTCCTGGCCGACGCGACCGCTCAGGCACGCGAGCACGCGCGGGGCGTGCGGCGGCTGCTGCTGGCCGAGACGGCGCTCCAGACGGGGCGCATCACGAGCCGGTGGAACGGGACGCAGTCCCTCACGTTGGCCGCCGGCCCGTACCGGAACACGGACGCGCTCGTCGCGGACCTGCAGCTCGCCGCGGTGATCGCGCTGACGAGCGGAGGCAGCGGGCCCCACGGCGCGCAGCCGGACGCCGCGACGATCCGCGACGCCCAGGCCTACGCGGCCGCGCGCACGTTCGTCCGCGCGCACCTGGAGGAGCACGTGCACCAGGTGGTCGGGCACGTGGTCGCCGCCCTCACCGCGTCACGGAACCTCGACGCGGAGATCCGCGCGTCGAACAGCCTCGCGCTGCTCAACACGCTCACGGACCTGCGCGACCAGGCGGCGGGCCTGATCCACGACGGCTTCGTCTCGCAGACCCCGCCGCGGCGCCTGCCGCACCTCACGCGCTACCTGCGAGCGGCGTCGTACCGGCTGGAGAAGGCGCAGTCGAACCCGAACCGCGACGCCGAGCTCGCGTGGCGCGTGCACGACGTCGAGGACGCGTACCAGCGCGCCCGCGCCGCCTCCGCGCAGGGCCCGGCCGACCCGGTCCGCGCCGCCGACCGGGCCGAGGTGCGGTGGCTCATCGAGGAGCTGCGCGTGTCGCTGTTCGCGCAGCAGCTCGGCACCGACGGCCCGGTGAGCGAGAAGCGCATCCGCAAGCTCCTCGCGCCCGACGGCTGGTGAGGCGGGGCGGCGAGCGGCGTGTACGCCGCCCGCCGCCCCGTGTCAGCAGGTCGCGAACACGTACGAGTACGGCTCGCCGGTCTCCTCGACCGGGTCGAAGCCGCTGACGTCGGTGTCCGGCCGGACCAGGTAGAGATCGCGCAGCACCGTGAGCGGCGCACGGTCGGGCAGGGCGCACGCGTCGGCGAACGTGAGTCCCTCGGCCGCGAGCGGGCCCGGGTACTCGACCTGGAGCACGTGGTCGCCGTACACGCCGGTGTACGCGGCGCACTCGTCCCAGACGGCGCACTCCTCCGTGACGGCGAAGTCGAACCCGAGGTCGTCGTGCGCGACCTGCGTGATCTCCGCGGCGTTCTTCTGCGCGATCGCGAGCCCGGCGTCGTGAGCGAGGTCCACGTACGCCGTGGCGAGCGCGTGCGCGCCGGCCTCGTCGATCTCGGCGAACCGGGTCCAGGTGTCGAGGTTGTCGATCTCGACCGCGTCGAACCCGTCGTCCGCGCAGCCGGTGACCACCGGACCCAGGATGTCGAGGATCCCCTCGCGCTGCGCCGCGGACGACGGGTCGAGCACGAACTCGTCCGGCCAGTCCGGGTCGACGACGAGGACGCCGTCGGCGTCGTGCAGCAGCAGGTCCTCGTGCGCGAGCCACAGGTCGGCGTCGTCGGGCTGCGTCTGGAAGCCGTTCACGTAGCAGACGTTGTACGCGCCGGAGAGCGGCGTCGCCGTCGCGTCGCGCACCACGACGTCGGGGGTCACCGGACCGGAACCGGCGTCGACCTGGTCGTACGCACCACCGAGCTGGTAGTCGAGGATCCCGCTCGTGGGCGGCAGATCGACGGCCGCCGAGGCCGTCGCGTCGGTCCCGGCCGCGCGGGACGTGTCCGGGACGGGGCTCGTGCCACCGACGGCAGGACTGCCCGCGCACGCGGCCAGCACCAGCGCCGAGCCGAGTGCCAGGCCGGTCGTCGTTCGTCTCATGTGCTCGTTCCTCTCGTCGTGACACGCTGCCCGCGCGCCATGGTGGGGGTGCCGATCAGGAGATGCCGGACGATTCGAGGTGTCAGGCGAACACCTGCGTGCAGAGCCGGTCGACGGCGTCGCGCACGGCCCCCCGCGCCGGGGCGAGGTACGTGCGGGGGTCGGTGACGGCGTCGTGCGCGTCGAGGAAGTCTCGCACCTGACGCGTGTAGCCGACGTTGAGCGCGGTCCCGACGTTGATCTTGCGGATCCCGCGTGCGACGGCGTCGCGCAGCATCGCGGCAGGGACACCGGACGACCCGTGCAGCACCAGCGGGACGGGTACCTCGGCGGCGATCCGCTCGACGAGGTCGAGGTCGAGCTCCGCGGTCGCGCTCGTCATCGCGTGCGAGCTGCCGACGGCGACGGCGAGCCCGTCGACGCCGGTCGCGGCGACGAACGACACGGCCTCGTGGGGGTCGGTGCGCACGCCCGGCGCGTGCGCGCCGTCCTTGCCGCCGATCTCGCCGAGCTCGGCCTCGACCCACAGCGTGGTGTCGTGCGCGGACCGGGTGAGGTCGCGGGTCGTGGCGACGTTGTCCGCGTAGTCGAGGTGGGCGGCGTCGACCATGATCGACGTGATCCCGAGTCGCCACGCCTGGTCGACGACCTGGCGCGCGAGGTCGACGTCCTGGACGTGGTCGAGGTGCAGCGAGACGGGGACGCGTGCCGCGACGGCGATCTCGCGGCAGGCCGCGACCAGCGCCGTCATGCGGCCCTCGTGGTAGCGGACGGCGTTCTCGCTGATCTGCAGGATGCCGGGAGCCCCGGCGCCCTCGAGGCCGGCGACGATGCCCTCGGCGTGCTCGAGCGTGATGACGTTGAACGCGAGCACGGCGCCGCCGTCGCGCGCCGCCGCAGCGACGAGGTTGCCCGTCGCGGCCAGGGTCACAGCGCACCCGCCGGCACGAGGGCGCGCAGCGGCTCGGGGAGCAGGTCGCCGTGCGCGCTGACGAGCTCGTCGCACAGCGCCCAGATCTGCGCGGGCGTCAGGGTCGAGGACGCGTTCGGGTCCATGAGCACGGCCTGGCGCACGAGCCGGGGGTCGCCGGTGCGCGCCGCCTCGACGGTCAGCGCCGCGACGGAGACGTACGGCTGGTTGAGCGCCGCGCACTGTGCCGGGAGCGAGCCCATCGGCACGGGGCGCAGGCCGTCGCCGTCGACCTCCGCCGGGACCTCGACGACCGCATCCTGGGGCAGGTTGTCGACCAGGCCGTGGTTGGGGACGTTGACGTGCACCTCGCGCCGCGTGCCGGTCACGAGGGAGTGGATGATCTGGGGCGCGTACTCGCTCGCGCCGTCCTCGAGCGCGAGGTCCTCGCCGGCGGCGAGCGCGCGCCGCGCCGCCTCGAACTCCGCGACGTTCTCCCGGCTGATGCCGACGTACTCGAGCGGCTGCAGGCGGTAGCGCTCGATCTGCTCGTCGGAGCGGAGGAACCACGACACGTACTCGGAGGAGTGCTCGCTCGTCTCCGTCGGGTAGTAGCCGAGCCGGCGGAAGATCTCGACCCGGACGCGACGCTCGAGCCCGGGGTCGCGGCGGATCGTCTCGCGCAGCCGGGGGTACAGCGACTCGCCCTCGTGCTCCCACTCGAGCAGCCACGCCTGGTGGTTGACGCCCGCGGCCCGGTACCGCGTCTCCCCCACCGGGACGCCCACGAGCTCTGCGAGGTCGTGGGCGGTCCAGTAGACGGAGTGGCAGAGCCCGGCGACCTTGAGGTCGGGAGCGACGGTGGAGACCCACCACACGTTCATCGCCATCGGGTTCGTGTAGTTGAGCAGCCATGCCTGCGGGCACAGCTCGCGCATGTCGGTCGCGACGCCCTCGAGCACCGGGAACGTACGCAGCGCGCGGAACACGCCACCGACGCCGGTCGTGTCGCCGATGGTCTGGCGCAGGCCGTGGCGCGCGGGCATCTCGAGGTCCTTCAACGTCGCGTCGATGCCGCCGACCTGGATCATGTTGACGACGAAGTCGACCCCGTCGAGAGCCCGGCGACGGTCGGCGTACGCCTCGACGGTGGCCGACGCCCCGAGGTGGCGGCTCACCTGACGCGCTGTGCCCTCGGCGACGCGGAGCCGCTCGGGGTCGATGTCGTGCAGCACGAGGCGCGCGTCGGCGAGCTCCGGGTAGCGCAGGATGTCGGCGACGAGCTGGCGGGTGAAGACGACGCTCCCGGCGCCGACGAACGCGATGCTGACCATGTCGACGATCCTCGGCGTCGTCGAGCGCACTGTGCAAGAATACGATCAGATTCCGCCGATAACACTCACTCTGATTGAGCGATTTGCCTCGTCCGGGAGAGAGAGACCCACACTTCACCCAGCAACCGCCGGAAGGAAGCGCATGCCTGTCGCACCGGACGCCGCGCCCCGCGCGATCTCCCACAAGCGCAGCGACCGCATGATGCGGGCGCTCACGTACGTCAACGAGCACGGCACGGCGCGCCTCACGGAGCTGGTCCGTGAGCTCGGCGTCTCCTCGGCCACGATGCGGCGCGACCTCGCGGACATGGAGGAGCAGGGCCTGGTGCTGCGCACGCACGGCGGGGTGCGTGCCCTCGACCCCACGACGGAGGTCCCGGTGCTGCTGCGCGACTCCCGGTTCCGCGAGGCGAAGCTGCGCATCGCCCAGCACGCCGCCGGGCTGCTCCCGCCGGGGCGCTACTCCGTCGCGATCAGCGGCGGCACGACGGCGGCCGCCGTCGCGCGCGCCCTCGCGACGCGACCCGACCTCGCGATCGCCACGAACGCCCTGACGACGGCGACCGAGCTCGCCGCGCGCAGCAACCTGCAGGTCATCATGACGGGTGGGTTCGTCCGGTCGAGCTCGCTGGAGGCCGTCGGCGTGCTCGCCGAGCACACGTTCAACGCGATCAACGTCGGCACGGCGTTCCTGGGCACCGACGGCATCAGCGTGCGCGGCGGTGCGACGACGCACGACGAGACCGAGGCGCGCACCAACCACGCGATGGTCGCGCACGCCGAGCGCGTCGTCGTGGTCGCGGACGGGTCGAAGGTGGGGCGCGTGACGCTCGCCAAGATGGCGGATCTCGAGGAGATCGACGTGCTCGTGACGGACTCGTCCGCCGACCCCGCGGCCCTCGACGCGATCGCGGCTGCTGGCGTCGACGTCCAGGTCGTGGCCGACGACGGTCCGGTCGCCGCGGTGCGGCCGGCCGAGGGACCGGCCGCACCGCGCTGACCCCGCAGGGTTCTAGGGCACCGGGAGCGCCACGGTCTCGACCGCGGCCTCGCCGACGAGACGGCGAGCCAGGGCCGCGTCGAGGACTGCCGCACCGGGGACCTGGGCGTTGGCCGTGCCCGCGGCGGCACCGAGCGCCACCGCCTCGGCGAGGGACGCCCCGCCGTCGAGCGCGACGAGCATCCCGCCCAGGAAGGAGTCGCCGCTCCCCACCGGGAAGCGGCCGACGTGGCCCTCGAGCCGGACGCGCAGCACGCTTGTGCCGTCGCTCGCCCACGCCCCCTCCGCGCCGTCCGTGACGACCACGAGTCCGCGCGACCGGTCGCGGAGCCCGGTGACGAGCCCCGCACCCGGGGTGTCCGCGGGGACGCCCAGCAGCTCTGCCGCCTCGACCCGGTTCACCTTGACCAGGTCCGGCCCCTCCCCCACGGCTCCCGCGAGCGCCGGACCGTGGCTGTCCACGGCGACGCGGGCACCCGCCGCCCGCAGCCGACCGACGACGGTGCCGACCACGCTCGGCGCGATGGTGCCGGGGAGCCCGCCGGACAGCAGCCACCACCCGCCCCGGCGCGCGGCGAGGTCGAGCGCGAGCCCGACGGCACGGTCGAGCGTGCCCGGCCCCACCGGGACGGCACGCTCGTAGATCTCGGTGAGCGCACCGGTCGCCGCGGCCAGCACCGAGACGCACGTGCGCGTCGGGTGCTCACCCGGCACGACGCGCAGGTCCACGCCGTCGGCTCTCGCCCCCGCCGCGACGTCCTCGCCCGACCCTCCGGCGAGGACCGCGACGGCGGTCGTGCGGGCACCGAGCGACGCTGCGGCGCGGACCGCGTTGAGCGCCTTCCCCCCGCCGACGCGACGGACCTCGCGCGGGCGCTGGATCCCCTCGAGGGCGTCGACGACGTACGTGACGTCGAGCGACGGGCTGAGGGCGAGCGCGGAGATCATGCGAGCGCGGCCCGCAGCGCGGCCAGCGTGGCCTGCGCCCCGGTGCCCCCCGGGCCGAGCGTCGACAACGAGCCGGCGCAGGCCGCCCAGCGCACCCGCTCGGCCTCGTCCTCGATCCCGTGCGCGAGGGCCGCGAGGTAGCCGGCGTCGAAGCTGTCTCCGGCGCCGGTCGTGTCGACCACGTCCACGGCGAGCCCCGGGGCGTGCACGGCGGCTCCCGCCGGTCCCACGGACCACCCGCCGCGCGCGCCGTCCTTGACCACGACGCGAGGGCCGCGCGCGGCGACCGCCCGGGCGAGCGCGACGTCGGGGTCGCCGGTGCTCGGCGCGTCGCGCGGACCTGCGCCGAGCGCGCCCGCGACTGCGCGCAGCTCGTTGCGGTTCGGCAGCAGCACGTCCACGTGGGGCAGCAGGTCCGCGAGCCCGGTCCAGCGCTCGGCAGGGTCCCAGTTCGTGTCGAGGCTCGTGGTCCACCCGCGCGCACGAGCAGACGCCAGGACTGCGGGCAGGTCCGCGGCGAGACGCGGCTGGAGGAAGTACGACGCGACGTGCACGACGCCGGGCGGCCCGGCCCAGCCGTCGAGCACGGCGAGCGCGTGGGAGCCGGTGAGGGTCGGGATCGTGCCCGGGACCGTGAGGATCGCCCGGTCGTCCGGCGTGGAGAGGACGACCGAGAGCCCTGTCGGCTCGTCGTGGGAGACCTCGACCGCGGACACGTCCACCCCGGCGGCGCGCAGCGCGTCGAGGGTGAAGGTCCCGAAGGCGTCCGCGCCGACGCGCGCGACGAGCCGCGTCGGCACTCCGAGGCGCGCGACACCGGCGGCCGCGATGCTGGCCGAGCCACCGAGGACGAGGTCGCCGGAGTCGGCGAGCTGCTCGGCCTGGCCGAATCGCGGGATCACGTCGCCGCGCAGCACGAGGTCGACGTTCGCGTCCCCGACCACGACGACGGGTCCTGCAGCGGTCCGGTCGGCTGCTGCGGGCAGGGCGTGGGGCGTGGTCATCCCTTGACTCCCGTGAAGGTCATGGTGGCGATGAACTGGCGCTGGGCGAACAGGAAGAACAGCACCAGCGGGAGGGTCGCGACGACGTTGCTCGCCATGAGCAGCGACCAGTCGGTCCGGCGCGCGCCCTGGAAGTTCGTGATCCCGAGCTGGAGCGTGAAGGACGACGGGTCGTTGATCGCGATGAGCGGCCAGACGAGGTCGTTCCACGAGCCGAGCAGCGTGAAGATCGCGAGCGTCGCGAGCGCGGGCCGCGCGAGCGGGAGGATGATCCGCCAGAACGTGGAGAGCCGCGAGCACCCGTCGAGGACGGCCGCCTCCTCGAGCTCGGGCGGGAGCGACAGGAAGAACTGGCGCATGAGGAAGATCCCGAACGCCGACGCGAGCCACGGGACCATCGCGGCGGCGAGGGTGTCGATGATGCCGATGCGCGCGAAGAGGACGTACGTGGGCACCATGAGGAGCTGGGTCGGGATCATGATCGTCGCCATGATCGCGAGGAACCCGAACGTGCGGCCCGGGAACTTCAGGCGCGCGAACCCGTACCCGGCGAGCGAGCACAGCACGATGTGCGACGCGACGGCGACCACCGAGACGAGGACGGTGTTCGTCGTCCAGCGCAGCACGTCCGTCTCGGTGAAGAGCTTGACGTAGCCGTCGAGCGTGAGCTGCGAGGGCCAGAACCGCGGAGGGAAACGGTTGATCTCCGCCTCGGGCGTGAGCGACGTGAGGAACATCTGCACGAACGGCGTCGCGAACAGCGCGGCGACGGGCACGAGCAGCAGGTGCCACAGCCAGGCGCGTCGACGCCGGCGCCGCGGCGCGGGGGTGGCGGTGGTGGTGGTGGTGGCCGGGAGCGGACCGTCCGGGGCGCCGGGCGGCGCCACCTGCGGCCCGCCGGGCGCCGCGGCGTGAGCAGCGGGGCCGGGAGCGGTCGTCGGCATCAGAGTCCACCAACCTTCGTGCGGCGGGAGTAGAGCGTCACGGCGATGGTGATGAGCAGGGTCACGGCGAACAGCCCGTACGCCACGGCTGAGGCGTACCCGAACTCGAGCTCCTTGAACGCCGCCTTCCACAGGTAGTACACGATCGTCTCGGTCGACCCGAGCGGGCCGCCGCGCGTCGTCGTGTAGACGAGGTCGAAGAGCTGGACCGCCTGGATCGTCTGCCAGATGGCGACGAACACCGTGACCGGGGCGAGCTGGGGGAACGTCACGTGCCAGAACGACTGCCACCGGTTCGCGCCGTCCACGCGGGCGGCCTCCGCGAGCTCGACCGGGATGTCCTGGAGCGCGGCGAGGTAGATGACGGTCGTGAACGCGGCCTGCCCCCACAACGACATGATCGTGATGACGACCATCGCCTGCGACGGGTTCTCGAGCCAGCCCTGCTGAGGGAGGCCGAGGACGCGCAGCACGTTGTTCACGAACCCGAACTGCGGGTTGAACAGGTAGGTCGTGAGGATGCCGGTGGCCGCTGCGGAGACCACGAACGGCAGGAACACGAGGGTGCGGTAGACCCCGACCAGGACGAGCCTGCGGTTGAGCGCGACCGCGAGGCCGAGCCCGAGGAAGAGCGACGCCGGGACGAACAGCGCGGTGTACAGGAGCGTGTGCCCGACGGCGGCGCCCAGCTCGGCGTCGGTCAGCATGCGGCGGTAGTTGTCCACGCCCACCGGCTCCGGCGTGGAGAAGCCGTTCCAGTCCTGCAACGACAGCAGGAACGCCCAGACCGCGGGGAAGATCGACAGGCCGACGACGAGGAGCGTCGCGGGGGTGACGAAGCCCCACCCGGCGAGCGCCTCCCCCGTCCGGCGGCGCCGCGGGGGCCGCCGGACGGGGGTGGGCGCGATCGTCGTCGTCACTGGTCCGCCAGCGCTTCGTCCGACCGGTCGGCGGCCCGCTCGAGCGCCTCGCGCGGTTCTCCCTTGCCCTGGAGGACCTCCGAGACCGCTGTGCCGACCGCCTCGGAGAGGTTGACGTACCCCGGCACGGTCGGGCGGGGGATCGTCGCGTTCTCGCTGTTCTGCGCCATGACGTCCAGGCCGGGCATCGCCTCGACCTGTGCCTGGAACTCCGGTGAGCCGATCTCGCTCTCGCGCAGCGGGAGGTTGCCGTAGACGACGTTCCAGCGCACGTCCTGCTCGGGGTCGGTCAGCCACTTCGTGAACTCGTACGACCAGTGCTCGCGGTTCGCGTCCTGGTGGTCGAACAGGACCCAGAGGTCGGCCCCGGAGATCGTCGTGTGCTCGTCGTCGTAGGCCGGCAGCGGGACGACGCCGTACTGCGTGCCCGCGACCTGGAGGTCGTACAGCGTCCACGGCCCTGACGTGACCATGCCGATCTGGTCGCTCGCGAAGATCTGCGTGAACTTGGTGTCGGTCTGGTCGAGGTAGACCGACCCGTCCTCGACGGCCATGTCGCGCAGGAACGTCAACGCGTCCACGCCGGCGTCGGAGTCGAACGTCGCGGTCGTGCCGGAGTCGTCGAGGACCTCCCCGCCCCGCTGCCACAGGTGCGGCCAGAACTGCCACGTCGTCTCCTCGGAGCCGGAGACACCGTAGGCGTAGCCGTACGTGCTCGTCGCGGGGTCCGTGAGCTCCTTCGCGGCGGCGCGGAAGTCGTCCCAGGTCCAGTCCTCGGTCGGGTAGTCCACGCCGGCGGCGTCGAACACCGTCTTGTTGTACAGGAGGGAGAGGTTGTCCACGACGGCCGGGAAGCCGATCGTCGTCTCGCCGTCCGGCTGGGCGGTGGCGCGGGCGGCCCCGGAGAACTCGTCCCAGCCGACGTCGGGGTCACTCACCTTGTCGGTGATGTCGAGCGTGCGCTCCGACTCGGCGAGCTCGCTCGCCCAGGAGCCGAACGCGTAGGAGATGTCCGGGTAGGTGCCTCCCGCGAACGAGGACGACAGCTTCTGCAGCAGGTCCTCCGTCGACGGCGCGCCCGAGGACACCTCGATCGTCACGTTGGGGTGGAGCTCCTCGAACTCCTCGGCGAGGCCCGTGAGGATGGTCTGGGCCTGGTCTGCCTGGCCGGTCCACCACGTGAGCGTGACGTCGGCCTCGGGGTCGAGGGTCGTGGCGCCCTGCGTCCCGGACGAGCACGCCGCGAGCAGCAGCGCGCCGGAGACGACGACCGCTCCGGCGGCTCCCCGGGCCACGGTGAGAGGACGGTCGGGACGGCGGCGGGTGGGATGACGGAACATTGTCGGCCTTGTCTCTTGGGCGGTCTCTTCGTCGAGTGTCCGGGTACTGCGACCCCGTCGGTGACGGGCTGTCTCGGGTCGCCCTCAGCCGAGGACGACGGAGCGGGTGAGGTGTCGCGGCGCGTCCGCGTCGAGGCCGCGGTCGGTGGCGAGGGCGACCGCGAGGCGCTGGCACTGCACGAGCTGGACGAGCGGGTCCCCGTCGAGGTGCACGACGGTCGCGCCGGTGCGCCGGACGTCCTCGGCGAGCGCCGGGTCGTCGTCGCCGAGCAGGGTCACGAGCGTCGCGTCGGTCGCGACGGCGACCGGTCCGTGCCGGTAGTCGAGCGCCGGGTAGGACTCGGACCACGCCTGCGCGGCCTCACGGATCTTCAGCGCCGCCTCCTGCGCGAGGCCGTAGGCCCACGAACGGCCGAGGAACACGAAGTGCTCGAACGCGCCCGGATCGACGGGAAGCGGTGCCGCGAGCGCCTGCTCGGCCTGCTCGACGAGGCCGGAGAGGTTCTCCCCGAACGCCTGGCGGGCGACGGCGAGCACGGTGGTCGGGAACCGCGTCTGGACCACCGACTCCTCGTCGGCGAGGTCGAGCACGAGCACGTCGTCCGCCGCGAGGGCGACGGGCGTTCCGGCGACACCGACGACCGCGGCGGTGCGTGTCCCGGAGGGGACGGCCGCGAGCGCTTCGAGGCACTCGCTCGTGGTCCCGGAGCGGCTGATGACGACGACACGGTCGTAGGGACGCGTGGGGTGCCACTCCGACGCGTACGCGGCATCGGTCTCGCCGAGGCCGGCGTCCTCCCGGAGGACGGCGATCGCCTCGGCGACGAACGCGCTCGTCCCGCACCCGAGCACGAGGACGCGCTCGCCGGGTGCGCCGAGCACGGAGCCGGTGGTGGGCCCGCCCGCGAGGGCCTTGGCCCACACCTCGGGCTGGCTGTGGATCTCTCGCTCGGTGACGGTGCTCGGGCTCACGTGCTTGTCCTGTCGTCGGCGGGGCCGTGACCCCGGTCCAGCGGTGGTCAGGTGCCGCGAGGTGCGGACCCGATGCGAGAGATCCTGCTCAGCATCTGCGCGATAGTCACGCAGAATGGCATGTTCACTCACTCTCGATGATCGATTCGCGTAACATCCGCGAAATCTGGGCGTGGACGACCGATGCTCGTGACGTGATCGATCCTCTCCACCACGCCGGCCCGCCCCCGGCGCCGCCCGCACCCGACCTGCGGCTCGTCGACTGGGAGCCCCGCGCCCGCGTGCGGCTCCCCCGGACCGACGTCCCCCGGGCCGCGGTGCCCGCCGTCGACGTCCACAACCACCTGGGCCGCTGGCTCACCGCCGACTGGTGCGCGCCCGACGTCCCCGCGTTGCTCGACCTGCTGGACCGCACGAACGTGCGCGCGGTCGTGAACCTCGACGGCCTGTGGGACGACGAGCTCGAGGCCAACCTCGACCGGTACGACCGCGCGCACCCGGGTCGGTTCCTCACCTTCTGCCAGATCGACTGGACGGCGCTCGCCCGCGTGGGGGGCGAGCGCGAGGTGCAGCGGCAGCTCCGCGACGCCGCGGCGCGCGGGGCGCGCGGCCTCAAGGTGTGGAAGAACCTCGGCCTGACCGTCACCGGCCCCGACGGCGCGCTCGTCGCGCCCGACGACCCTCGTGTCGTCGAGACGCTCGCGCTCGCGGGCGAGCTCGGGCTGCCTGTCCTGATCCACGTCGCCGACCCGAAGGCGTTCTTCGACCCGCCGGACCGGTACAACGAACGCGTCGACGAGCTCACCGCACAGCCGTCGTGGTCGTTCGCCGACCGCTCCCGCTTCCCGTCGTTCGAGCACCTGCTCGACGCGTTCGGACGTCTGCTCGCCGCGACTCCTGGGACCACCTACGTCGGCGCGCACGTCGGCTGCGTCGCCGAGGACCTGGATCACGTCTCACGGCTCCTGCGGGCCGCACCGAACCTCGTCGTCGACATCGCGGGCAGGCTGGGCGAGCTCGGGCGGCAGCCGCGACGCTTCCGTCGGCTCGTCGAGGACTTCCCGGACCGGGTCCTGTTCGGCACCGACGCGTTCCCGTTGTCGCGTGAGCAGCTCGAGACGCACTTCCGGTTCCTCGAGACGGCCGACGAGCACTTCGCCTACTCCCCCGGTGACCCCGTGCCGCCGCAGGGTCGGTGGGCCATCTCGGGAGCCGACCTCCCGGCGCACCTCCTGCCGGCGCTCTACGCGGGGAACGCGTGCCGGGTGCTCGGGCTCGACGCGGACTGACCCGCCGCCTCACGGCAGCGCGGCCTCCCGCGGCGAGGCGCCGCGTGGGCGAGGGGTAGAGGTTCACGGCGTCGACCGCGGGCATCTCGTGGGTCCGGACGTGGGCGTGAGCGTGGGCGTGGGCGTGGGCGTGCGCACCGTCACACCTGCGAGGGCGACAAAGCCCGCTGCGATGACTTGGAATAAGACCCATCGACCACACCCGTCGCCGTTCTCGGCGACTCGGCTGCAAGGGGCACACCATGACACGAGTCGTCGTCAGCGGGTACGGGGCGGTGACCCCGGTCGGGCGCTCCGCCCCCGAGACGTGGGACGCGCTGCTGCGCGGGGAGCCGGGCGTGCGGGCGATCGACGACGACTGGGCGGCCGACCTGCCCGTGCGCATCGCCGCGCGCGTCGACGACGCCTTCGCCGAGGGGCTCTCCGTCCGGGAGCGACGTCGTACCGACCGGGCGGAGCAGCTCACGCTCGTCGCGGGCCGGGAGGCGTGGGCGTCCGCCGGGTCGCCCGACGTCGACCCGACGCGCCTCGCCGTCGTCGTCGGCTCCGCGAACGGCGGGATCGCGACGACGCTCGACCAGTCGCGCGTCCTGCACGAGCAGGGCCACCGGCGCGTCTCCCCGCACACCGTCACGATGCTCATGGCCAACGGGCCGGCCGCGTGGCTGTCGATCGACCTCGGCGCCAAGGCCGGTGCGCGCGCCCCGATCAGCGCGTGCGCGGCGGGCTCGGAGGCGATCACGATGGGTCGCGAGATGATCCTCGCCGGCTCGGCGGACGTCGTCGTGTGCGGGGGCGTCGAGGCGGGCGTCCAGCCGTTCTCGCTCGCGGCCTTCGCCGCGGCCCGCGCCATGTCGACGCGCAACGACGAGCCGGAGCGCGCGTCCCGGCCGTTCGACGTGGATCGGGACGGCTTCGTCATGGGTGAGGGCTCGACGCTCCTCGTGCTCGAGCGCGAGGACCACGCCCGGGCCCGCGGGGCGGTCGTGCACGGCGTCGTCTCGGGTGCGGCGCTGACGTCGGACGCGTACGACATCGTCGGCGGCGACCCCGAGAACCAGGCCCGCACCATCACGATGGCGCTGCGGTCGGCGGGCCTCGCCCCCGAGGACGTGGGGCTCGTCCACGCGCACGCGACGGCGACCCCCGTCGGGGACGTCAACGAGGCGGACGCGCTGCGCGCGGCACTCGGGATGCCGCCGCCCGTCACGAGCACGAAGGGCGCGACGGGCCACCTCCTCGGCGCGTCGGGCGCGCTGGGCGTCCTCGTCGCGCTCCTCGCCCTGCGCGACGGGCGCGTCCCGCCCACGCTCAACGTCGACACCCTCGACCCCGCGATCGACCTCGACGTCGTCCGGGAGGCGGCCACGACGTCGGCCCGCCACGCGCTCGTCGACGCGTTCGGGTTCGGCGGGCACAGCTCGAGCGTCGTGGTCTCGCGCGACTGACCCTGGCCCCCGGCACGATGGGGAGATGGACCTCGACGCACGCCTCGCCGACATCACGACGCTCGACGTCGACGCGATCGTCAACGCCGCGAACTCGTCGCTCCTGGGCGGCGGCGGGGTGGACGGCGCGATCCACGCCGCGGCCGGGCCGCGGCTCCTGGAGGAGTGTCGCCGGCTCCGGCGCACGACCCTCCCCGACGGCCTGCCCGTGGGCGACGCCGTCGCCACCGACGCCTACGACCTCCCCGCCCGCTGGGTCGTGCACACCGTCGGGCCGAACCGCTACCGCGGCGAGACGGACCCCGCGCTCCTCGCGTCGTGCTTCGCCCGCTCGCTCGACGTCGCGGACGACCTCGACGCCTCGACCGTCGCCTTCCCCGCGATCAGCGCGGGCGCGTACGGCTGGGACGTCGACGAGGTCGCGCGCGTGGCGGTGGACGCCGTCCGCGGCTGGTCCGCACCCGACCCGTTCGACGAGACCTCGGGACCGACGGCGGGCCGGGACCCGGACGCCTCCCGGACCGGGCCAGGCGTCGCGGCGGTGACGTTCGCCCTCGCGACGCCGCGCGCGCTCGCGGCGTTCCAGGCCGCCCTCGCCCGCTGAGCCCCCGACCCTCGGGGTCACCGCCCCGAGGATCAGGGTCGGGTCGGGGGACCACCGGATACCCGCGAGGTCGGGCCGCGCCTACCGTCGAGGTATGAGCACCTCAGACGCCTCCGCAGCCCCGTACCGCCCGACGCTGTCCCGTCCGCGCCACGGCCGGATGATCGCGGGCGTGTGCGCCGGGATCGCCCGCCGGTTCGGCTGGGACCCGACCGTCGTGCGCATCGTCGCCGCGGTCTCGATCCTGCTCCCGGGCCCCCAGGTCATCGCGTACCTGGTCCTGTGGGCCCTCATGCCGAACGACCGCGACTGACCCGTCCCGCTGCCGCACCGGGCAGCGGGACGGGCTCCCCTAGCGCGGCAGCCCGCGCAGGCGGCGCCGAGCGACGACGATCGTCACGCCGCCCGCCACGAGCACGATCGCGAGCCCGACGAGCGCGCCGACGTACGACCCGGTCGTGGCGAGCCCGTCCGGCCGGGCCGACGCGGCGCCGTCGGACCCGCCGGTCGCGGCGTCCGTCGCGAGCACCTCGAGCTCCGTCCACAGCACGCGGCCGTCCACCTGGCCGACGAGCGCGAACCGGTGCTCGCCCACCGCCGTGTCGGCGGGGACGGTGACGGTCGCCGTGAGCCGGCCCGACGCGTCGGCCCGGACCATGCCGAGGTCCGCCGGCGTCGAGAAGAGGGTCGCGGAGACCCACTCGCCGGGTGCGAAGCCGTCGGCCGTCGCGGTGACCTGCTCGCCCGCACGCACGTGCGTCGGGGAGAGGCTGACGCCGCCGTGGTTCGCCGCGGTGAGGTCGTCCACCCCCACGGCGTGCCGGGGGGCCGACGGCGGCTGCTCCCCCGCGCCGGGCGTCTCGCCGGGCTCATCGGGGCCCGGCGTCTCTTCGTCGAGGTGGCCGTCGAACACGTCGGACGCCGCGCCGAGGCTCAGCAGCACCGTCTCGCCGGTCGCGTCGGCCAGGCCGTCGTTGTCCGTGATCGCCCAGACCGTGCCGTCGCCGCCGACCGTGAGGCCCTCGAGCTTCTCCTGCGTCCAGCCGTTCGTGGCACGCAGGTCGGGCAGCACGTCGTGCGCGAGCGTCTTCGTCACGGGGACCGGGGTGGTCGACGCCGCGCCGACGGCGACGTCCGGGACGTCGACCGCGTACACGCGCTTCACCGCGGCGGCGGGGCCGTTGAGCTTGTCGCGCTCGATCACGGCGAGCGTGTCGTGGTCGACGACGGTCACCTCGCTCAGCCCCAGCCAGTCGCCGTCCGTCGTGGTGCGCTCGAGCGGGTAGGCGAACCAGTCCCACGTGCGCGTCGCGACGTCGTAGCGCCCGATCCGCGCGGTGCCCGCCGTGCCGCCCGCGTCCGTCGTCAGGCCGCGCTGGAGGGCGACCCACACCTGCTCGCCCGCGGCCTGGGCCCCGGGCCTGCGTGCGCCCACACCGGCCGGCGCACCGACCGCGACGCCCTCGATGCACTGCTTCCCGAGGCCCGCGACGACGGCGTCGGGAAGCGCGACGGACTCGACGACCGCGCCCGCGGCGTCGACGTGCACGATCGCGTTCTCCGCGCCCTTCGCGCCCTCGACACCGAGCCAGAACCCGCCCCCGGGGCGCGCCGCGACCCCCTCGACGTCGAGACCCACGGGTGCGCCGTCGCGCGTGACCGTGACCGTGCGGTCGATCACCGCGGGCGAGCCCTCGCCGTCGCCGCGCACGTCGAGCGACAGGAGCTGCGTCGGGGAGTACGCAGCGTCGGTCGCCGTCCACAGGCGCTGGGGATCGGTCGGGTCGGCGCTCAGCGCCCCGAGCGCGCCCCAGCCGATCGGCGCACCGGCCTGCGGGCCCGTGGTCGCGTCCGCGGAGACGACGCTCGGGAACCGGGGCGACCCCGCGGCGTCGGCCCACGCGTCCCCGCGCCCGAACACCGTGACGGCCGAGCGCACGCCCGCCGCGGCGTCGTCCTCCTCGCTCGACACCACGAGCAGGTCGCGCTGCGGCACGACGAGCAGCCCCTCGGGACCGTTCGTCGTCGCGAGGACCTGGACGAACCGCGGGGCGGCCGCGTCGGTCACGTCGTAGACGGCGACGAAGTTCGAGCGCTCGGAGCCGACGAACGCGTACCGCGTCCCGCCGAGCGTCGCGACGGCCAGGCCCTCGGGCTCGACGCCCTTCTTGGCCGCGCGGTCCTCGGTGTGCAGGCCGACGCGGACGGCGAGGCGCTCCAGCTCCGCGCCCGCGTCCCACACGACCTCGCCCGTGACGGCGTCGAGCACCGACCAGCCGCGGGAGCCACCCTTCCAGTCGCCCTCGTTGGCGGTCGCGACGTGCGCGTCGTCGACCCAGCCGACGGCGTCCGGCTCGCGGGGCGTCGCGGGGATCGACCCGGTCTGGTCGATCGTGCCGTCCTTCTTCACGTCGATCCCCGAGACGGCGACCGCACCCGCGGAGAAGACGCTCTCGACCTCGCCCGAGGCGACGTCGACGACGGCGACGCCGTTGTTCTCCTGGAGCGTCACCGCGGCCTTGGTGCCCGCGGGGTTGATCGCGACGTACTCCGGCTCCGGGTCCTCGGGCGTGTCGAGGCCAGCGGCCGCGACGACGGGCAGCGGCGCGCCCGCCTCGTCCACGAAGGGGACGGCGCGCGTCGACCAGGCGGCCGGGTCGCGGCCGGGCAGGTCGAGGATCTGCACGAACCCTGCGGGGAGCTGCGGGAGGTCGCCCTCGTCGCCGCCCTCCGGCGTCGCGTCCTCGTCGCGCTGGTTCTCGATCGCGACGACGGCGTGCGCGCCGTCGGGCGTGACGGCGATCGAGTCCGGCTGGCCGCCGAGGTCCAGCGACCGCACGCGCTCACGCGTCGCGAGGTCGACGACGTCGAGGCGGCCGCTCGGCTCGGTGAAGCTCACGGACGTGTCCACGACGACGAGGACGTACCCGCCGACGACCGCGACCGACGTCGGCTCGTCGTGCTCCGACCCGAGCTCGGCGAGGCTCAGCGTGCCGAGACCCTGCGGCGCGCCGGGGTCGGTGAGGTCGAGGAAGCCGATGCGGCGCGCGAGGGCGTCGGTGTGGACGAGGGTCCGCCCGTCCTCGCTGACCGCCGAGATCTCCGCGACCGTCTCCGCGGCGGCGTCCTCGCCGGCCGGGCGGTTGTCGAAGACGGGGTACGTCGCGAGCCGGTGGAACGTCTCGGCCGGCGCCGGGGTCGGCCAGGCGTCGGCGACCGTCGGGACTGCGGCGGTGCCGCTCGGGGCGTGGGCGGGCACGGCCGCGAGCGCGGGCAGCGCGCCCAGGCCCAGGGTGAGCGTCGTGCCGGTGGCGACGAGCGCGGCGCGGCGCGGACGACGGGCCAGGGCGCGCTCCGGCGCCCCCGCGGGCGTCCGCTCGGTGATCGGTGGCATGTCTCTCCTTCGACGAGGGTCGAGCAGAGGGTGGTGCGACGCCGTGGCGGGACGACGACGGGTCGCGGGCGGGGGGATGGCCGCTGGGTGAACACTCGGCAGGCGCGTGCGGGCTCGTCTGCGAAGGCCCGGACGGCCGTCCGTTGCTCCGAGCGACGGACTCGCGTGCGGAGTACCTGATACTTCGGGCCCGTGACCGAATCGTGACGGCGAAAGTACCTAGTACTCGCTGTCCGTGGTGTCCGGGGCGTTGCTAGCGTCGCTGGGGATCTACCTGCTACTCCACGTCCCGCCAACGGTGGTGGGCGCACCGGCGCACTCCCGCGCCGAGCAGACCGGTACCCGCCTCTCCCGCACCTCTCCCCTCGTGCCGAACGCCCCGCGACGACGCCGGGCGTGAGGAAGGACGACAGATGACGCAGCACGCTCTCCGACCGTCGCGCACGCACACGGTCCTCACCTCCGTCGCGCTCGCCGTGCTCGCCCTCGCGGTCGCCGGCCTGGTCGCGTTCCTCCTCGTGTACAACGGCAAGGTCGCCGACGGCGCGACCCGCCTCGACGACGGCGCCGCCGAGCTCGACGCCGGCGCCGCGACCCTCGCTGACGGCACGACCGAGGCCCAGGCCGGCGCGCGGCGCCTCGCCGACGGTGCCGGCGACCTCGAGGCTGGTGCGAACGACCTCTCCGCCGGTGCGCGGAAGGCGTCCGACGGCGCCACCCAGCTCGCCACGGGCGGCACCACCGCGCTCGACGGCGCGACCGAGCTCGCCGCCGGTGCCGACGAGCTGAACGCCGGTGCGGCACGCCTCGCCGCCGGGACGGGCGACGCGGCGAGCGGCGCGGCCCGTCTCGCGGCGGGCAGCAAGGACCTCGACTACGGGGCGGCACGCCTCGCCGCGGGCAACGCCCGGGCGGCCGACGGCGCGTCCCAGATCGCGACGGGCGCGGGCACCCTGAAGGACGGCGCGGCCGAGCTCTCCGCCGGGAACGCGACGGCCGCGCAGGGTGCCGGTCTGCTCGCCGACGGCACCTCGGCGCTGGCCACCGGCGCGTCCGACCTGGCCGACGGCACGGCGCGGCTCGCCGTCGGGGCGAGCACCGTCGCGGACGGCGCGTCGACGGTCACCACGGGCCTCTCCGGCGCCGCGTCCGGCGCACGCGACCTGGCGACCGGGGCGAGCAGCGTCTCGGCGGGCGCCTCGACCCTGCGCGACGGCGTCGCCGCCACCGCCCGGGGCGCCGGCTCGCTCGCACCGGGCGCGGCGACGGTCGCGGCGGGCGCCGAGCAGCTGTCCGCCGGCGCGAGCTCGCTGCGGGACGGCACGGCGCTCCTGGCGCCGGGCGCGCAGCAGGTCGCGGCGGCGTCCGCCCAGCTCCGGGACGGCGCGTCCGGACTCGCCGCGGGCCTCTCCACGGCCCGCGACGGCGCCGTCCGCCTGGCCGACGGGACGCGTTCGGTGGCCGAAGGCGCGGACCAGGTCCACGCGGGAGCGGACTCCCTCGCGGCACAGCTCGCGGGGCTGGCCGCGGCGACCGACGACCCGGCCCTCAAGGCGAGGCTCGACGCCCTCGCGGGTGCCGCGGGCTCGGTGCGCGACGGCGCGGCGAGGGTCGACGCCGGGGCCGGAGGGCTCGTCACCGGCGCGTCCGCCCTGCGCGACGGGCTCGCGGGCGACTCGGGCGCCGCGGCGGGCGCGGCCCGGCTCGAGGCGGGTCTTCGGGACCTCAGCACCGGAGCCGCACGGGTGTCCACCGGCGCCCAGGAGGCGGACGCGGGCGCGACGCGGCTCGCGGAGGGTGCGGCCGGGCTCGCCTCCGGCGCCGCCGCGGTCTCCGGCGGGGCACAGAGCCTCGCCGCCGGGACGGCGCAGCTCTCCGGAGGGGCCGACGCCCTCGCCGCCGGTGCGAGCACGGTCTCGGCCGGCAACGCCTCGCTCGCCGGGGCGACCCGCGCCCTCGCCGACGGCGCCGCCAAGGTGTCGGGCGGCGCGACGACCCTGGCCGCCGGGAACGCGGCGTCGGCAGACGGCGCCGCCCGGGTCGCCGCCGGGAACACCGACGCGGCCGCCGCCTCGGCAGCGCTCGCCGAAGGCACGGCTCGCCTGGCCGACGGCGCCGCCCGGGTCGCGGGCGGCAACGCCCAGCTCGCCACCAAGACCTCCGAGCTCGCCGCAGGCGCGTCGGAGCTCGCGTCCGGCGCCGCCGACCTCAAGGCGGGGACGGCGAAGGCCGCGACGGGCGCGGGCGACCTCTCTGCCGGCACGGTGCGGCTGCGCACGGGCGCGGGCGACCTGTTCGCCGGGACCACGCGGTTGGAGGACGGGACGCTGCGCCTGCAGAACGGGCTCACGACCCTCTCGACGGGCGCGACGACCCTCGCCGCGGGCAACGCGGCGCTGGCCGAGGGCTCCGCGACGCTGCACGCCGGCACGACGACCCTCGCCGACGGCGCGTCCGACCTGCACGACGGCAGCACCCGCATCGCCGAGGGCGCGGCCACGCTCGCGGACGGCACGGGCACCCTCTCCGACGGCACGACGGAGCTCAAGGACAGCGTCGAGAACAGCCCCGTCGGACGGGTGTCGCTCGGCATGTCGGCGCTGGTCGGCGGGTCCGTGCTCGCGGGCGTCGCGGGCGTCGGGCTCGGGCTGCGCCGTCGGCTCGCGGCGGTCTGACGGACCGGCGCGCACGGCCGGGCGGCGCTCCCGCCGCCCGGCCCTCGACTCGGGGGCGGCCTCACGTCGACGGTGCCGCCCCCGCGGGCGGCGGTCCCGGTGGACAGGACTCCGGGGCCGCCGCCCTTCTTCGTGCCTCCGGCGCCGCCACTCACCGGGCGGGTCGACCGGCACGCACCGCGGCGGCAGCGGTCACGACGCGACGTCCCGGGCGTGGCTCATCGTGACGTACGCCGAGAACCCTGCCCGCCGGGCGAACCGCACCGGGCGGCGCCCCGTCTCCGTGAACCCGAGCTTGCGGTAGAGCCCCAGCGCGGGGGCGTTGGTGTCCTTGATGTCGCGCAGCACGAGCTCGTCGTACGGCAGCTCCATCAGGTGACGCATGAGCGCGGTGCCCACCCCCCGGCCCTGGTGCTCCGGCGCCGTCGTGACGAACCCGATCTCCGCGAGGCCGTCCCGCGCACCGTCGTCTGCGCCGAGGAACTGGCTCCGGACGATCCGGTAGCTGATCGCGCCGTGGACACGACCCAACGCGTCCCGGAAGGTGCGCCGCGCGGGGGCGAAGCACTCCTGCTCGCCCTCGGTGACCGAGGCGACGGCGGCGGGCTCGCCGTCGACGACCGCGACGTAGAACCGTTCGAGCACGAGCATGTGCGCGAACGCGTCCGTCAGCACGCGCGGGTCCTTCGAGAAGTACGCGAAGTCCTCCGCGAAGCCGCGCACGAGAACCTCGGTGATCCGCCGCCGACTGCTCTCGCCGAGCTCGTCGCCGCGCCTGATCTCGATCATGGGGTCCCTGCTTCCTGGGTGAGGCGTGACCGCGTCGGCACGAAACTGTTTATTGCATCTACTATTCTTCTGACCGTAGACACCGCCGTGCAGGCGGTCAAGGTCCGCTGGGAGGATGACGAGATGACCGGGACCGACGGCGACGACCGCCCCAGCACCGACCGTCCAGGCGCCCGGGAGGAGCTCCCGCCCGTCGTCGCGCGGTTGTGGGGGCACGGCACCGCCCCGCGGCGCGGCCCCAAGCCCGCACTGTCCGTCGAGCAGGTCGTGCGCGCCGCCGTCGACCTCGCCGACGCCGAGGGCCTGCCCGCGGTGTCCATGGCGCGCGTCGCCGAGGCGCTCGGCTACTCACCGATGGCGCTCTACCGCTACGTCGAGAGCAAGGACGAGCTCCTCGTCCTCATGGCCGACGCGGCCGCGGACGTGCTCGAGCTACCCCCGGACGACGGGGACTGGCGCGCCGGGCTCACGGCCTGGACCCGTGCGCAGATCGAGGGCGTCCTCGCTCGGCCCTGGTTCCTCGACCTGCCGCTGACGACGGCGCAGGTCGGCCCGAACCGGTTGCGCTGGATCGACCGCGCGTTCGCGATCCTCGCTCCGCTCGACCTGACGACGGACGAGAAGCTCCAGATCGTCGGGCTCCTCGCGCAGCACGTGCTCGGCGAGGGGCGCGTCCAGGTCGAGACCCGGCGCGCCGCCGCCGACCCGTACGCGGACTACGAGCTCGTGCTCACCCGGCTCGCCGACCCCGAGACGTACCCCGCGCTCACCGAGGCGCTCGCCGCGTGGACGCCGCCCGAGGCCCGGCCCGACGCCTCGGAGAGCGGCGTCGGCTCCGGGCTCGACATCCTCCTCGACGGGATCGAGGCGTTCGTCGCGCAGCGCGCCGTGGCCCGCGGGGCCGTCGACCGCGGCTGACGGTCGTTCGGTCCGGCCTCCCACCAGGTCAGGAGTTCGGCGAGACCGGGGCGTCGGGAACCTGGACGTCGGGCAGGTCCGGCACGTCGAACGTGGGGACGTCGATCGTGGGGACGTCGAGGTCCCCCAGCCGTTCCTGGAGCTCTTCCTGGCGGACGCGGTTGTTCTCCTGGATGCAGGCGAGACGCGTGGCGGGCCGGCCGGTGCACTCCTGCACGGCCGAGTCCGGGTCGCGCGGGGCGCGCTCCTCCTGGACGTAGCGGCCGTCGGCGTCGTGCTCGTCGGGGCCGACGGGCAGCGCGGCCAGCGCTGCTGCCTCGGCGAGCAGCAGCAGGACCGTGGCGAGGAGGAGGACGGCGCCACCCAGCCCGGCGCGGACCGCGGCGGCCGTGCTCACGGGCGGGCGCTCGTCGGACGCCGCGCGCTGCCGGGCCGCGACGCGCCACGCGGCCCACATCCCGACGACGAGCGGCAGCACGTACGCGACCGCGGCGAGCGCCGCGACGGGGCGGGCGTCCTCGCGCGCGAGCGCGCCCGACCCGACGCCCGCGACCACGACCGCGACGACCCCGAGGACGACCACCCGGCGCACGGCGGCGCGGCGCAGGTTCGCGCGCAGCGCCGCGACGCGCGCCGCTCCGGTCACGCCGGGCGGCAGGTAGCCGAGCTCGCGCGCCTGCGTGAACATCGCCGCGTGCAGGACGGCCGAGGTGACGGTCACCAGGGCGAGCACCGCCCCGAGCCCGACGAGGAACCACCGGACGGCGGCGGCGTCGCGCACGAGGTAGAGCAGGGCGAGCCCCGCGAGGACGCCCGCCCACCCGACGGCGATCGCCACGACGGTGCCGCTGCGGAACGGCGTCCGGCGCAGGGTGCGGCGCAGCAGCCCGCGCGGGACCTGGAGGAGGACGGGCACGACGCGCAGCGCGGTCACGCCCGTCCACAGCAGCACGACGACTCCCCAGACCGGCACGCTGCCCACGTGGGCGTCGCTCATCGCGAAGGCGACGACGAGCGCGACGGCCCCGACGAGGAGGACCGGCATCTCGACGAGCCGGAGCACCTGCTGCCACACGCTGAGGTGCAGCAGGTACCCGGCCTCGGCGTGCTCGGGGTTCATCGCGAGGACGCCGCTGTACCCCTGGGCGCTGCGGCTCGCGTCGAGCGCGAGCGCCGCGTCGAGGTAGAGGAGGTCCTCGTGCTCCGGCGCGACGGCGAGGCCCTGCCGCACCAGGGCGCGAGCCCGGTCGTCGTCCCCGAGGCGCGACCAGAGCCGGGCCGCCTGCGCGAGGCGGTCCGGCACCTCGGGGGCGAGCTCGAGCGCCGCGGCGATGCGCTCGCGCGCGAGCCGCCGGTCGGCGCCGCGCACGCGCCCCGAGAGGTGGGCGTCGGCGAGCTGGAGGTGATAGCGCGCGTCGTCGGGGTCCAGCTCGAGGGCGCGCCGCGCGGCGTCGCGCGCACCGGGGACGTCGCCGGTGTTCTGCCGCGCGACCGACAGCAGGTAGAGCGCGCCGTCGGCGGTGGGCTGGGCCGCGACCACCTGCTCCAGGAGGGGCAGCGCGTCGGCGGAGCGCTGGAGGTGCAGCCGCACCCACGCGGCGGCGAGGAGCAGACGCGCGTCGTCGGGCACGGCGGCGAGCGCCTCGTCGACCTCGTCGAGGGCGCGCTCGGGCCGCCCCATCTGGACGAGCAGCTCGACACGCGCGCCGACGGCGCGCGGGTCGATGGTCGTGGTCACCGTCGGCAGCCTCGCCGTCTCAGAGCATGCGCCGCGCGCGCAGGTACGCGGCGAGCTCGTCGTAGCGGCCGTCGTCGTTCGCGAACGTCACGACGTTGCGCGCGGACTGGAGCCACGCCGTCGTGGACGGCCGCACGTCCGCGAGCGCCGACTCCATGTCGGCCATCGTGACGGGCCGCACCTGGCCGGACGCGATCGAGTCCATCATCGCCTTCTCGGCTGCCGTGGCCGCCAGGTGCTCCAGGTCCGCGCCGGAGAACCCGTCGGTGCGCTGCACGACGGAGCGCAGGTCGATCCCGGCGACGGGTCGCCCCGCGAGGTGGTGGCGCAGGATGGCCTCGCGCGCGGGCTCGTCGGGCGGCAGGACGAGCACGACGCGGTCGAACCGGCCCGGGCGCAGGAGCGCGGTGTCGACGTCCCACGGGTGGTTGGTCGCGCCGAGCACGAACAGGCCGTCGTTGTCGGAGCCGATGCCGTCCATCTCCTGGAGGAGCTGGTTGACGACCGTCCGCATGCCCGACGACCCGGAGTACTGCGCGCGCTTGCCGCCGATCGCGTCGACCTCGTCGAGGAACAGCACGGCCGGCGCGAGCTGCCGCGCACGCTGGAACAGGGCGTGGAGGTTCTGCTCGCTCTCCCCGATGTACTTGTCGAGGATGTCCGCGAGCGTCACCGTGAGGAACCGCGCGCCGAGCTCGCCCGCGACCGCGCGTGCCATGTACGTCTTGCCGGTGCCGGGCGGCCCGTAGAGCAGCAGGCCGCCGCGCAGCGACTTGCCGAACGCCTGCGCGATGGCCTGGTTGCGCATCGGCTCCAGGAACGCCTCGCGGATGCGCTTCTTCACCGGCTCCAGGCCGCCGACGTCCGCCAGCGTCACCGTCTCGCGCGAGACCTCGAGCAGGCCCGACCCGTCGTCGGGGGCGTCGTCGCGCGCGGGCACGAGGAACGGCTGCCCGCCCCCGGGCGCCGGGTCGGCGTGGGCCTGCCCGGGTGCCGGGCTCGGGTCGGCGGGAGCGGGGCCCGTGGTGCCGACCGCAGGCTCCTCGACGAAGGGCGGCGGGACGCGCACGTCGAGCTCGTCCTCCAGCCGGTCCCAGTCGATGCCCGACGCCGGGCTCCCCGGCCCGGCGGGAGCGGCCTGCCCCGCGTGGTCGGACGGCGCGGCAGGGTCGTGCGGCGCGGCGACGTCGGTTGGCCCGGCAGGGTCGTGGGGCGCGGGGGCGCCCGGCGCCTGCCCGGGAGCGGCGTCCGCCGGTCGCGACGCCGCGGCGGCGGACGCGGCCGCCTCCTGGACGAGCCGCAGCGCCTCGCCGTCCGCGGGGTCGATCCGGAGCCCGGCGCTGGCCTGCTCGAGCGCCTCGACGGGACGCCCCGCGGCGAGCAGGAGGCTCGCGTAGTGCACGCGCAGCGGCGCGCTCGCGGGCGCTGCCGCGACGGCGGCGGCGAGCGCGGCCAGGGCGTCGGACATGGGGCTCCTCAGGGACGGCGGTCGGGACGACGGCGTCGTGCGGCCCAGGACGGGGCACGGCCGGGACCAGTGTGCACGGGACCGCCGACGCGCACGATAGGGAGAGGTCCCCATGGCAAATACTTGCCATGATGGAAAGTAGATGCTTCGATGGCATCCATGAGCACCGACGACACGACCTGCACCGCACCCCTCGACGCGGCAGCCGCGCTCGACCGTGCCGATCGCCTCGCCACCGCCACCCGGGCGCGCGGGTGGCGGTGGGTCCGGCTCTACCTCACGGGGTGGGCCGTCGCGAGCGTCGGGCTGGTGCTCGCGATCGGGCTCGGCGGCCGCGTCGGCTTCGTCGCCGGGATGGCCGCCTGGGTCGCGATCGTCACCGTCGGCGCCACGTGGGCCGCCCGGCAGGGCGCCCTGGCCGTCGGCACGCGACGCCGGATCGCCGTCGGTGCGGTGTCCTGGGCCGTGGTCTACGGGGCGGTGCTCGTCACCGGGATGGTGGTGTGGCCCGGCTCCGTCGCGTACTGGGTGCCCGCGGCGCTCGTGAGCGCCGTCCCGCTGCTCGTCGCGGCCTGGCGGCCCGCCCCGCGGGACGCGGCGGTGACGGCGTGACGACGAACCGGCCCCCGGCAGGTGACGGGGCGGCCGTCGACCACCACCCGCGCCACACGCTCGACGAGGTGATCCACTCCCCCGTCCGCCTGTCCGTCGTCGCCGCGCTCTCGGGCGTCGAGAAGGCCGACTTCCGGACCTTGCGCGACACGATCGAGCTGTCCGACTCGACGCTGTCGAAGCAGCTCACGGTGCTCGAGGACGCCGGGTACGTCGACATCAGCAAGGAGCGCGCCGGACGACGCACGCGCACCTGGGTGCGTCTCACGCCCGCCGGTGCCGCCGCCCTGCGCGCGCACCTCGACGCGCTGCGCGCGATCGCGGAGGTCGCGCTGCCCCCGGCCGACGCCTGACCACAGGCGCCTCGGCGCACGCGTCCGGGCGCGCGCCGTCCACAGGGGCCTCGTGGGTGTCGGCGGGAGGCGGCAGAGTGGGGCTCATGACGACCGAGACCGACGCGTCCACCCCGCTCGCCGTGCCCGACGACGCGCCGCCCGCGCCGCGCCCCGGCGCCCGCTGCTTCGGCGACGGCGACCCGCTCTACGAGGAGTACCACGACACCGAGTGGGGAGTGCCGGTGCACGGGGACACCGCGCTGTTCGAACGCCTGGCCCTCGAGGGCTTCCAGTCCGGCCTGTCCTGGATCACGGTGCTGCGCAAGCGCCCGGCGTTCCGCGAGGTGTTCGCCGGGTTCGACCCGGAGGCGGTCGCGGCGTTCGACGAGCCCGACGTCGAGCGGCTCCTCACCGACGCCCGCATCATCCGCAACCGCCAGAAGATCACCGCGACGATCGACAACGCGCGGGCGCTCCTCACGCTGCAGGCAGGTGGCGGCTCGCTCGACGAGCTGGTGTGGTCGTTCGCGCCGCCCCCGCGCTCCCAGCAGCCCGCCACGTGGGGCGACGTCCCCAGCACGAGCCCCGAGTCGGTCTCCCTGTCGAAGGCGCTCAAGAAGCACGGCTTCCGGTTCGTCGGGCCCACGACGGCGTACGCGGCCATGCAGGCGTGCGGCCTCGTGGACGACCACCTCGCGACGTGCCCCGTCGTGCTGGGCAGGTCCGCCTCCGCACCGTCGTGACCGATCCGCTATAGCAAAATCCGCCCGCATCGTGGACGAGGTGCGACCATGGTGGGCATGAGCGCCTACGTCTCGGTCCTCGACCTGTTCTCCGTCGGCGTCGGACCGTCGAGCTCGCACACCGTCGGGCCGATGCGCGCGGCGAAGGCGTTCGTCACGACCCTGGCCGCGGGCGACGCGCTCGACTCCGTGGCGGGGCTGCGGGTCGTGCTGTGCGGCTCGCTCGGCGCGACGGGCGTCGGCCACGGCACGCCGGACGCCGTCGTCGCGGGCCTGCTCGGCCTGGACCCCGAGACGTGCGACCCGGCTCGGGTGCCCGGGTCGTGGGAGAAGCTCGGTGACGGCGCACCCGTCGCGCTCCTCGGCCGCCACCGCATCACCATGACTCGCGACGACGTGCGCCTCGCGCCGCTGACGCGCATGCCCGGTCACCCCAACGGGATGCGCTTCACCGCGCTCGACGCCGACGGCGCGACGCTCGCCGAGGAGGCCTACTACTCCGTCGGCGGCGGGTTCGTCCTCACCGCGGCCGAGCTCGAGGCAGCCGCCGCGAACGAGGCGGCCCAGGTCGGCGCCGAGCTCGCGGGCGAGACGATCGACCCGCGGACCGAGCCGGCCGGCGTGCCGTACCCGTTCGCCAACGCGGCCGAGCTCCTCGCCGTGTGCGAGCGCGAGCGGACGTCGATCGCCGCGGTCGCGTGGGCCAACGAGACCGCCCTGCGCCCGGTGGCCGACGTCGAGGCGGGCGTCGACCGGATCTGGGACACGATGAGCGCGTGCGTCGACGCCGGGCTGGAGCGCGACGGCGTCCTGCCCGGCCGGCTCAAGGTCCGGCGTCGGGCGCGTGCGCAGCGCGAACGCCTCGAGCTGGCCGACGAGCGCGGCGCCGACACGACGATCGAGTGGCTCCAGGCCTTCGCGATGGCCGTCAACGAGGAGAACGCCGACGGGCGGCGCGTCGTGACCGCCCCGACGAACGGCGCGGCCGGGATCATCCCGGCCGTCGGGCGGCACTTCCTGCGCACGCACCCGGACGTCGCCGCCGACCCGGCGCGCCGTCGTCGGGCGATGCGCACGTACCTGCTCACCGCCGCCGCCATCGGCGCGCTGTACAAGCGCAACGCGTCCATCTCCGGCGCGGAGGCCGGGTGCCAGGGCGAGGTCGGGTCGGCGTGCTCCATGGCGGCCGGCGCCATCTGCGCGGTGCTCGGCGGTACGCCCGCCCAGGTCGAGAACGCGGCCGAGATCGCGATGGAGCACAACCTCGGCCTCACGTGCGACCCGGTCGGAGGGCTCGTCCAGGTCCCGTGCATCGAGCGCAACGCCATCGCCGCGTGCACCGCCGTGTCCGCCGCGCGCCTCGCGCTCCAGGGCGACGGCTCGCACGTCGTCTCGCTGGACACCGTCATCGAGACCATGCGCCAGACGGGCGTCGACATGTCGACCAAGTACAAGGAGACCTCGACGGGCGGCCTCGCGGTCAACGTCGTCGAGTGCTGAGCCGGAGCGCAGCGGAGCAAGCGCAGGCTCCAGCACGACCGAGGACGCGAGTGCTGAGCCGGAGCACAGCGGAGCAAGCGCAGGCTCCAGCACGACCGAGGGCGCCGGGCATCCCCCGATCCTCCTCCCCCGTCAGCGTGCGGCACGGGGAGCGGCGCGCCGGGCGACGACCTCCTCCACGACCGCGACGACGCCGTCCTCCCCCGGCGCGGCGGCGATGCGCTCGCCGAGGAGCGCGGCGGCCCGGGTGTACGACGGGTCGTCGAGCAGGCGGCGCACCGCACGTCGCACCTGGGCGGGCCGCGGCGTGCTGGTCCGCAGCCGCACGCCCGTCCCGGTCCACGCGACGCGGGCCGCGACCTCCGCCTTGTCCTCCGTCTTCCCGGCGACGACGACGGGCACGCCGTGTCGCAGCGCGTGGTGCACGCCGCCGTAGCCGCCGTTCGTCACGAGGACCGACGTGCGCGGGAGCAGCGCGTCGTACGGGAGATACTCGGCCGCGCGCGCGTTCGGGGGCAGCGTGCCGAGCGTCTCGACGGGCCGCCCGCCGGTGGCGGCGACGACGAGCACGTCCTCGTCCGCGAGCGCGCGCAGGGTCGGCAGGAGGAGCTGGTGCGGGTCCTCGTTCGCGACCGTGCCCTGCGTGACGTGGACGACGGGGCGGCGCGTGCCGAGGTCGTCCCACCAGGCGGGGAGGTCGCCGTGCGCGGCGACGGGTCGCGGCGGGCCGACGAACCGGACGGGCGTGACGACGTCGGGCCGCGGGTACTCGAGCTCGGGGACGGTGAGCTGCACGACGGCGTCCGCGTCGGCGGGCCAGCCCAGGAAGAACGTGTCGCTCGGGGTGGCGCCGGTCGCGCGCACCATGTCCTGCGCGGCGCGCTGCGGCGCGGCGAACGCGACGCCCTCGACGAACCGGTGCAGCGCCCGGTTGCGCAGCACCCCGAGCGGCCCGCGCGCGGGAAGCACGCCGAGGCCGAACGGTGCGGTGAGGTCGCTCTTCAGCCCGAGCGGGAAGATGCCCAGCGCGAGCACGGGAGGGCGCCGGTCGGCCGGGGTGGCGACGAGCGCCATCGCGCCGAGGAACAGGGGCTCGACGAGCACGACGTCGGCCGGGCGCGCGGCGAGGGCGTCGACGACGGCGCGGTGCTGCGCGGCGCCCGGCCGGACGAAGATCTCGAGCATGTCGTGGCGGATCGCGTCGAGACCGGTGCGCCCCGCGCGGCCCGGGAACGCGGCCGCGAGGTCGCGGTCGTCGAAGTCGGCGGCGGCGGGCAGCGGCACGTGCTCGGCACCGGCTGCCTCCGCGGCCGCGGCGAAGCGCGCGCCGGTGAGGAACCGGACCTCGTGGCCGTGGGCGACGAGCGCGCGCGTGACCGCGAGCAGCGGGGTGACGTGGGCGTGCACGGGGGTGGAGCAGAGCAGGACGGTGGCCATCGGTGTGCCTCTCTCGGGCGGCGCGGGACGCGCCGGTCGGACGGGAAGGGCGCGGGACCGGGCCGTCCGCGCGAGGACGCCGAGGGGGAGGCGGCGTGTGAGAAGATCGGTAACCGTCAGGAGTATTCATCACCCTAGAGGGGTAGTCAATAGTGGTCCCCCGCGCCTACACGTCCGACCTCCGCGCCGAGCAGGCCGCGCGCACCCGCGAGCGCGTCGTGCGCGCAGCGGCCGAGGAGCTCACCGAGCGTGGCTACGAGCGCACGACCCTCGCGCGCGTCGCCGAACGGGCGGGCGTGTCGCTCGAGACCGTCAAGGTGCACGGGCCCAAGCGCGCCCTGCTCCTCGCGGCCTTCGAGGTGACGTTCGCAGGGTCCGAGGGCCAGGAGTCGCTCGCCGCCCGGCCCGAGGGCCGCGCCGTCGCCGGGACCACCGACCCCGAGGCCTTCCTCGACGGGCTCGTCGCGCTCGTGGCGGCGGCGAACGAACGCGTCGCGGCCCTGTGGTCGGCGTTCACGTCGGCGGCCCGCTCCGACGAGGCCGTCGCCGCCGAGCTCGCGGCGCTCCTCGACCGCCGTCGCGCGGACCTGCGCGCGAGCGTCGACGTGCTCGCGGACCACGGGTTCCGGCTGCGCGCACCGCGGGACGAGTCCGCCGAGACCCTGTCCTACCTCCTCGCGCCGGAGGGCTGGACGCACTTCGCGGCCGGTGCGGGCTGGTCGCGCGAGCGGTACCGCGCGTGGCTGCGCGACGCCGTCGTGCGCCTCGTCGCCGCACCGCCCCGGGGTGACGCGGACGCCTGACCCCTGGCGCGGCCTGGCGGGCCGCGCCTACCGTGAGCCATGAGCACCCTCACCCCCGGCTTCCAGGGCCGGCCCCGCCCGCAGGGGGTGGCGCTCCCGCCGGGCCAGTACGTCGAGACCGGGTTCCCCGTGCTCTCGGCAGGGCCCACACCGCGCGTCGACACCGCGACCTGGCGCTTCGACGTCACCACCGAGACCGGCGCGACCCGCTCCTGGTCGTGGGCCGAGCTCATGGCGCTCCCCCAGGACGAGCCGACCGTCGACATCCACTGCGTCACCCGCTGGTCGAAGTTCGGCACGTCCTGGCGCGGCGTCTCGCTCGACACGCTCCTCGGCGAGGTCGAGTCCACCGCCGACTTCGCGATGATCGGCTGCTACGGCGGCTACACGACGAACCTCCCGGTCGCCGAGCTGCTCGGTGGCAAGGCGTGGGTCGTGCACACCTTCGACGGCGCCCCGCTCCACCCCGTGCACGGCGGCCCCGCGCGGCTCCTCGTGCCGCACCTGTACTTCTGGAAGTCGGCGAAGTGGGTCAACAGCATCACCCTCATGCCCATGGACCGGCAGGGCTTCTGGGAGCGGCTCGGCTACCACGACCTCGGCGACCCGTGGCGCGAGCAGAGGTACCAGGGTGACTGAGGCGCCCGTCCGCCTCGGCGCGCGGTACGCGACGCCGTCGCGCTGGCAGGTCGCGACGCTCGTCGGCGCGTGGGCGGAGAGCCCGTCCGCGCGGACGCTCGTCCTCGAGGTCCCCGCGTGGCCCGGCCACCTCGCCGGCCAGCACGTCGACCTGCGCCTCACCGCGCCCGACGGCTACACCGCCGAGCGCAGCTACTCGATCGGCAGCGCCGCGACGCGCGCGCCCCTGCCCGACGACGGTGCCTCCCCGGGCGGCCCGCCCGCCGTCCCGCAGGACGGCGCCCTGCCCGACGGCGGCTCCCCCGCGCGCGTCGAGGTCACCGTCCAGCGGGTCCCCGGCGGCGAGGTCTCGACGTACCTCACCGACGTGTTCGCGGTGGGCGCCGCGATCGAGCTGCGCGGCCCGGTCGGCGGGTGGTTCGTCTGGTCGCCCGAGCGCGACGCGGGGACGCCCGTGCTGCTCGCGGCCGGCGGGTCGGGCCTCGTGCCGCTCATGGCGATGCTCCGTACCCGGCGCGAGGCCGGCGACCGCACGCCCTTCCGGCTCGTGTACTCGGTGCGGCGGCCGGAGGACGAGCTCTACGTCGACGACCTCGACCACCTCGCCGCCGCGCACGACGGTCTCGACGTCCACGTGGTCCACACCCGCTCGACCCCGCTCGGCTCGATGCGCGGGCCCGGCCGCGTCGAGCGGCGCGAGCTCGCCGCGTGGGGCTGGCCGCCCGAGATCGAGCCCGCGTGCTTCGTGTGCGGGCCGACGGGCTTCGTCGAGGCCGTCGCGCGACAGCTCGTGGCGCTCGGCCACGACCCTGCGCGGATCAAGACCGAGCGCTTCGGGCCCGCGGTCGACTGACCGCGGCGCAGGAGTCAGACCGGAGGCGCCGGCGGCCCGCCCGCGGGTCCGCGCCCGCGCGCTCCGCGGAGCAAGGATCACGCTCCCGCCGACACAGTCGGAGAGAGGGCGGCGAGCGCGCCGCCCCCGACCGCCGGGGGGATCGATGACGACGACCGCAGCACCGCACCAGGAGCCGAGTCTGCGTCGGCGCGGGCTGGCCACCCTGACGACGACGGCTGCGCTGGCCGCGCTCACGGCGTGCGCCACCGGCGTGACCTCCAGTCCGGACCTGCCCCTCGCCACCGCGGACGCCGCGCGGGACGTCGTGAGCGTGGCCGACGCCGGCGCGACGCCCGGCGTCGTCGACGCGACCGAGCGGCTCGGCCTGACGATGCTCGCCGCGGCACCCCGCGAGGGCAACGTCGTGGTCTCGCCGGCGAGCGCCGTCGTCGCGCTCTCGATGCTGGCCGAGGGCGCGCGGGGAGACACGGCGCTGGCCCTCGACGACGCGCTCGGCGCGTCCGGCCAGGACCGGACGGACGCGGTCAACGCCCTCCTCGCGTCGCTCGCCGCCTACGACGGCGACCCGGCGCAGGTCCGGGCGGAGGAGCTCCCGGAGAAGCCGCTCGTGCACGTCGCGAACCAGGTCGTGCTCGACGACGAGGCCGAGGTCCACGAGCCCTACCTCGAGACGCTCGCGACCGGGTACGGCGCCGGGGTGCTGCACACGGACCTCGGGACGTCGTCGGGCATCGCGCCGCTCAGCGAGTGGGTCCGGTTCCACACCGGCGGGCTGGTCGAGGAGAGCGCCGTCGAGCCCGACGCCGACCTGCGCCTCGTGCTCCAGAACGCGGTCCTGTTCGCCGCCCGGTGGGAGGCGCCGTTCGACGAGGGCGACACGGCGCCCTCGCCCTTCACCCTCGCGGGCGGCGAGGTGGCGGACGTGGAGTCGCTGCGGCTCACGGAGTCGTGGGCGTACGCCGAGGACGACGGGTGGCGCGCGGTCCGGCTGCCGTACGTCGAGGGGTTCCACGCCGACGTCGTGCTGCCGCCCGAGGGAGCCGACCCGGCGTCCGTCGCGCCGGGTCGGCTCGCCGCGCTGCGGGAGGCGCTGGACACGGCACCCCGGCAGACGGTCGCGCTGACCCTGCCGACGCTCGACGTCCCCGCCGAGGACCCGCTGGACCTCCGGCCCGCCCTCTCCGCGGCCGGGCTCGGCGGACTCCTCGACCCGGTCGAGCCGCCCGACCTCGGCGGCATCAGCGACCAGGACCTCTACGTCTCGCAGGCCTGGCAGCAGGCGCTCCTCCAGGTCGACGCCGAGGGCACCGTCGCGGCGGCCGTCACCGAGATCGTCGAGGTCGAAACTGCGGCGGAGATCGCGGCCGAGAGCATCACCTTCCGCGTGGACCGGCCCTACGTCTTCTCGGTGTCCTCCGACGACACCGGCTGGCCGCTCTTCACTGCCGCGATCAGAGACCCACGGCACTGAGGGCGCGCGGGCCCGGACCGAACCGCCACCGCATCGCCGCGTGCTCGGCCGTGCGCTCGTACGCGAACACGACCTCGGGCCGCACGGAGAAGACGAGCGCCGGGTCGCCGTCATGCACGAACGCGCCGTCCTGGACGTCGAACGTCCAGTCGTCGCCGTACTTGCAGCGCCACCGCTCGGCGAGGCGGCGGAGCGCCGCGTCCTCGGTGACGCGCGCGGCGGTGCCCTCGACGACGACGTCGAGCGCGTCCTCGTAGTCGTTCTTCCCGGTCGTGAGCACGACGTGCGCGTTCTCGGCCAGGTTGCGGGCCTTGCGCTCGTCCGGCCCGGTGGTCACGTGGAGGCAGCCGTCGGCGACGACCGTCATGAGCGGCGTGACGTGCGGGCGCCCGTCGGGGCGCACGGTCGAGATCCACGAGATTTCGGCCCGTTCGAGCGCGTCGCGCACCGTCTCCCACGGGACGGGACGCGCGCCGGGAGAGCTGAACCCCGGGACGAGCGTCCCCTCCGGTGCGTCGGGAGCGGCGGGTCGGGCGGCAGGCTGCTCGGCCGTGGTCATGGAGGTTCCTCTCGTCGGTCCTGCCCCTGGGACCGGCGAGCGCGCCCGGACTCATCGGTCGCGGCGCCATCGACGAGTCACCCGAGACCTGGGCGCGATCATCACCGCAGCGAGGGCAAGGATCACCACCCCCGCGTTGGCAGCGAGGGTGCCTGCCCAGGTCGTCGGCGGGATGCCGAGAGTGAAGCTGGCGGCGTTGAACACCGTGTGGCTGAGGATGCACAGGAGCACCCCGTTCGGGCCGGCCATCCTGAAGATCGCGCCGTAGAGGAAGCGGAACGCCATGATCTGAACCGCGAACATCCAGAAGTCGATCAGGCCGGACTCGTGGTTCGTGCCAGGGATGAAGAAGAGCGGCACGTGCCAGAGCAGCCAGATGATCCCGACCACCAGCGACGAGGTGACGAACCCCCACCGCCGATCGAGCCCGGGCTGCAGCGCGGTCATCCAGCCGGCCTCCTCCATGCCGCCGATGACGAGGTTGCCCGGCAACGACAGGAAGAACATGAACCACGGGACCGCGTGCGCGGAGGGGCCGGAGACCAGCAGGTGGAGCGCGAAGTACGCGGCGAGCGCGACGAGGGCGAGCAGCCACCCCGCAGGACGGCCCCGGATGACGAAGACGAGGCGCAGCCATTCCCGGAGACCCGAGACCCTGCGGTTCGCTCGCAGGACGACGTAGGAGGCGATCGCGGGCGAGAGGATGTAGAGCGCGAACGGCACGTTCGCCAGGAGCTCGGGAACCGTGGTGACGACGTTGTGCACCTCGTAGCCGGAGCGGGCCGCCACGATCAGCCCACCGGAGAGCCCGTAGGCGATCAGGAAGGTGAGCGCCACGAACTGGCGGGCGATCCGGGCGTCCGTCACCCCGCAACGATACGGCCCGGCCCGGCGGTGGCTGGGCACGATGGACGGGGTCGGTTGCCTCTCGACACACCGACCAGACGTCACCGCACGTCGTCGGGCCCGGCCTCGTGTCCGGGACGCCCCGCCGTGCGCCGGTCCTGCTTCATCCGGGCCTCGAACAGGTGCCGGGCGCCGCCTGCGAGCTCGTCGCGCACGGTGCGCTCGTGCTCGCGGAACGCCGACCAGTAGCCGTCGTCGTACTCCTCGACGAGCTGGAACGTCCAGCGGCCGGGGACGACGTTGCGTCCCACGAGGTCCGCCTCGATCCGGTCCGCGACCTCCGCGTGCCCCGCGGCGCGCAGCTTCTCGACCGCCTCGCCGAGCGCGAGGTCCGCCTCCCCGGTGAGCTGGTGGAACGTGTACAGGTGCCCGCGCGCGCGTTCCGTCGTCTCGAGCGCCTCGCTCAGGGCCCCGAGCGCGTCGACGGTCGCGTCGCTCACGCCCTCGGGCACGGGGCGGCCGGGCAGGTCGGCAGGATTCCGGGAGGTCTCGTCGCTCACGCGGCCACGCTAGGCACGGCCCGCCGGGCCCGCACGCGCTCGTCGGCGACCGACGCCCCCGCGCGACACCCCGCGCTCGTGGGCAGGCTGTGACAGGGTTGACCCGCCACCCCCGACCGAGGACAGCGCCCCGAGCCATGCCGCAGACCGCACCCGTACCGACCGTCACGAGCGAGCCCACCCCGAGCCAGCGCCCCCACCGGGCCGCGCGGCTCGAGGACCGGTGGCGCGCCGTCGTCTCCCGCTTCCAGAAGGCCCGCGGGTGGCGCCCGCGCGTCGAGCCCTTCGCCGGCTACGGGAGCCCGCGCCGGGTGCGCGTGCTGGGCCGGGTGCTCCTCGCGAGCCCCGCGTTCGACCCCGCGCTGCACGAGCGCGAGTCCGCCGACAGGCGCGGCTGGCGGTACTTCTTCACCGCGCCGGCCCCGCGCGAGGAGGTCCGCGTGCGGGTGGGCAGCACGACGGTCGACCTGGTGTCCGACCGCGGCGGCTACCTCGACCGGGTGATCGACGTCGACCTCGCGCCGGGCTGGCACGACGTCTCGTTCCGCACCTCGGCGGGCGCGACGGCGACCGGCCGGGTGTTCGTCGTGGCCGACGGGCGCCGGCTCGGCGTCGTCTCGGACATCGACGACACCGCGATGGTGACGGCCGTCCCGCGCCCGTTCATCGCGGCGTGGAACACGTTCGTGCGGCACTCGAGCGCCCGCGTGCCGGTGCCGGGCATGGCGGCGCTGTACCGCGGCATCGCGACATCGCGGCCCGGCACCCCGTTCGTCTACGTGTCGACGGGCGCGTGGAACACCGCCGCCAACCTGCGACGCTTCCTCCAGCGCCACGGCTTCCCGCCCGGCCCGCTGCTGCTCACCGACTGGGGGCCCACCAACACGGGCTGGTTCCGCAGCGGCCCGGAGCATAAGGACACGTCGCTGGACCGGCTGTTCCGCGAGCTGCCCGACGTCGACTGGCTGCTGATCGGCGACGACGGCCAGCACGACCCCGACATCTACGCGCGCGCCGCACGCCGCCACCCGGGCCACGTCGCGGCCGTCGCGATCCGCGAGCTGACGCCCGCGCAGCAGGTCCTCGCACACGGCTCGCCGCTGCCCGCGCCCGGCAGCCTGCCGGGCGACGTCGGGGGCGTCCCGACGGCGCACGGCCCCGACGGCGACGCGCTCACCCGCTCGCTCGCCCGGGTGCTGCGTCGCTGAGACCCTGGGTGCCACGGGTCCCCCGCGGCTCCGGATGCCACGCCCCGGCGGCAGTGGTTGCCTGAGGACATGACCACGCCCGGAGACCCCTTCCCCACGCCCGACCCCGAGCCCGCGCCGACGCGCCGCACGTGGCCGTGGATCTTCGTCACGGTCGTGGCGGTGCTGGTGATCGCGCTCGTCGTGTGGCTGGTCAACCGCCCGACCGACGACGGCCCCGCCGCCGAGACGCCCGCGCCGTCGACCAGCGCTCCCGCGAGCCCGTCCCCCACCGACGCGGCGTCACCCACCGACGGCGCCTCGACGCCCGCCGCCGAGGGGTGCCCCGCCACCGGCGACGGCGTCCCCGCAGGGGCGGGCACGCACGAGATCGTCGACGTCGACGGCGACGGCCGCCCCGACACCGCGTGGCTCACCGGCGGCGCGGACCGCACGTTCGGCATCACGACGGCGTCGGGCGCCACGTTCTCCGCGCCCGTCGAGTCGGCGAGCCCGCAGCCCGCGAGCGCGATCGTCCAGCTCGTCGCGGCGGGCGACGGGACCGCGCCGATCGCGCTCGTCGACACCGGCCGTGAGGTCCTGCTGCTCTCGGCCGCCGACTGCGCCCTGACGCCGACGCAGAACGCGCAGGCCGAGCCCTACACGTTCGACAAGGGCTTCACGGGCTTCGGCACGGGCGTCGGCTGCACCGAGGTCGACGGCACGCTCCGCCTCGCGGGCCTGGACGCCGTGTCCGACGACGGCTCCTCCTTCACGGTGTCGCGCACCTTCGTCGACCTCGGCACGGGTGCGAAGGTCGCGACGAACGGCGAGGAGGAGACGGTCGCGCAGGACGCCGCCGCGGACGACCCGGTCGTCACGACGGCGCAGGAGACGAGCTGCGGCGACCTCGTGGCCGGCCAGGACGGCCCGGTCGAGCCGCAGTAGCCCCGCCGAGCCGCAGCAGCCCCGCCGAGCACGACCTTGCTGTCGTCATCAGGACGATGCCGACAACAAGGTCGTGCTCGGCGGGAAGCAGGCGGCACTCGGGGGTCAGCGGGCGTCGGCGAAGCGGTCCAGCTGGCTCGGCGACAGCGTGACGTCGCGCGCGGCCATCGCCTCGTCGACCTGCTCGATCCTGCTCGCCCCGACGATGGGCGAGATCCCCTGGCTCATCAGCCAGGCCAGGACGACCTGGTTCGGCGTCGCCCCGGTCTCCCGGGCGACCTCGTCGAGCACGCGGAGCACCCGCTCGGTCCCCGGGTGGGCGTAGCCCGCGGAGAACGGGCGGTCCGCACGGGTGTACCCGCCCATCATCAGGGGCGTGTAGCACCACAGGTCGAGCCCTTCCGTGCGGGCGTGGTCGAGGTCGTCCGGGGTCAGGAGCTTGTGGCCCGCCTCCGGGACGGTCGTGCCCGGGCGGGGCTGCACGAGGGAGTGCCGGAGCTGCAGCGCCGACCACTCGGCCACGCCCTGCCGACGCGCGAGGTCGCGTGCCTGCTGCACCCGCCACGACGCGTGGTTGGCCGCGCCGATACGGCTCGCGCGCCCCTCGGCCACGGCCTCCCCGAAGGCGGCGACCGTCTCGCCGAGGTCGACCGTCCGGTCCTCCGCGTGCGCCCACAGCAGGTCGACGTGGTCGACGCCGAGGCGGTCGAGGCTCCCGTCGAGGCCCGCCCGGACGGCGGACGCGGAGAGGCCCTCCGCGCTCTCGGGCCACGCGTGCGCGACCAGCGGGTCCTGACGGACCTTGGTGGCGAGCCCGACGGCGGAGCGCACCCCCGGGTTCGCCCGCAGCCAGGCGCCGAGCACGCGCTCGCTGGCGCCGCCCAGCCCGCTCGGGTCGGTCCAGAAGGCGTAGCAGTTCGCGGTGTCGAGCCAGTGGCCGCCCGCCTCGACGAAGCGGTCGAGCAGCCGGAACGCGGTGGACTGCTCCACGCGCGTGCCGTGGTCCATGGTCCCGAGGACGATCTGGGGAGCGTTCATCTGTGCGGTCATGCCCCGATGCTCGATGCTGGAGCGCGCTCCAGGTCAAGAGGGCTCCTCGGCGGACCCGGCTACCCGTCGACCCGTGGGCGCGGACCCGGACCCGAGGCCTCCCGCGACTGCTCCTCGTAGTACGCGATCTTGTCGTCCAGCACGCCGAGCGCGAGATCGATCCGCGCCCTGCGCTCGCGCAGCTCCCGCCGATGGCCCTGGAGGAAGGCGACGCGGTCGGCGGGGCTCCCCTCGCGGCGCAGGAGCGAGGTGAACTCGCGCAGCTCGGCGATCCCCAGCCCGGCGTCCCGCAGGCACGTCACCAGCCCGATCCAGAACAGGTCGTCGCCGTCGTAGGCCCGGTGCCCGCCGGCCGTCCGGGCGATCGGCCCGATGAGCCCCTCCCGCTCGTAGTAGCGGAGCGTGTCGAGGCTGACGCCGGCTCGGGCGGCGGCCGCCTGCGGCGTGAGCGTGTCGGACATGAGGAGCCTCTCTCTGCGCATCTGGTACCCGACCCTGATTCTGGGTCCTGGTGTGCACCCCAGGTCAATGCCGGGCCCGGGCTCCCCCGCGCCCGCACACCCGGCACGTGCCACGGCGACGGAGCCAGTAGGCGTAGGTCGCGGCGCCGAGGGCGAGCGACCACACCGGCCACAGGAGCGTCGGCCCGACGGCGCCCCACGAGTCCGCGGTGAGGGCCAGCCGGCTCTCGCCGAACCCGAGGACGATGAGCGAGAGCCCCGCGGGGAGCACCGCGACCGCGACGACCGTCGCGGGGACGACCGCGAGCGCGACGGGCACGCGGCGGCCCGCGAGCCCGACCGTCCAGCGCGGGAAGACCTCGCCCCAGCGCTGGAACAGGCCGAGCGTGAGCACGGCGCCGACGAGCGCGAAGCCGCCCAGCCCGAGCGCCGCGACCCAGCCGTCGTCGCCGGCGAGCTGCGCGACGTCGTCGGGCGAGAAGCCGAGCGGGATGCCGAGCACCCAGGCGATGCGCGTCACCGCGTAGAAGGTGGGGATCGCGGCGGCGACGAGCGCGGCGGCCCGCCCCCAGCGCGCCGCGGCGGCGGGCGTGGTCCACGCCGGGTCGTGCCCGTCGTGACGGCGCCCGCAGGACGCGCACGCCCCGGACCCGCGGCGCACGAACCGCCACGTCGAGGCGACGAGCAGGGCGCCGCCGCCGAGGAGCGCGAGCTGCGTGAGCGGTCCGGCGCCGAGGAAGTCCTCGAACGCCGCGCGGATCACGGGGTCGAACGGCGCCATGACGAGCGTGACCGGCAGGTACCCGAGCCGCGCCAGGATCGACGCGTCGGTGAGGGCGAGGACCCCGGCCGCGACGACGGCGGTCGCCGCGACGGTCAGCGCGCGGTCGGCCCGGGCGACGGGACCGCGCCGGGCTCCGAGCCACGCGCGCAGCGCGGTGGCCGCGCCGACGAGCGCGAGGACGGCGACCCACGGCGTGAGGGTCGCGCCCGGGACGCCGCTCAGGGCACCGAACGACAGGTCGTTCGCGGCGCCGACCGCGAGCGTGCCGCCGGTCAGCGTGACGACGAGCGTGGCGACGCCGCCGAGGGTCCACCACGCGGCCGCGGCGGGGGCGACCCAGCGGCCTCGGGACGGGCGCTCGGGACGGGCGGGTGGTCCGCCGCGGGTGGACGGTCGGTGGTCGCCGGCCGACGGCGTGGGTGCAGGGGTGGGGTCGGACAGGGGCGGGTGCGGTGTCGAGGTGCTCATGCCTCGACGCTCCCGGACCCCGCCCGGCCGCGGATCCCCCGGCGCGGCGACCCCGCTCCCCCGCGCGGGTGACCGTCACGCCCGGATGACCGGGCCGCGCCGAGCGAGGGCGCGGCGGGCGGAGGTCAGTCGCGCGGGCGCGCGCGACGCAGCGCCCGGAGGGCGCCCGTGGACCACAGCGCCCACGCCACGAGCACGGGCTGGAAGAACAGGCGCCCGAACCGCTTGGCGTCGGTGTCGAGGCCGAACCCGTCCTGGTGCTCGAGCCACTGCCCGACGTTGCCCGGGAAGATCACGACGAAGAACGCGGCGGCGACGAGCCCGACGGCGACGCGCCACCGGGACAGCACGACGAGCGACCCACCGAGCGCGATCTCGACGGCGCCCGACGCGAGCACCGTCACGTCGTCGTCCACGGGGAACCAGGACGGGACCTGCGCCTGGAACTCCTCGCGCGCGACCGTGAGGTGGCTGATCCCGGCCCCGACCAGGGCGAGACCCAGCGCGACGCGCGCGACCGTCGCGACGGGCGGCACGGGCGGGGCGGGGCGGGTGAGCACGGAGAGGTCCATGGCGCGATCGTCGCACCGGGGCGGTCGGCGCGCGCGTCAGCCCGCCCGCACGAACCCCGACTCGTAGGCTCGCACCACGGCCTGCGTGCGGTCCCGGACGCCGAGCTTGGCGAGGACGTTGCCCACGTGCGTGCGCACGGTCTCGACGCCGAGGTAGAGCCGGGCCGCGATCTCCGCGTTCGACAGCCCCTGCGCGACGAGCCGCAGCACCTCCCCCTCCCGCTCGGTCAGGCGCGCGCCGCGCAGCGCGTCGCCCGTGGGCGGGTGCGCGGTCGCGAGGCGCCGCACGGCGTCGGGGAAGAGCAGCGACTCGCCGCGCGCGACGACGCGCACCGCCTGCGCGACCTCCTCCGGACGCGCGCGCTTGAGCAGGAACCCGTGCGCCCCGGCCCGGAGCGCGTCGAGCACGTGGTCGTCGTTCTCGAAGGTCGTGAGCACGAGGACGCGCGGGGCGCCGCCCCGCGCGAGCAGCGCCCGCGTCGCCGAGATCCCGTCGACGCGCGGCATCCGCACGTCCATGAGCACGACGTCGGGCCGCGCCCGCGCGACGACGCCCGGCGCCTCCGCGCCGTCCCCCGCCTCGCCGACGACCGCCAGGTCGGGCTCCGCGTCGAGGATGACGCGCAGGCCCGCGCGCACGAGCGGCTCGTCGTCGACGAGCACCACGCGGACCGTCTCCGTCATGGGACCGATCCTGTCAGGGCCCGGGCTCACCGCGACGACCCCGCGCGCGGGAACGTCGCGCGCACGACCCAGGCGCCGCCGTCGGGCGCGGGACCGGCCGCGACCTCCCCGCGCAGCAGGTGGGCCCGCTCGCGCATGCCCGCGAGGCCGCGGTGCTCGCGCGCGTCGCCGTCGGGTGCCCGACGCCGTGTGCCCGCCCCGAGCGGGTTGCGCACCTCCACGACCAGCGCGCCGCCGGGCCCGGGGGCCACCGCGACGGCGACGGGCTCGCCGGGCGCGTGCCGCAGCGCGTTGGTCAGCGCCTCCTGCACGACGCGGTACGCCTCCTGCGACACGGCGCGCGGGACGTCGGGCGGCGCCGCACCGTCCCGCGCGAGCCGCACGTCGGCGCCCGTGCCGCGCGCGTCGTCGAGCAGCGCGTCGAGGTCGGCGAGCGTGCGGGCCGGGGCGCGGGGCGGCGCGCCCGGCACCTCCGCGCGCAGGAGGCCGAGCACGTGGTCGAGGTCCGCCATCGCGCTGCGACCCGTCTCCTCGATCGCGGCGAGCGCGCGGCGGGCCGCGGGCGGGTCGGTGTCGAGCAGGCGCGCGGCCGCCGCGGCCTGGAGCGTCGTGACGGTCAGCGCATGGCCCACCGAGTCGTGCAGCTCGCGCGCGAGCCGGCCCCGCTCGGCCGCACGGTCCGCCGCCGCCTCGAGCTCCGCGATCTGCTCCGTCTGGTCCGGGCCGAGCAGCGGCAGGGCCGCCTGGCGCAGCACGGCGCGCGCGAGCGCCACGACGTACGGGACGGCGAGCAGCACGAGCACCGCGGTGAGCAGCCACGTCCACGCGGGCAGCGCCTCCCACGGTCGCCAGTCCGCGAGCAGCACCGGCTCGACACCCGTCGCGGACAGCACGAGCTGCGTCGCGACCGGGACCCCGAACAGCACCACGACCACCACCGCCGCACCGAGGGCCAGGTGCAGCGCGTACCAGGCCGCGGCACGCCAGCGCGTCGCCGCCCCCGGCGGGGCGGCGCCGGTCGCGGGGAGCGGCACGTCGACGTCGAGGAACGTCCGCGCCGCCGCGATCTCGAGCGTGCGCACGGGCGCGAGGAACGGGGGCGTGCTCGCGAGGACCGCCGTCACCAGCGCCAGGACGACGGTCGCGACCCGCGGCGTCTGGAGGGACGCGAACATCTGCGCGAACCCCGCGACGAGTGCCGCATACGCCCCGGCGACGACGCCACCGACCACGAGGAGCACCCCGGCGCGCACGGTGGCCGTGCTGCGCAGCGGGGCGAGCACCCGTCCCCACCCTCGCGGCAGGCGCGCGTCGGTCGTCATGGCCCCCAGTCTCACCGCGCCGCACGCCCAGCACATCCCCTCGACGGGGGAACCGCGGCGCCCGACCGCCGCGCGCACCGGCACCCCCGCTGGTCCAATGGGAGCGTGATCGGGTTCTGGTGGGGCCTCGTCGGGGCGTCGTCGCTGCTCCTCGGGGCCGCGCTCGTCTTCTGGCGCCCGCCCGGCCAGCGGCTCGTCGGGCTCGTCATGGCCTTCGGCTCGGGCGTGCTCATCAGCGCGGTCGCCTACGACCTCGTGGAGGACGCGTCGACCCGCGCGAGCGGGCTCGTCCTGCTCGCGGGCCTCGCCGGCGGGGCGCTGACGTTCTTCGTCGGCGACCGGATCATCGACCGGATGGGCGGCGAGGGCCGCAAGCGCTCCACCGGCGTGCAGAAGGAGGCCGTCCAGGCCGCCGGCGGGACCGGGGGCGCGGCGATCGCGCTCGGCACCGTGCTCGACGGCATCCCCGAGTCCGTCGTCCTCGGCGCGACGCTCATCGGGGGCGGCGGGGTGAGCGTCGCGATGCTCGCCGCCGTCTTCGTGTCCAACCTGCCGGAGGCGATGTCGGCGACGGCGGGGCTGCTCAAGGCCGGCACGAAGCCGTCGCGGCTGTGGGTGCTGTGGGGGTCGACGACGCTCGTCTCGGCGCTCGCGGCCGGGATCGGCTACCTCGCGCTCGACGGCGCGTCGCCCGCCGTCGTGGCGGTCACGCAGGCGTTCGCCGCGGGGGCGCTGCTCACCATGCTCGTCGACACGATGATCCCCGAGGCGACGGAGTTCGGCGGCCCGGTCACCGGGCTCGTCACCGTGCTGGGGTTCGCGACGGCGTTCGGGCTGAGCTCGATCGGCGGGTGACCCGGGCGGCCGTCAGGCCGCGAGGTCCTGGCCGCTCATGCGGTGGATCGACGCCATGACCTCGTCCGTGAGCTCGCGCCGCGCCTGCGCCGGCTTGGTCCCGGCCGTGATCTGGCGCTGCGGGTCGATGGGCTTGCCGAAGTGCACCTCGACGCGGTGCAGGCGCGGGATCCGCTTGCCGACCGGCTGGACCTTGTCCGTGCCGCGCACGGCGACGGGGACGACGGGCGCGTGCCCCGCGAGCGCGAGCCACGCGACGCCCGTGCGGCCCGGGTGCAGCTTGCCGTCGCGCGAGCGCGTGCCCTCGGGGTAGATCCCGAACGCGCCGCCGCGCTGGAGCACCTCGAGCGCGTCCTCGAGCGAGCGCTGTCCCGCGCGCGGGTCGTCCCGCTGGACGGGGATCATGCCGATCGTCGTGAAGAACCACCGCGACAGGCGGCCCTTGATCCCGCGGCCCGTGAAGTACTCGGCCTTGGCGAGGAACGTCACGTGCCGCGGCGCGACGATCGGGATGAGCAGCGAGTCGATGAACGACAGGTGGTTGCTCGCGAGGATCACCGCGCCGTGGCGCGGGATGTTGTTGCGTCCTGTCACCTGGGGTCGCAGCAGCACGTAGGCGAGCAGCGACAGGATGAGCCTCAGGACGCGATAGGTCATCCGTTCATTGTGCACCGTCCGGGGCGCACGTCCGTGCACGCCGTGGACGAGCGCTCACCCGTCGGCGCGCGCCCCCACCGCCGCACCGCGCCGTGCCCGGCCCCGCCGTGTGACGAGGTACACGGCGAGGATCACGGCCACGAGCCCCACGGTGGACACGAGCTGGGCGCGCGCGGCGGCGTCGGTCAGCATGAGGACGGCGAGCGCCGCGAGACCCACGAGCACGGCCCACGTGAGCCACGGGAAGCCCCACATGCGGAGCGTCATCGGCTCGCCCGATGCGCGCGCCTGCGCCTCGATCCGTCGGCGGAGCCGCAGCTGCGAGACGGCGACGAGCACCCACACGACGAGCAGCGCGGCGCCCACGGCGTTGAGCAGGATGCCCAGCAGCGCCTCCGGCAGGAGCCAGTTCAGCCCGACCGCGACGAGCGCGAAGAACACGGAGACGAGCACCGACACCCAGGGGACGTCGCGGCGCGACACGCGCCGCAGCGCGCGCGGACCGTCGCCCCGCCCGGCCAGCGAGTACGCCATGCGCGACGTGCCGTAGACGTTCGCGTTGAACGCCGAGAGCAGCGCGACCACGACGACGACCTCCATGACGCGGGCCGCGCCCGGGAGCCCCGCGAGACCGAGCACCGCGACGAACGGGCTCTCGGCGAGCAGCGGCGAGTCCCACGGGAGCACGAGCACCATGATCGCGACCGAGCCCAGGTAGAACACGAGGATCCGCCACACGATGCTGCGCGTCGCGCGCGCGACGGCCGTGCGCGGCTCGCGTGCCTCGGCCGCGGCGATCGTGACGATCTCGATGCCGCCGAACGCGAAGACGACGACGAGCAGGCCCGCCGCGATGCCGCCCCACCCCTCGGGGGCGAAGCCGCCCTGGCCCAGCAGGTTCGACGTGCCGACCGGCTCCGTCCCGGGCAGCAGCCCGAGCACGAGCAGCACGCCCACCACGAGGAACCCGACGATCGCCGCGACCTTGACGAACGCGAACCAGAACTCGAGCTCGCCGAACTGCCGCACGCCCCAGAGGTTGATCACCGCGAACACGACGACCACGGCGAGCGCGACGCCCCACTGCGGCACGTCGGGGTACCAGCCGGTGACGATGCGCGCGGCCCCGGTGATCTCGGCGCCGAGCACCATGACGAGCATGAACCAGTACAGCCAGCCGAGCAGGAACCCGGCCCACGGCCCGAGCGCCTCCTCCGCGTAGACGGAGAACGACCCGCTCGCAGGGCGCGCGCTCGCCATCTCGGCGAGCATCCGCATCACGAGGATGACGACGACGCCCGCGATCGCGTACGACACGAGCACGGCCGGGCCGGCGGTGGCGATCCCGACGCCGGAGCCGAGGAACAGCCCGGCGCCGATCGCGGAGCCGAGGCCCATCATCGTGAGGTGCCGTGTGCGCAGCCCGCTGCCCAGGTGGTCGGCGCCGGGGTCGGCGCCCGGGTCGGCGCCGCTGTCGGCGGTCGGGTCGCCGGTGGGGTCGGTCGTCGACGGCCGGGTCTCGGCCGGTGCCCCGCTCGCGGACGGTGCCGGGCGTTCGGGCGTGGGGGTGCTCATGGTGCGGTCCTGCGGTCGGGGTCGGGACGCCGTGCTCGACGCCGACCCACGACGCTACACGGCCCGGGCGCGACGGCGCCCCGCACCCGGCGCGAGGGGACGCGCGGGGTGCGGGGCGGCGTCGGGCACGACGCTGTGCCGCGCTACGGGGTCGCGGTCCGCGGGAGCGGGGCGACGGCGTGCTGGCGCGGCGCGGCGGTGCCGTCGCCCGGCGCGGCAGGGTCGTCGGCGCGGTCGCCCGTTCCGGCGGCGGTCCCGTCCTGCCGGCCGTCGCCGTCCGGCGCCGGGGCCTCGGGGGACGGCGCGGCGGCCTCGACGGCGACCGGGCGGCGCGTCGAGCCGTTGAGGACGCCGTCGTCCTGGAGGTCCTCCAGGTCCTCGTCGTCCACGGCGTTCGCGCCGTGCTCCGCCCCGGCCGCGAACACGGACGGGTCGGGCGGCGTGCCGAACTTCAGGTGGTTGAAGAGCAGGTTGAGCAGGATCGCCATGACCGCGGCCGAGCTGATGCCCGAGTGGAAGATGATCCCGAACCACGTGGGGAACTGGTCGTAGAAGTCGGGCTTGGCGATGGGGATCATCCCGAACGAGATCGACGCCGCGACGATGATGAGGTTCATCGGGCGCGAGTAGTCGACCTTGGCGAGCGTGCGGATGCCCGACGCCGCGACCGAGCCGAACAGGACGACGCCCGCACCGCCGAGGACCGGCGTCGGCACCGCGGCGACGACGCGGCCGAGGACGGGCAGCAGGCCGAGGATCACGAGGATCGCTCCGCCCGCCCCCACGACGAACCGCGACTTCACGCCCGTGATGGCCACGAGACCGACGTTCTGCGCGAACGCCGACTGCGTGAAGGACCCGAAGAACGGCGACACGATGGACGACGCCATGTCGGCACGGAGGCCGTCGGCGATGCGCTTGCGGTTCACCTTGGTGCCGACGATCTCGCCGACGGCGATGATGTCGGCCGTCGTCTCGGTGAGGGTCACGAGGATGACGATGAGCATGGAGATGATCGCGGCGATCTCGAACGTCGGCGCCCCGAAGCCGAGGAACGACGGGAACGCGGCGACGGGGCCGTCGCCCACGCCGGAGAAGTCGGCCTTGCCCAGCGCGAGGGCGATGAGCGTCCCGACGACGATCGCGATGAGGATCGACAGGCGCGAGATCGTGCCGCTGCCGACCTTGGACAGGAGGATGACGATCGCGAACGTCAGCGCGGCGAGGCCGATGTTGCTCACCGAGCCGTAGTCGGGCGCGCTCGCGTTGCCGCCCATCGCCCAGTTGGCCGCGACGGGCATGAGCGTGAGCCCGATCGTCGTGATGACGACGCCCGTGACGACGGGTGGGAAGAACCGGATGATCTGCGCGAAGAACGGCGTGATGAGCAGGCCGATCACGGAGGCGACGAGCACCGCGCCCAGGACGCCCGGGATCCCTCCCCCGCCGTTGACGATCGCGACCATCGTGGAGACGCCCGCGAAGGACACGCCCTGGACCAGCGGCAGCTGGGACCCGAAGAAGGGGATGCCCACCGTCTGCAGGATCGTCGCGAGCCCGCCGATGAAGAGGGACGCCGCGACGAGCGTCCCGATCTCGGCACCGGTCAGGCCCGCGGCGCTCCCCACGATGAGCGGTGGGGCGATGATGCCGCCGTACATCGTGAGCACGTGCTGGAACCCGTACCCGAACGTCGACCCGATGGGCAGCCGCTCGTCCTCAGGGCGTACCGGACGCCGTTCGGCGCCGTCCGTGGCCCTCGTGGCTCGCGCGTTCATAGCGGACCTCCTCGTCAGCTATCGTTCCGCTTGGCGGAAAACTACTTCCACTATTCGAACGCCAAGTGTGACCTGTGTCAAGTCCCCGACGACAACTCGTCCGCGGCCGGCGGGGCCGGCTCAGCCCGCGACGAGGCGGCGCGCCGCCGCCGAGTGCTCCGCCGCCAGGGCACCGAGGTCGAGCCCGGGGATCGTGCCGTCGACGACGCGCCACGCGCCGCCCACCATGACCCGGTCCGCGCGGTCGGCGCCGCACAGCAGGAGCGCGGCGACCGGGTCGTGGGCGCCGGAGAAGCGCAGCTCGTCGAGCCGCCACAGCGCCAGGTCGGCCTGCTTGCCGACCGCGAGGACGCCGACGTCGTCCCTGCCCAGCACGCGCGCCGACCCGCGCGTGCCCCAGCCGAGCGCGCGCGTCACGGGGATGTCCGCGCCGTACCTGAGACGTTGCAGATAGAGCGCCTGGCGCGCCTCCAGGATCATCGTCGAGGCGTCGTTCGACGCGGAGCCGTCGACCCCGAGCCCGACGGGCGCGCCCGCGTCCTCCAGCTCCACGGCCCGGGCGATGCCGGACGCGAGGCGCATGTTCGACGTCGGGCAGTGCGCGACGCCGGTCCCCGCCGCCCCGAGGCGGCGCACCTCGTCGTCGTCGAGGTGGATGCCGTGACCGAGCCAGGCGCGGTCCGTGAGCCAGCCGACGGACTCGAGGTAGTCGACCGTGCGCATCCCGAAGCGCTCGCGGCAGAAGTCCTCCTCGTCGACGGTCTCGGCGAGGTGCGTGTGCAGGCGGACGTCGAGCTCCTCCGCGAGCGCCGCGCTCTCGCGCATCGCGTCGGTGGTCACGGAGAACGGCGAGCAGGGCGCGAGCGCGATCTGCACCTGCGCCCCGGCGCCGCGCTCGTGGTAGGTCTCCACGAGCCGCCGCGAGTCCGCGAGGATCGTGTCGAGGTCCTGCACGACCGACTGCGGCGGCAGGCCGCCGTCGTCCTCACCGAGCGTCATGGACCCGCGCGTGAGCGTGGCGCGCATCCCGAGCCGTCGGACCGCCGCGACCTGGAGGTCGATCGCGTCGTCGAGACCGGCCGGGAAGACGTAGTGGTGGTCGGCCGCCGTCGTGCAGCCGGAGAGCAGCAGCTCGGCGAGCGCGACGGTCGTCGCGAGCTCGTGGTCGCGCGGGGTGAGCCGCGCCCAGACCGGGTAGAGGCGCTGCAGCCAGGGGAAGAGCGGGGCGTCGGCGACCGGCCCCCAGGCCCGCGTGAGCGTCTGGTAGAAGTGGTGGTGCGTGTTGATCAGACCCGGCGTGAGCACGTGCTGCGACGCGTCGAACGTCTCGTCGACGGGAGCGGACGGCTGCGCGCCGGCCGCGACGAGCTCGACGATCACCCCGCCCTCGACGACGAGGCCGCCGCGCGCGTCCGGGGCGCCCAGGGAGTCGTCGGCGGTGAACACGCCGAGCGGGTCGCGGACCCACGTCCTGGTCGCTGCGTCGGTGCTGGTCATGGTGCCTCCTGGTGGCTCGTCGCTCACCGGGGCGCGGCTCCGGCGCCACGGTGCGCCGGCTCAGTGGTCCTGTCTGCCGATCCAGGTGCCGCGCGTCACGCGGCCCGGCCGACGCTAGGCCGGGCCGCGACCGTCGTCAAGGGCGTGCCCCGCCCGTCGGGGCTTCCCGCGCGCGACCTCAGCCGCTGCGCCATCCTGGTGCTCGCCGCCGCCGCCGAACCCGGGAGCCGACCGTGAACGTCTACGCCCCGCTCGTGCCGGTGTTCGTCGTCGCCCTGCTGGCACCGCTGCTCACGGGCCTCATGCCCGTGCGGTCGCGCGTCCCGCAGGTCGTCGTGCTGCTGCTGGGCGGCATCCTCGTCGGGCCCGCCGCTCTCGATCTCGCGGCGCCCGACGACGTCACGCTCCTCTCGGACCTCGGCATGGGCTTCCTCTTCCTGCTGGCCGGGTACGAGCTCGAGCCGAGTCTCCTGCGCGAGCGCGTCGGGCGGCGGGCCGGAGCCGCGTGGCTGACGTCGCTCGTGGTCGGGGCGGTGCTCGTCCTCGTGGTCGTGCGTCACGACTCGCCGCACGCCGTCGCGGCCGGGGCGATCGCGCTCACGACGACGGCGCTCGGCGTGGTGCTCCCGATCCTGCGCGACGGCGGTCAGCTCGGCTCGCGGCTCGGCCGCGCCGTGCTCGTGGTCGGGGCGGTGGGCGAGCTCGGCCCGATCGTCGCCATGGCCGTGCTGCTCGGGACGCGCGAGAGCGGGGTCGCGGCGATCCTGCTCGCGCTGTTCGCGGTCGTCGCGGTCGCGCTGTCCGCGCTGCCGGGCCGGCTGGGGCGCCTCAAGGCCCTCGGCGGCGACCGCCTCTTCAGCGCGGCGGAGCACGGGACCGGCCAGAGCACGCTGCGCCTCACGGTGCTGCTGCTCGTCGTGCTGCTCGCGCTCGCCGCGGGCCTCGGGTTCGACGCGGTGCTCGGCGCGTTCGTCGGCGGCATGGTGCTGCGGCGCTGGGCGCCCGGCGACGTCGAGGCGCTCGAGAAGAAGCTCGACGCGGTCGCGTGGGGCGTGTTCGTGCCGGTGTTCTTCGTGAGCTCCGGCATGGGCCTGGACATCGACTCCATCGTCGCGTCCCCGCTGCTGCCGCTGACGTTCTTCGCGCTCATGGTGGTCGTGCGGGGCGGGCCGGTGCTCCTGTGGTTCCGGCGCGAGCTGCCGTCGGTCGAGCGGGTCCAGACGGCGCTCTACGCGGCGACCGCGCTGCCGCTGCTCGTCGCGCTCACCGAGATCGCCGTCGAGCAGGGCGCCATGACGTCCCAGGTCGGGGCGGCGCTCGTCGGCGCGGGCGTGCTGTCGGTGATCGTGCTGCCGATGGTCGCGAGCCGGCTCGGGCCGCGCGAGCCGGGCGCCCGCCCGCCCGGACCGGGCGAGCAGGGCGAGCCGGGCCCGCGCGTCGACCCGCCCGACGACGCGGCGACCGCGCGCGGGTGACGCACCCGGAGGTGCCCATGCCCGCGTGGCCGGTCGCCGCGGTCGCCGGATCAGCCGGCTGTCACAGCGTCCACTGCTGGGCCGCGGTGCCGTTGCACGTCCAGGTCTGGAGCCGCTGGCCGTCGTGCAGGGGCGCGCCGCCCGTGGCGTCGAGGCAGAGCCCGGACTGCGGGTTGCGCAGCGCCTTGCTCCCCGCGTCGTACGCCCACTTCTGCGCGCCCGTCCCGTTGCACGTCCAGACCTGCACGGCGGCGCCGCGCGTCGTCGAGCCGTCGCGCACGTCGAGGCACTTGCCGAGCGCACGGACGGTCCCGTCGGAGCCGCGCGTCCAGGTCTGTGCGGCGTTGCCGCTGCACGTGACGATCTGCACCTGGTTGCCGTCGGTCGGGTCCGCCCACGGGACGTCGACGCACATGCCGTTCGCGGCGCGCACCGGGCCGGTGCCCGTCGGCAGGCCGGTCCCGGGGTTCCCGGGGTTCCCCGGGTTCGACGAGCCCGAGCCGTTGTCGTAGACGCGCACGTAGTCGACCTTCATCTGCTGCGGGAGCTGGGTCGTGCCGTCGGGGTAGCCGGGCCACTGCCCGCCGACCGCGACGTTGAGGATGAGGAAGAACGGCTGGTCGAACACCCAGGCGTTCGCGCCGACGCTCGCGCGCGTGACGCGGTGGAACTGCTGGCCGTCGACGAACCACGTGATCTCCCCCGGCTTCCAGTCGACCGCGAACGTGTGGAACGTGTCCGCGAACGACCAGCCCTGCGGGTGCTGGTACATGCCCGTGATGCCGGAGCCGCCGGAGTACCCCGGGCCGTGCACCGTGCCGTGCACGCGGTGCGGCTCGAAGCCGACGTTCTCCATGATGTCGATCTCGCCCGACGACGGCCACGGCGTGCCGGGGAAGCTCCCGCCGAGCATCCAGAACGCCGGCCAGATCCCCTGGCCGCGCGGGATCTGGATCCGCGCCTCGATGCGCCCGTACTGCGGCTGGTACTTCCCCTGGGTCGTCATGCGCGCCGACGTGTACGACCCGTCGCCCTCCCGGCGCGCGGTGATGACGAGGTTGCCCTGGCCGTCGAGCGCGGAGTTGGCGCGCGAGGCCGTGTAGTTCTGGAGCTCGGCGTTGCCCCACCCGTGCGCGCCGGTCTCGTGGTTCCAGACGGCGGGGTTCGGCGCGGAGCCCGCCGCGCCGTCGAACTCGTCGGACCACAGGAGGTCGCCGGGCGCGGCGGCGGCCGACGTCGCGGGCACGGTGACGGCGAGCGCCGCCGCGGCGGCCGTGAGCGCGGCGACGAGCGCGCCCGCGAGGCGCCGCCGGGCGCGTGGTCGGCGCCCGGCCGGGGTGCGGGGCGGGGTCAGGGAGCGGTGACGTGCGAGGTCCATCGTTCCTCCAGGTCCGGCGGCGGTGCCGCCTGCGTCTCGCCACGGTGCGGGACATGCTCTCGGCGCGACTCTGCACCGGGCGGGGGCCGTTCCTCGGCCCTCCGTCCGCGACCCTACGGTGGCGAGAACACGCCGAGCAAGCGCTCTCTCGGCGTGTCGTGGGACCGCTCCCATCTTCTCTCCCCCCGACCTCGCGCACGGGGCCCGGCGCCCGCCGCCGGTGGCAGCGCCCGGGGCGTCAGGCGGTCGCGGGGACCGCCGCGTCGAGGATCGCCTCGGCCGCACGGCGCGCCTGGCGCGCGAGGTCGAGGTCCTGCGTGATGGCCGCCGTCGTCTGCGCCCCCTCGGCGAGCAGCACGACCTGGAGCGCGACGTCGTCGGGCAGGCCCGCCTCGCGCACGACGTCGCGCGCGTACTGCTGGAACGACTCCTTGTGCTCGCGCACCGCGGCGGCGACCCCGGGCGACGTCGCACCGAGCTCGCCGAACGAGTTGATGAACGCGCAGCCGCGGAAGCCGTCCTCGCGGAACCACGCGTCGAGGAAGTCGAACACGGCGAGCAGCCGCTCCCGGGGCGTGGCGGCTCCGGCGGCAGCCTGGGCGATCCCGTCGTCCCACCGGCGGGTGCGCTGGCGCAGCACGGCCACGACGAGGTCGTCCTTGGACGGGAAGAGCGAGTAGATGCGCTTGAGCGACACCCCGGCCTCCGCACGGACGGCGTCCATACCGACGGCCTGCACGCCCTGGGCGTAGAACAGCCGGTCGGCCGCGGCCACCACGGCCGCGCGGGCGCTCGCGTCGTCGAGCATCGCTCATCTCCTGTTCACGTCGTACCGCTTGCGCGGAGAACCATCGTTCTCTAGTGTAGCGACCAACGGGAGAACGACCGTTCTCCCGTCCTCGCGAAAGGGGCACGACCATGGGGTACATCACCGTCGGGCAGGAGAACTCCACCGACATCGAGCTCTACTACGAGGACCAGGGCGCCGGGCAGCCGGTCGTCCTCATCCACGGCTACCCCCTCGACGGCCACAGCTGGGAGCTGCAGAAGCGCGAGCTGCTCGACGCCGGCCACCGCGTCATCACGTACGACCGCCGCGGGTTCGGCGCGTCGAGCAAGGTCGGCAGCGGCTACGACTACGACACGTTCGCGGCCGACCTCGACACCGTCCTGGAGACGCTCGACCTGCGCGACGTGATCCTCGTCGGCTTCTCCATGGGCACCGGCGAGCTCGCCCGCTACGTGAAGAACCACGGCCACGAGCGCGTCGCCAAGCTCGCGTTCCTCGCCTCGCTCGAGCCCTTCCTCGTCCAGCGCGACGACAACCCGGAGGGCGTCCCGCAGTCCGTGTTCGACGGCATCGTCGAGGCCGCGCGCTCCGACCGCTACGCCTGGTACACGCAGTTCTACAAGGACTTCTACAACCTCGACGAGAACCTCGGGACCCGCATCAGCGAGGACGCCGTGCACGCGAGCTGGATCACCGCGATCGGCTCCGCGCCCGTCGCCGCGTACGCGGTCGTGCCGACCTGGATCGAGGACTTCCGGGCCGACGTCGAGGCCGTCCGCGCCGCCGGCAAGCCGACCCTGATCCTGCACGGCACGAAGGACAACATCCTGCCGATCGACGCGACCGGGCGCCGTTTCCGCCAGCTCGTGCCGGACGCCGAGTACGTCGAGGTCGAGGGCGCCCCCCACGGCCTGCTCGTCACGCACGCGGCCGAGGTCAACGAGGCGCTGCTCGCCTTCGTCGGCCGCTGACCGCAGCGCCGGACAGCAGGTCCGGGCGCCGGGGTGATCCCCGGCGCCCGGCACCCCGGCCGGACGGGAGCCTCAGGCGACCGTCACGCGGTAGTCGTCGGCGTCGTCGTCCCACGCGAGGTCGACGGCGCCGGCGGCCTGCGCCGCCTTGCAGAACTGCAGGAACCCGCGGTACCCGAGCGCCTTCTCGCTGAAGTCGGGGCGCTTCTTGCGGATCGCGTTCTTCAGCCCGGACAGGACCGTCGAGCCGCCCTCCTCGCGGACCACGTCGCGCACCAGCGCGAACGCCTGGTCCGTGTCGCCCTGCGCGGGCAGCGACACCTCCGGGTCGCCCGTCGCGGGGCCGGGCGCGAGCTCGATGAAGCTCCGGTCGGCGAGGAACCGCAGGAACTCGCCGAAGTTGCGGAACCCGTAGTCCGCCTCGCTGAACGTCGGGTCCTTGCGCAGCAGCGTGCGCTTGAGCACCGACGCCGTGACCGGGCCGCTCGTGGACGCCTCGAGGTCGGCCAACGTCTGCGCGACGCGCACCTCCATCGGGAGGTCCTCGCCCGACGGCGCCTCGTCGTCGGCCTCGGCGGTCGTCGCGACGAGCGCGGGCTCGTCGGCCGGCTGCTCGACGGGCGTCGTCTCGCCGTCGACCTCGGCGTTCTCCGTCACGACGGGCTCGCCCCGCCGCGACGAGCGCCCGACGGCCTCGCCCAGCTCCGCGAGCGCCGCCGCCGCGGGCGTCTCGACCTCCGGCTCGGCGATCTCGGTCGCCTTGCGGCGCCCGGACGTGCGGCCGCCGGTGCGCTTCGCCTTCGCGCCGCCCGACGTCGCCCCGGCGCGCGCGCCGCGGACCGAGCGGGGCTCCGGCTCGTCGGGCACGTCGACGCCCTCGAGCCGGTCGTAGAAGAGGAACTCGTCGCACGCGGGCGGCAGGAGGCGTGACGTCGACTTCTCGACGCCCACGCCGATCACGCGCTTGTTCAGCTCGCGCAGCTTGTGGACGAGCGGGGAGAAGTCGCTGTCCCCCGTGCACATGACGAACGTCGAGATGTAGTCGCGCTCGAACGCCATCTCGATCGCGTCGACGACCATCTTGATGTCGGCGGCGTTCTTGCGGGACGCCCCCATGCGCTGGGGCATCTCGATGAGCTCGACCTGGTGCCGCGTGAGCGAGCGACGGTCCTCGTCGAAGTACGACCAGTCCGCGTACGCCCGCCGCACGACGACGCGCCCGCGCACGGCGAGCGCGTCGGCGATCGGGCCGAAGTCGAACGTCATGCCGCCCAGGTGCTCGCGCGCGCCGAGCGCGAGGTTCTCGTAGTCGATGAAGACGGCCAGGCGTTCCTCGGTGTCCATGCTCGCCAGCCTAGGCGCAGACCACGACGCCGCGCCGCCGCACCCGGGCGGTGTCGCCCCGGTCGATGAGTCCCGGGTCCCGCGCCGGTCCTCCTCGGTGGCGGCCGGACGTCGGCCGCCGCCGAGCCGAGGGAGCAGCCATGACCGACCGCCTCACGACGAGCCGCGTGACCACCGCGCGGGGGGACGCCGTCACCTACGACCTGCGCGGCGAGGGCCCGGGTCTCGTGTTCGTCGCGGGTGCGGGACCGTTCCGCGCGATCGACCCGGTCACCACCGAGACCGCGGACCGCGTGTCCCGGCAGGGCATGACGACGGTCGTCCACGACCGCCTCGGACGCGGCGACAGCCCGGCCGACGGCGTGCTCGACCTCGAGCGCGAGCTGGCCGCCCTCGCGGCGGTGATCGCCGTCGCCGACCGCGGCACGGGCCGCGGGGCGGTGCTGTGCGGGCACTCGTCCGGCTGCACGATCGCGCTCGCGGCGGCGCGCGTCGGACTGCCCGTGACCGGCCTGGTGCTGTGGGAGGCGCCGCTGGGCGACGACGCGGCGGCGACGAAGGAGTGGATCGACGAGTTCGAGCGGCGGCTCGACGCCGAGGACTACGTCGGCGCGACCGAGCAGTACATGAAGGACATGCCGCCGGAGTGGCTCGAGGGCATGCGCCGCTCCCCCGACTTCGCGGAGCTCGCGCGGGGCTCGCGCAGCCAGCGCGCCGACGGCGAGTCCCTCGTCCGCGCGTCGGCCGCGCTCGAGGACGGGACGCTCGCGAGCGTGGGCGTCCCGGTGCTCGCGACGTACGGGACGTCGACGTTCCCCGAGATGCCGCTCTCCGCACGGAAGATCGTGGACGCGGTGCCGCACGGCGAGGTCCGCGAGGTCGCCGGCGCGTTCCACTCCTGGGAGCCCGTGGCGATGGCGGACGTGCTGGCGCGCTTCGTCCGAGACGCCGTCGGCCGGTAGATATGTACGACCGTACACACCGTGTGTACGATCGTCCGCATGCCCTCCCCCACCCTCGCGCGCCCGGCGCCGGACGTCCGGCGCGCGCGGGTCGCCGTCGCCGCGCTGTTCCTCACGAACGGCGCGCTGTTCGCGAACCTCGTGCCGCGCTACCCCGAGATCAAGGCCGGGCTCGACCTGGGCAACGCGACGTACGGGCTCGCCGTCGCAGCGTTCCCCGCGGGAGCCATCACCGCCGGGCTCGCGGCCGCGGCGCTCGTCCGCCGGTTCGGCTCGGCGCGCGTCGCGGTCGCGGGCACCGTGCTCACCGCGGCCGGGCTGCTGCTCGCGGGCCTGGCGCCCGCCCTGCCGCTGCTCGTCGTCGCGCTGTTCGCGGCGGGAGCGATGGACGCGTTCACGGACGTCGCGCAGAACGCGCACGGGCTGCGCGTCCAGCGCCGCTACGGCCGTTCGATCATCAACGGCTTCCACGCGCTGTGGTCGGTCGGCGCCGTCGTCGGCGGGGGCATGGCGGCCGCCGCCATCGCGCTCGGCCTGCCCCTCGGCGTCCACCTCGCGATCACGGGCGCCCTCTTCGCGGTGGTCGCGCTCGTCGCGCTGCGCTGGTGCCTGCCCGGGCTCGACGGCGAGGCGCCCGACGCCGTCCCGGCCGAGGCCGAGGCGGGTGCGGCGGCCGGCGCCCCGGCGAGCGCGGAGCCCGCAGGGGCCGGAGCGGCCCTCGCGCGCGCGTCCCGGGGCCGCACGGCCGCCGTCCTCGCCGCGCTCGTGCTCGTCGCCGTCGCGGGCACCCTCGTCGAGGACGCGGGCAGCACGTGGGCCGCGGTCTACCTGTCCGGGTCGCTCGGCGCCCCCGCGACGATCGCTGCCGCCGGCTTCGTCGCGCTCGTCGGCGCCCAGTTCGTCGGGCGCCTCGTCGGGGACCGCCTCGTGGACCGCTTCGGCCAGCGCGCCGTCGCGCGGACCGGGGGTGCGCTCGTCGCGCTCGGTACGGGCCTCGCGCTCGCGATCCCCTCCGTGCCCGGCACCATCGCCGGGTTCGCCGCCGCCGGGTTCGGCGTCGCGACCCTCGTCCCGGCCGCGATGCAGCAGGCGGACGAGCTCCCCGGGCTGCGCGCCGGCACCGGCCTCACGCTCGTCTCGTGGCTCATGCGGCTCGGCTTCCTCCTGTCGCCGCCGATCGTCGGGCTCGTCGCCGACGCCACGAGCCTGCGGACCGGCCTGCTCGTGCTCCCGCTCGCGGGCGTCGTCGTCGTGCTGCTCGCCGGCGTCCTCGCCCCACGCCGCACCACCACTCCGTCCCACCACCCCGTCCCGCACGACCGCACCCCCGAGACCCAGGAGACCCGCGCATGACCACCGACTACTTCGCCGGCGACGACCGCACCAGCTACGAGCGCATGGCCGCGGGCGACCTGTACGTCGCCGACGACCCGGAGATCGCGCGCGGCGTCCACCGCGGCCTGCGCCTCGTCGACGCCTACCACCGGGCGGTGCTCGACGGCGACGACGACGGCGCCCGCGAGATCCTCACCGACCTGCTCGGCTCGCTCGGCGAGGGCGCGTCGGTGAAGCCCCCGCTCGCGGTCGACTTCGGCAGCAACGTGCACCTCGGCGACCGGACCTTCGTCAACTCCGGGCTCACCGCGCTCGACGTCGCGGCGATCACCGTCGGCGACGACTGCCTCATCGGCCCCAACGTCCAGCTCCTCACCCCCACGCACCCCGTCGACCCCCAGCCGCGGCGCGACAAGCTCGAGGCCGCCGAGCCCATCACGCTCGGCGACAACGTGTGGCTCGGCGGCGGCGTCATCGTGTGCCCGGGCGTGACGATCGGCGACAACACCGTCGTGGGTGCGGGCTCCGTCGTCACGCGCGACCTGCCCGCGAACGTCGTGGCCGTCGGCAACCCGGCGCGCGTGATCCGCGAGAACATCTGAGCCGTGACCGAGACCCCCGTGCCTCCCGGCCCGACGGGCCGCGCGCGCCGCCACGACCCGGAGCGCCGCGACCGCATCATCGACGCGTGCCTCGACGTGATCGCGGAGCACGGGGTCGAAGGGACCTCGCACCGGCGCGTCGCGGCGGCGGCCGACGTCCCGCTGGGCTCCATGACGTACCACTTCGCCGGGAGGGACGACCTGCTGCGCGAGGCGTTCGACCGCTTCACGCACGAGGCCGCCGCTCAGTTCGAGCGCCGCATGGGTGACGCGCGCACGCCCGAGGAGGCCGTCCAGGCCGTCACGACCCTCATCACGCACGACGTCTTCGCGACGCAGCGCGACCTCGTCCTGTCGCACGAGCTCTACACGCTGGCGGCGCGGGACCCGGCCTACCGGACGCTCACCAACGACTGGATGCGCCGCAGCCGCGCCGCGCTGGGCCGCCACTTCGACCCCGCGACGTGCCGCGTGCTCGACGCGTTCATCGAGGGCATGACGATCCACCGCGCCCTCGACACCGAGCCGCACGACGACGTCGACGTCCTCGGCGCGGTCCGCCGCCTCACGCAGGTCGGGCCGCCCGCGCCCCCTCCGTCGCGGTGACGTCGAACAGCTCGCACGTCACGCCGTAGTACGCGTCCGTCCTGCCGCGGGGGGTCATGCCGATCCGCCGGCAGACCGCCTGGGACGCCGCGTTGTCGGGGTGCGTCACCGCGACGACCCGGTCGAGACCCCGCGCGAACGCGTGCGCGAGGACGGCCGAGGCCGCCTCCGACGCGTACCCGCGGCCCCACGCGTCGGGGTGGAAGTGCCACCCGATCTCCGTGTCGCCGGAGGGCTGCAACGGGTCCCCCGTGCCCGACGCCGGGATCGACTTGAGCAGGATCGTCCCCACCGGCACGCCGTCGGGCAGACCGGCGCCGTCGTCCTCGCGCGGGACGACCGCCCAGACGCCGTGCGTGCCGTCGTCGACCTCGGCCCACGCGGCGACCCGCGCGAGCGCCTCGTCCCGGTGCTCCAGGACGCGCGGCGTCGTCCCGACGTACCGCATCACGTCCCAGCGGGAGTAGATGTCGAGGACGGCGTCGGCGTCGTCGGGCTGCCAGGGGCGGAGGGTCAGTCGGGGCGTCGTCAGCGTCTGCACCGCCCCAGGCTACGAGCCGCGCGCAACCTTCTTCCTGCGCCGCTCGTCGCACACCGACCACCGTTCGTCGCACACCTCGACCGCCTGCCGTCGTGACGTGGATCACGGTCCGCCGCGGTTCCTAGCCTTCCGTGGTCGGACCGCAACGACGCGACCCTGGAGAGGCTCGATGACGACAGACACCCGCGCGGCGCGGAACGCCGCGGACGACGACCCGGAGATCGTGCCGGACCCGTCCCTGCCCCCCACCGCGGTGCCCGAGGAGCTTCCCGGAGCACAGGCGCGCACCCGCTGGACGCCGCAGAAGATCGCCCTCTGGGCCGCGATCTCGCTGCTCGGCGGCATCGCGTGGGTCATGCTCGCGGTCGTCCGCGGCGAGACCGTGAACGCGATCTGGTTCGTGTTCGCCGCCGTGTGCACGTACCTCATCGGGTACCGCTTCTACTCCAAGGTCATCGAGCGCTACATCACGCGCCCCGACGACCGCCGCGCCACGCCCGCCGAGGCGCGCGAGGACGGCAAGGACTACGTCCCGACCGACCGGCACGTGCTGTTCGGCCACCACTTCGCCGCGATCGCCGGGGCGGGCCCGCTCGTCGGCCCGGTGCTCGCCGCCCAGATGGGCTACCTGCCCGGCACGATCTGGATCATCGTCGGCGTCGTGCTCGCCGGTGCGGTGCAGGACTACCTCGTCCTGTTCTTCTCCATGCGCCGCGGCGGGCGGACCATCGGCCAGATGGCGCGCCAGGAGCTCGGCCGCGTGGGCGGCACCGCCGCGATCGTCGCGTCGCTGCTCATCATGATCATCATCGTCGCGATCCTCGCGCTCGTGGTCGTCAACGCGCTCGGCGAGAGCCCGTGGGGCGTGTTCTCCGTGTCGATGACGATCCCCATCGCGCTGTTCATGGGCGTGTACCTGCGGTACGTCCGGCCCGGGAAGATCACCGAGGTCTCGGTCATCGGCTTCGTCCTGCTGCTCGCCGCGATCGTCGGCGGCGGCTGGATCGCGGACACCGCCTGGGGCGCCGAGCTCTTCCACCTCGACCGCACGACCATCGCGGTCGGCGTCATCGTGTACGGCTTCGTCGCCGCCGTCCTGCCCGTGTGGCTCCTGCTCGCGCCCCGCGACTACCTCTCGACGTTCATGAAGGTCGGCGTCATCGTCGTCCTCGCGGTCGCGGTGATCGTCGTGCGGCCCGAGATCACGGTGCCCGCGATCAGCGAGTTCGCGAGCGGCGAGACGGGCCCGGTCGTGTCCGGGGCGTTGTTCCCCTTCCTCTTCGTCACGATCGCGTGCGGTGCGTTGTCCGGCTTCCACGCGCTCATCGCGTCGGGCACGACGCCGAAGCTCGTCGAGAAGGAGCGCCAGACGCGCTTCATCGGCTACGGCGGCATGCTCATGGAGTCGTTCGTCGCGATCATGGCGCTCGTCGCCGCGATCTCCATCGACCGCGGCATCTACTTCGCGATGAACTCGTCCGCCGCCGCCACGGGCGGCACGGTCGAGGGCGCGGTCGCGTTCGTCAACGGGCTCGGCCTCATGGGCGTCCACCTCACGCCGGACATGCTCACGTCCACCGCGGAGGCCGTCGGCGAGCCGTCGATCGTGTCCCGCACGGGCGGCGCCCCGACGCTCGCTCTCGGCCTCGCGCACATCATGCAGCAGCTCGTGGGCGGCACCGCGATGATGGGCTTCTGGTACCACTTCGCCATCATGTTCGAGGCGCTGTTCATCCTCACCGCCGTCGACGCCGGCACGCGCGTCGCGCGCTTCATGCTCCAGGACACGCTCGGCAACGTGTCGCCGAGGTTCCGCGACGTGACGTGGCGGCCGGGCGTGTGGTTGTGCACCGCGATCATGGTCGCCGGGTGGGGCAGCATCCTCTACCTCGGCGTCACCGACCCGCTCGGCGGGATCAACACGTTCTTCCCGCTGTTCGGCATCGCGAACCAGCTCCTCGCGGCCATCGCGCTCGCCGTCGTGCTGGCGATCGTCGCCAAGCGCGGGCGCAGCTACCAGCGCTGGCTGTGGATCGTCGCGGCGCCGCTCGCGTTCACCGCGGTCATCACCATCTGGGCGTCGATCGAGAAGATCTTCTCCCCCGTCCCCGCGGTCGGGTACTGGGCCAACCACAACGCGTTCAAGGACGCGCTCGCCGCCGGCGAGACGTCGTTCGGCACGGCCGGCTCGGTCGAGGCCATGGAGGCGGTCGTCCGCAACACGTTCGTCCAGGGCACGCTCTCGATCGTGTTCGTCGTCCTCGCGATCGTCGTCATCGTCGCGTCGGTCCTCGTGACCGCGAAGGCGCTGCGCGACGGCGGCGGCGCCAACCACGAGGACCCGCCCGTCGCGTCCCGCCGGTTCGCCCCGGCCGACCTGTTCGCGACGAAGGCCGAGAAGGCGATCCAGAAGGAGTGGGCGGCGCTGCCGCCCGAGAAGCGCCCTGCCGCGACGGGGCACCGGTGACGGTGCGGCAGGGGACGCAGGGTCCCGCCACGACGGTCCGCGCGACCGTCGTGGCGGGGCTCCGCACCGCCGGGGCCCGCGTGCACGACGGCGCGGCCCGCGTCCGCTGGTACGTGCGGCAGGTGATGGGCGACGACGCGTACGCGACCTACGCCGCGCACCAGCGCGCGGTGCACCCGGGCGGCGTCGTCATGACCGAGCGCGAGTTCTGGCGCATGCGGCACGCCGAGCAGGACGCCAACCCGGGGTCGCGCTGCTGCTGACGGCCTAGGCTCGGCGCCGTGCTCCGCGTCCCCGTCGACCTGCTCCTGCCGCGGGTCTCGACCACCGACGTCCGGCAGCGCGCCGCGGAGCTCCCCCGGCGCGGGCAGGAGGTCCGGGTCCGCGTGCGCGACGACGTGCTCGTCGCGCGCCGCTGGGCCCCCGGCACGCACGCGAGCGGGCACAGCGTGCTGCGCGCCCGTCTCACCGAGGAGCCCGACGGCGTCCGCATCCGGGGAGCGGTCGCCCCGAGCGGGCTGGACCTCGTCCTGGTCGCGATCTGGTTCGCCGCGGCGGGCGGGATCGCGGCGCTCGGCGCCGTCTACCAGAACGAGGTCGCGTGGCTCGTCGCGCTCCTCCCCCTCGCGTTCGGCGCCGTCTTCGCCGCCTGGCTGCCCGGGGCCGCCCGGTCCGGTCACGACGTGCTGCTGCGGGCGCTCACCGGCCTCGGCGAGGGGCCCGACCCCCACGGGCTACGGTGACGGGCGTGGCCCGCCCTCCCGTCCGCATCACGTCCGACCCGCCGCGGGGGACGTTCTCGGCGTGCACCCTCGTGCTCGCGACCGACCCCGGGACAGCGGCCGAATGGGTCGCCGCCGCGTTCGGCGCGCTGCGCTGGAAGCGGCGGGCGTCCGACGTCGCGCACCGCGAGGGCGCGTCGCTGTGGGAGGTCGGCGGCGCGGCCCGCGCGTTCTTCCTCGACGACCTCGACGTGCTCCGCCTCGTCACCCCGCGTGCGGCGGCGTTCTTCTCCCACGGGCGGGCCGTCGCGACGGTCCAGCCCGACGCCGCCGCGCACCGCACCGTCGTCACGCTCTCCCTGGTCGAGGGCCAGCTCTCGTGCCGCGAGAGCTTCGGCGCCGTCGCGCGGCACCTGCACGAGGCCGCGGTCCGCGCCGGGGCGCTCCCGCCCGACGACGTCCCGGTGTGGACGAGCGCCTACGACCTGCCGGCCGGCACCCCCGGCGACCCGCGGTCGCGCAAGCGCCTCTTCCGCGGCTCCTGAGCACCCGTACCGACCAGATGGACACCGAGAAGGCGCCTCATCTTCAGACTAGAATTCGAGTCTGAATAGAGACTAGAATCATGGGGTGCAGACCTATCCCATGAGCGAAGCGAAGACCAACCTGTCCGCCCTGGTCGACGAGGTGGAGAGCACCCACCAACCGGTGACGATCACCCGTCACGGGAAGGCAGCGGCGGTGCTGATCGCGCCGGAAGACCTGGCGACGCTCATGGAGACGCTGGCATGGCTGTCCGACCCTGACCACGCGGCCGAGATGGCCGAGGCCGAGGAGGCGGTGGCGCAGGGCCGCACCCTGAGCCTCGCTGAGGTGCGCGAGCAGCTGGCCTCGCGACGGTGACCGACGTCGACGGTGGGTGGGAGGTGCGCCTGAGCCCACCGGCCGCGCGCATGCTCTACCAGCTCCCACCACGCCTGGCCGACGCCGTGATCCGCTTCTGCGACGAACCACTTGCGTCGAACCCCTACCGGGTGACGAAAGCGCTCGGGGCCGAGCTCGCCGGCCAGCGCGCCGGGTACGTCGGGATCGGGTTCCGCGTCCTGGTCCGCATCGACGACGACCAGCGACTGGTCACCGTGATGCGGATGGCCTACCGCGCCGACGCCTACCGGTAGCCCAGGACGGGCGGCACGAGAGTCAGCCCCGTTCCAGCCGCGCGAGCTCGACGCCGTCGTGGTCGACGAGCACGAGCACGTCACCGTCGAGCCCGGCGCGGGAGGAGAGGGCCAGGAGGTACGGCACCGGCTCGCCCTCGCAGCCGATCTCGGTGTGCCCGCCCGAGGTGACGACCAGGCGCCCCTCGGCGCCGACGCGCCAGGTGCCGTCCGCGACGTTGCACCCGTCGGTCCCGGTCCACGTGCCTTCCTCCGCGAGCACGACGTGCGGGTCCGTCGCGTAGTCGGTCCCGGGCTGCCAGCGGCCGACCAGGGCCCCCGCGGTGGCGGGCACTGCGCCGTCGGGCAGAGGGACGGGCTCGGCGGCCGTCGTGTGCACGGGCCCGGACGCCTCCCCGGGGCGGGCGGGCGCGTCGGCGCCCGGCCCGGCGCACGAGGCGAGGAGCGCCACGGCGAGCACCGGGAGGGCCGTCGTCCTGCACGGGGGACGTCGTCGGGTCATGTCTCGATCGTGTCGCCCGGCGGTCGAACCTTGCAGCGACCGTCCGGGCGGGCCGCCCGGCGCGGGGGTGGGGTGCCGTGGGACGATGCCGCCCGTGACGGAGCTGACCCTGGACGACGACGCCAAGCGCCGTGTGCTGCGCGCCAACCTCACCTACGTCGCGATCCTCGTGCCGATCCTCGGGCTGACGGCGGTCTCCCTGGGGATCAGCACGCGCAACGTCGCCCTCGCGGTCGGGTACGCGTGCGTCGTGCTCGCGATGATCCCGCTGACGTACGTGCTCGCGCGCCACTTCACCGACCGCTCCCGCGTCACGTTCGGCGACGGGTCCGTGACGGTCCAGGGGTGGGGCCGGCCGCGGCGGTTCACGGTCGCCGAGATCGAGCGCGTCGTCACGGTCGACAGCATGGGGTTCGGGGGCACGACGCCGACGCACCACCTCATCGTCGTGGGGCCGACGAAGCGCCTGGCCCTGCTCGTCGGGCAGATGTGGGACCGCGACCAGCTCTCGGCCCTCGCGCTCGACCTCGCGCACCGCGGCGTCCCGCTCAACCCGATCCACCAGCCGATCACGCCCGTGCAGCTGCGGGCGATGGACCCCCGGCTCGTGCCGTGGCGTCAGGCGCACCCGGTCGCGCTGGGCCTGTTCGTCGGGCTCGGGGTGCTGCTGTTCTTCCTGGTCGCGTTCGTCGTCATGGTCGCGCTCATCGTCTGACCGCCGCGTCCGGCCGAGCGCGGTCGTGCCAGTAGCCCTGCGCGTGCACGCGCGACCGCGCCACGCCCGCCGCCACGAGCTCGGCCCGCACGCGCGCGACCGTGGCGCTCTCCGTCGCGCACCACGCGTAGAACCCGTCGCCCGCAGAGGCCGCGGACCGGCCGCGCTCCGCGACCCAGTCGCGGACGGCGCCCAGCACCGCCCGCTCGGCGCCGCGGCGTCGCGCGCGGGGCACGTGCTCGACGCGCACGGTGGCGGGCACGTCCCCGAGCGGGGCGTCCGCGGGGTCGTCGGCCTCGACGAGCACGTGCGCCCGGACGTCGGGGCCGAGGCTCGCGAGGATCCCGCGCACCGCGGGCGCGGAGGTCTCGTCGGCGACGAGGAGCACGTGCCCGACGGCGGGGCCCGGATCCCACTGCGTGCCGTGGTCGGTCACGCCGAACCGCGCGTGCGGCGCGGACAGCAGGACGCGGTCCCCGCCCGCCGCCCGCCGCGCCCAGGCGCTCGCCGGGCCCGCGGGCTCGTGCAGGTACAGGTCGAGGTCGACCTCGGCGGCCTCCGGACGCACGGCCACGGGCGTGTACGAGCGCATGACGGGGCGCACGTCGTCGTCGAGCGCGGACCACTCGCGGCGCCACGTGCTCTCGTCCGCGAGGCGCGCCCGGCGCGCGAGGCGGTCCGCTCCCGGCCCCGGGAGCAGGATCTTCACGCGCTGGTCGAGCCCGACGTCGGCGCACCCGGCCAGGTCCCGCCCGGCGAGCGTCACGCGCACGAGGCGCGGGCCGACCTCGTGCACGCGGGCGACCGTCGTCGGGAAGAGCACGTTGGGCGACCGGTGGAACCGGCACCCGGCCGGGCCCCCGGCCGTCGCCGGGGGCGCGGCCGCCCCGTCAGGAGCCGGCACGGTCCTGCAGGAAGCGCTCGACGTCGTCGAGCACGGCCTGCCCGCCGAGCGGCCCCACGCCGCTGATCCAGTACGACTGGTCCACGACGCGCACGTCGGGGAACGACGCGGCGTTGAGCGGGATCTCCGCGGGGATCGCGGACGCGTCGTCGGGGTCGGCGGCCGAGACGAGCACGAGGTCGGCGGCGGCCTCGGTCACGCGCTCCGGGGACAGGTCCACGGAGATGTCCTCGCCCCACTCCTGCGCCGGCGTCGTGAACCCGACGCACTCGAGCGTGCTGCCCGCGAACGACCGCGGCCCGTACGCGGACACGATGCCGTCGCGCGGGCGCAGGAGCTGCGCCGTCCCGGAGACGTCGTGGTCCTCCTGGAGCTGGGCGCACCGCGCGTCGTAGGCGTCGAGCAGGGCCTGGGCGTCCGCCTCGCGGCCGAGCGCGCGGCCGACGAGCAGCACGTTCTCCTGCCACGGGTCGGTCTGGGTCGCCATGAAGACGGTCGGCGCGACGCTCGCGAGCTGGTCGTACAGGTCGGAGTGGCGCGACTCCGTGCCGAGGATGAGGTCCGGCTCGAGCGCCGCGATGGCCTCGAGGTTCGGCTCGGGGACGGTCCCGACGACCTCGATCGCCTGCGCCTCCTCGCCGAGGTACGCGGGCACGCCCGCCTCGACGCTCAGCACGGCGGCACCCACGGGGACGACGCCGAGCGCGACGGCGGTGTCCGTCTCGACGGGCTCGAGCGTCACGACGCGCTGCGGCGCCGCGTCGAGCTCGACGGTCCCCCGCGCGTGCTCGACGGCGTACCCCGCCGCGGTGTCGGCCGGCGCCGGCGCACCGGTCGCCGCGGGCTCGGGGTCGGACGAGCACGCCGTGAGGAGGGTAGCGGCGAGCACGAGGGCGGTGGTGGTGACGCTGCGGCGCACGCGCGGGCTCGACGTGGTCCGGGAGATCGGCACAGGAGGTTCCTTCGTCGTGGGATAGGACTGCCTTACCTTACCCGGCTGACCGGGGTGGGTGACGCCGCGCTGGATACGATCACTGCATGTCCGGGCCCGTGTTCGCCGGCGCCGCCGCCGGTCTCGTCGTGGGCGTCCTGCTCACCCTCGGGCTCGTGCTCGCCTGGCGGCTCGCGCGCGGATCGCGCGAGCTCGGGAGCGACTCCGACCGGGCGACGTTCCGCACCCTCCACCTCGCGTCGCGCGCCGCGACGCACCTGCGCGACGGCCTCGACGGCGACGACGTCGGCCGCGCGGCCCGCTCCCTGCGCCAGCTCCTCGGCGCGGACGCGCTCGCCCTCGTCACGGCGGACGGCGCGGTCGCCCTCGACGGGAGCTCGACGCTCGAGCCCGACGCGCGGCGCGTCGCCGGGCGCGTCCTCGCGACGGGGCGGCGGCACGTCGAGAGCGGCGACGTCGAGGACGCCGTCGGGGCGCCCGTCGTCGCAGGCGGGCGCGTCGCCGGGGTCGTCGTCGCGTTCGCCGACACCGTGCGGCCGCCGCTCGTGCGCGCGACGGGCGAGGTGGCGCAGTGGTGCGCGGCGCAGCTCGAGCTCGCCGAGCTGGAGGCGTCGCGCACGGCGCTCGCCCAGGCCGAGCTCCGCGCGCTGCGCGCCCAGATCAGCCCGCACTTCGTCTACAACGCGCTCGGCGCCATCGCGTCGTTCATCAGCACCGACCCCGAGCGGGCGCGCGACCTCGTGCTCGACTTCGCCGACTTCACGCGCTACTCGTTCCGCGGGCGCGGCGACTTCACGACCCTCGCCGACGAGCTGCGCTCGATCCACTCCTACGTCGAGCTCGAGCGCGCCCGGTTCGGCGAGCGCCTCGCCGTCACCCTGCAGATCGCGCCGGAGTCGTTGACGGCCGTCATCCCCTTCCTCTCCGTGCAGCCCCTTGTCGAGAACGCGGTGCGCCACGGCCTGGAGCCGCGCGAGCACGGCGGGACGATCGTCATCACCGCGCGCGACGAGGGCACCCAGACGGAGATCACGGTCGAGGACGACGGCGTCGGCATGGACCCGGCCGTCGTGCGCGAGCTCCTCACGTCGCGCGACACGACGCACGTGGGCCTGCGCAACGTCGACACCCGCGTGCGCCAGCTCTACGGCGACGACCACGCGCTCGACATCGAGACCGCGCCCGGCTCGGGCACGCTCGTGCGCCTGCGCGTCCCGCGGTCGCAGCCGCTGCACGAGACGGAGGTGAGCGTGCCGTGACCGCCCCGGACCCGGCCGGCGGCGTCCCGGACGGGGCGAGGGACGCCGTCGGGCTGGACGTGCTCGTCGCCGACGACGAGCGGCCCGTGCTCGACGAGCTCGTGGGCCTGCTCCGCCGCGACCCGCGCGTGCGCACCGTGCGCGGGGTCGCGAGCGGCTCGGAGGCGCTGCGCGAGCTCTCGTCGCGCACGGTGGACGCGGCGTTCCTCGACATCCACATGCCGGGGCTGACCGGCCTCGACCTCGCCCGCGCGCTCTCCCGGTTCGCCGACCGCCCGGCGGTCGTGTTCGTCACCGCCGACGAGGCGCGCGCGCTGGAGGCGTTCGACGTCGAGGCCGTCGACTACGTCCTCAAGCCCGTGCGGCGCGAGCGGCTCGCGCGGGCCGTCGACCGCGTCGTCGAGCGGGTCGCGGAGCGCACCGCGGCGGGGCGCGCCCCCGCGACCGACGCGGCGGCGCCCGCCAGCGCCGCCGCTCCCTCGCCCGCGGCCGGTGGCCCGGCGGGAGGCGCCGCACCGGCCGACGAGACGCTCGTCGTGACGGTCGGCACGACGACGCGGCTCGTCCGGCGCAGCGCGGTGCGGTGGGTGCAGGCGCAGGGCGACTACTCCCGGCTCGTGACGGACACCGAGCAGTTCCTCGTGCGCGAGCCGCTCTCCGACCTCGAGGAGCGGTGGGCGCCCGCGGGGTTCCTGCGCGTGCACCGGTCGTACCTCGTGGACCGCGCGGCCGTGACCGCGGCGCGGTTCGGCGGGGCGCAGCCCGCGCTCGTCGTCGCCGGGCACGAGGTCCCGGTGAGCCGCCGCATGGTGCCCGCGGTCCGCGAGGCGCTCCTCGGGCCGCACCGGGGTGCGCCGTGACGGGCACCGACCCGCGCCGCGACGCGCGCGTGCGCGTCCGGTCCACGGACGTCCCCGCGGGCCCGAGCCCCGGCGAGGGCACCGCCCCGCGGGGCGGCGCGGCGTCGGGCACGGCGCGGGCCGGCGAGCCCGACGACGCCGCGACCGCGTACACGCGCGGGCTCGTCCGGGCCCAGCTCCGGCTCGGGCTGGCGTGCGTGGCGTCGTTCCTCGCCGTCGTCACGCTGCTCACGGTGACGATGAGCGGCGTGCCCGCGCTGGACGACGTCGTGGTGCTCGGCGTGCCGCTGCCGTGGCTCGTGCACGCGTACGGCTTCTACCCCGTGATCGTCGCGTTCGCGGTCGTCTTCGCGGTCGCGGCGGCGCGCAACGAGCGCCGGTACCGCGCGCTCGCCGAGGGAGTGACGCCCGACGAGCCCGGCCCCGACGACGGCGGTGCGCCGTGACCAGCGCGCTGCCCCTCGTCGCGATCGCGCTGCTCCTGCTCGCGACCGGGCTCATCGGGTTCTACGGCCTGCGGATCTCGCGCACCACGAGCGACTTCTTCGTCGCGTCGCGCACCGTGCGGCCGGTCTGGAACGCGTCGGCGATCAGCGGCGAGTACCTGTCCGCGGGCACGTTCCTCGGGCTCTCGGGCCTCGTGCTGCTGTCCGGCGCGGAGGCGTTCTGGTTCCCCGTCGGGTACGCGGCGGGCTACCTGCTCGTCCTGCTGTTCGTCGCGGGCCCCCTGCGGCGCAGCGGCGCGTACACGATCCCCGACTTCGTGCACGCCCGGCTCGACTCCGTGGTCGCGCGCCGCGTGACGAGCGTGCTCGTGCTCGTCATCGGGTGGCTCTACGTGGTCCCGCAGCTCCACGGGGCGGCGCTCGTCATCACGAGCGTGGCCCCGGTGCCGCCGTGGGTCGGCTCGGTGGGGATCGCGGTCGTGGTGAGCGCCGTCGTCGCCGCGGGCGGGATGCGCTCCATCACGTTCGTCCAGGCGTTCCAGTTCTGGGTCAAGCTCACCGCCCTCGCGGTGCCGCTCGTCGTCGTGCTCATGGCGCTCGGCGGGGCGTTCGAGCCCGGCGGCGCCGTCGTCACGTTCGACCCCGCCGCCGTGTTCCCCCACGAGGCCGGGCCGGGCGGCCTCGACGCGTACGCCACCGTCTCGCTCCTGCTCGCCCTCCTGCTCGGCACGACCGGCCTGCCGCACGTCCTCGTGCGCTTCTACACCTCGCCCGACGGCGGCTCGGCCCGCCGCACGACCGTCGTCGTGCTCGTCATGATCAGCGTGTTCTACATGGTGTCGAGCACGCTCGGGCTCGTGGCGCGGGTCGTCGCGCCCGACCTCGCGGCGCCCGGGGTGGCGGACACCGTCGTCCTCGCGCTGCCGACCCGCCTCGTGCCCGGGCTCGGCGGCGAGCTCCTCGCCGCGCTCGTCGTCGCCGGGGCGTTCGCCGCGTTCCTCGGGACGTCGTCGGGGCTCGTGGTCGCGCTGGCGGGCGTCGTGAGCCAGGACCTGTTCGGCGGCACCGTGCGGTCCTTCCGCTGGTCGGCGGTCGCGTGCACGCTCATCCCGCTCGCGTTCGCGCTCGTCACCATCCCGCAGGGCCTCGTGACGAGCGTCGGGACGGTGTTCGTCTTCGCGGCGTCGGCCCTGTCCCCCGTGATCCTGCTCGGCGTGTGGTGGCGCGGCCTCACCGCGCGCGGCGCGGTGGCGGGCATGGTCGTGGGCGCCGTCCTGTGCGCGACGGCGCTGCTCGCGTCGTCCGCGCTCGTCGCCGCGGGGTACGGGAGCCCGTCCGGCGACACGGCCGACGGCGTCCCCGGCGTCGTGCGCGCCCTGCTCGCCCAGCCCGCCGCGTGGACCATCCCGCTCGCGACGGCGACCGTCGTCGTCGTGTCGCTCCTCGACCGGCGCGGCCCGCCGCTGCGCACCGACCGGTTCCTCCGCCGTCTGCACGTGCCCGAACGCCGGAGGGCCTGAGACTCGTCGCACCGGGAGCGCCGACGACCCTCCGCATCTCACCTGGCGGGCGCTCTCGACCGCATGTCGGATGGGTCGTAGGATCGTGGCAACCATCCAGAGCGGTCGAGAGTCCTGGCTCGACGACACCGCAGCAACCCGCCGACGGAAGCCTCCCGAGGACAAAGGTGCTAACGCCAGGGTCGATGGAGTGACGCATGACCTCAGAGGCATCCTTCGCGCACCGTCCGGGCCGTCCGCGGCCGACGGTGTCGTTCGAGCTCATGCCCCCGCGCCGACCGGACGCGGCCCCGAAGTTCTGGGAGACGGCACGCCGTCTCGTCGCGACGCACCCCGACTTCGTGTCCGTGACGTACGGCGCCGCGGGCACCGACCGCGCGACCGCGCGCCAGGTCGTCGGACGTCTGCTCCAGGGCACGCCCGTGCTGCCGATCGCGCACCTCACGTGCGTCGGGGCGTCGCGCGAGGACGTGGAGTCGGTCATCACCGACTTCCTCGACGAGGGCGTGCGGAGCTTCCTCGCGCTGCGGGGCGACCCGCCGCGCGACCAGCCGGACTGGCAGCCCGCGCCCGACGGCGTCCGGTCGTCGACCGAGCTCGTCGCCCTGCTGCGCGAGGTCGAGGCGTCGCGCTGCGCGTCCGACCCGGCCGTCGCGCTGCGCGGCGCGGCCCGGCCGCTGACGATCGCCGTCGCGACGTTCTGCGACGGCAATCCCGCCGCCGGCACGACCCGCACCCAGGAGGTGCGCCGCCTGTGGCAGAAGCAGCAGGCCGGCGCGAGCTTCGCGATCACGCAGCTCTTCTACGACGCGTCGTCGTACACCGACTTCGTCGCCGAGGCCCGTGCGGCCGGCGTGACGATCCCCATCCTCGCCGGGCTGCTGCCCACGACGGAGCCCGCGCGGCTCCGTCGCGTCGAGGAGCTCACGGGCGTGCGCGCGCCCCAGCACCTGCTGGACGCGCTCGACGCCCTGCCCGACCCGGAGGCGCAGCACGCCTACGGGATCGCGTACTCGGTCGACCTCGCGCAGCGCGTCCTCGACGCGGGCACGCCCGGTCTGCACGTGTACACGTTCAACAAGCACCGCGCCGCTCTTGACCTGCTCGAGGGTGTCCACCTCGGCGGCGGGTCGGGCGGGACCGGGGGCGGCGCCAGCGCCGCCGCCGCCCCGCTCGTCCCGGACCTGGCCAGCGGGCCGTGGGTCACCGGCACCTCCCTGCCCCCGACGAGCGCCGCCACGCACGGCGCGCCCGTCTGACCGGTCCTCCGGACCAGCAAGAGGTTTCGATCATGGCCACTTCCGTACCCTCCCCTACCCAGAACCCGGTCGGATTCCCCGCCGGGACCGTGCTCGGCTACCCGCGCATCGGGCGCCGCCGCGAGCTGAAGAAGGCCGTCGAGGCGTTCTGGGCCGGCAAGACGTCGGCCGAGGAGCTCGAGGCCACGGCCCGCGGGCTGCGCCTCGCGACCGTGCGCCGCCTCGTCGAGCTCGGCCTCGGCGCCGACGACGCGTCCGTCCCCGGCACGTTCTCCTACTACGACCAGGTGCTCGACGTCGCCGCGTCCCTCGGTGCCGTGCCGTCGCGGTTCGCGTCGCTGGTCGACGACGCGGGCCGCCTCGACCTCGCGGGCTACTTCACCGTGGCGCGCGGCCAGGGGGACGACGCCCCGCTCGAGATGACCAAGTGGTTCGACACGAACTACCACTACCTCGTGCCCGAGATCGGCCCGGACACCCCGATCCGGTTCGTCGACGACCGCGTCGTGCGCGAGTTCGTCGAGGCGAAGGAGGCCGGTGTGGTGACGCGGCCCGTCGTCGTCGGGCCGGTGACGTTCCTCGCGCTGTCCAAGGCCGCGGACGACGCGCCCGCCGGGTACTCGCCGCTCGATCGTCTGGACGACGTCGTCGCCGCCTACGCCGACCTGCTGCGTGCGCTCGCCGCGACCGGCGCGCCGTGGGTGCAGCTCGACGAGCCGATCCTCGTCACCGACCCGGCGAACGCCGAGGAGCTCACCGAAGCGGTCGAGAGGGCATACCGCGCGCTCGCGACCGACCTCCGCCCGGTGCCGAACCCGGGCCCGCTCCCCACGGAGACCTCCGGGTCGGGAGAGATCCCCGGCTCGGCAGAGGACGTGCGGCCCGCCATCCTCGTCGCGGCGCCGTACGGTCGGCTGGAGACCTCGCCTGGACCCGACGGCCGGTATCACGACTTCCTGGCCGTCCTGTCGGACACGGACATCGAGGCGATCGCGCTCGACGGCGTCGCAGCCGACCTTCCCGACGGCCTGCCCCAGGGGCTCGGGACGAAGACCCTCGTCCTCGGCGTGATCGACGGGCACAACGTGTGGCGGGCGGACCTCGCCGCGAAGCTCGATCTGATCGAGCAGTACCCGACCGGAGCGCACCTGGGCGCGGTCGCCGTCGGCACGTCGACGTCGCTGCTGCACGTGCCGCACGACGTGGAGGACGAGACGTTCGCCGAGCCCGGCACCGCGTCGGGCACGACGCTCGACCCGCGCCTGCGCGACTGGCTCGCGTTCGCGGACCAGAAGGTCGGCGAGGTCGCGACGCTCGCCCGGGCCCTCACGGAGGGTCGCGACGCCGTCGCGGAGGAGATCGAGGCGTCCCGTGCGGCGGTGGCGTCGCGCGCGGAGGCGAGCGGCGTCGTCGTGCCCGCGGTGCGGGAGCGCGCGGCCGCGCTGACCGACGCGGACTTCGCGCGCGGCGACTACGCCGAGCGTGCGGCCGCGCAGCAGGAGCGCCTGAACCTGCCGCCGCTGCCCACGACGACGATCGGCTCGTTCCCGCAGACGCCGGAGATCCGCCGCGCCCGCGCGCTGTGGACGAAGGGCGAGCTGTCGGACGCGGACTACACGACCGCGATGCGCGAGGAGATCGCGCGCGTCGTCGCGATCCAGGAGGAGCTGGGCCTCGACGTGCTCGTGCACGGCGAGCCCGAGCGCAACGACATGGTGCAGTACTTCGCGGAGCACCTCGACGGGTTCGCCGTCACGGCGAACGGCTGGGTCCAGTCGTACGGGTCGCGCTGCGTCCGCCCGCCGATCCTGTGGGGTGACGTCACGCGGCCCGCGCCGATCACGGTCGAGTGGTCCGCGTACACGGCGTCGCTCACCGAGAAGCCCGTCAAGGGCATGCTCACCGGGCCCGTGACGATCCTCGCGTGGTCGTTCGTGCGCGACGACCAGCCGCTCGGCGACACCGCGAACCAGGTGGGCCTCGCGCTGCGCGACGAGATCGCGGACCTCGAGGCCGCCGGCGTCGGGATCGTCCAGGTCGACGAGCCCGCGCTGCGCGAGCTCCTGCCGCTGCGCCGCGCGGACCAGCCGGCGTACCTCGACTGGTCCGTCGGGTCGTTCCGGCTCGCGACCTCGGGCGTGGCGGCGGCGACGCAGATCCACACGCACCTGTGCTACTCGGAGTTCGGCGAGGTCATCGGCGCGATCGACGGCCTCGACGCCGACGTGACGTCGGTCGAGGCGGCGCGCTCGCGCATGGAGATCGTGCCGGAGCTGCGCGACGCCGGGTACTCGCGCGGCATCGGGCCGGGCGTCTACGACATCCACAGCCCGCGCGTGCCCTCGACGGAGGAGGTCACCGAGCTGCTGGAGCTCGCCGTGAAGTCGATCGACCCGCGCGTCGTCTGGGTCAACCCCGACTGCGGCCTGAAGACCCGCCGCTACGAGGAGACCGTGCCGTCGCTCGAGCACCTCGTCACCGCGGCGAAGGCCGTCCGGGCCACGCTCGGCTGACCCCCGGAGACGCCGGAGGCCGGGTTCCGTCGGGACCCGGCCTCCGTGTCGAGGGTGTCAGCGCTCGGTCGTGCCCGTGCCCGCCATCGGGAGGGCGAACGCGAGCGTCGCCGCGGCGAGGCCGCCCACGAAGAGCCACACGCCGCCGTCGACGCCGGACATGCCCGACCCCATGAGCACGAGCCCGCCGACGAACAGCGCGAACGCCACGACGAACCGTGCGACCGCGCCCGCGTGACCGGGGATGTCGCGCCCTTCGGTCCCGGTGGGGAGGGGGCTGTGCGCCGCCTGCTCGCTGGACGTGGTCATGGGGTTCTCCTTCTGAGGTCGGAACGGGAGCCGGACGTCGCCGTCGGCGATCAGTCCAGGTAGTTCTCCACCGTACCGGGGTCTCGCACCGTCGCCGCATCGGGGTCGCCACCGAACTCGCGCGCGGCGCCGCGCTGGCGCAGCAGGTCCCAGCACTGGTCGAGCTCGACCTCGATCGCGCGGAGCCGCTCCTGCTCCTGCGGGCCCGAGATCTCGCCCCGGGCGAGCTGCTCCCGGAGCCGGTGCTCCTGCGCCACGAGCTCGCTGATCGTGCTGCGGATGCCGCCGTCGGTCGTCATGCCGTCCACGGTATGCCCGACGGCGCGGGCGCGCCCGTGCGGTACACCGACGAAGCGGATTCAGACCCACGATGGATGGCGATCCCCCACGGCCCGCCCTGACACGACTCAGCACGCGCCTGACTTCTCGAGGAAGGAGTCGCGCCCCCGAGCACGGAGGATTAGTTCAACGATTCAGCACTTATGCCTCACCGCAATTCAGTGCCATACCATCCTGAGGCCCGCATGCCGAAAACGTCTTCGATGTCGAGACGAATGCTGATCGACCACGGCCGGACCTGGGTGCTGGTCGCCCGATTCGGGATGCGCTATGCTCCGCGAAAAAGTTCCACTTCTTCCAGGGGGCCGGAGTGAATTCCAGAGCAATACGTGTCGTGTTGGTGATCGGGATGGCATGTGCGCTCGCGCTCGTGCCGGCGGGTGCGAACGCCGCGTCGAAGGGCGGGGTCGGCGATTACTGCAACACGAACTATCGCGTGATGGTTCAGAGCCGGACGCTCGGCGACACGACCCATGAGGTCAACAGCGCGATCTGGCACAAGGGCTGGAAGAACTGGGTCACGTCGACGACGTACTCGACCGCCACGGGAACCTTCAGCTGGCACGTGAAGGCGCGGGAGGTCGACGGTCCGCGCACCAATGCCAACTGCTCCCTTCGTTGACCGTCAAGGCCGTCCCGCTGAGATTGGCAGAGTATTCGCGATGCAAAAGAATTCATGGAGAGCGGCCCTCGCGGCCGCGGTCGTCGGCGCTACCGTGCTCGTCGGCGTCGGGCAGGCTAGCGCCGTCACCTACCAGTACATGGACAAGGAGCTGAACTGCCGGCTCGGCGACCAGGTCCGCATCCAGGGGCGCACGACCGGCGAGACGGATCACAAACTGGTCCTGGGCAGCGGCTACTACCTCTGGTACAAGGGATACAAGAACAACATCACCTCCACGACCTACACCCACGTGCAGGACGGGACCGCCCGTATCCTGGCGACCCGCCTGGTCTCGAGCAACGTGTCCTCGTGCGTCACCGGCTGATCGTGGAGACGTCGGCTGACGAACGAGCGACGACAAGGACTCTGGAGGGCGATGCGACAGCAACTCGCCGCACGCCGCAGAACCGCTGGGTACAGACCGGCCTGACTGCCGCGATGATGCTCGTCCTCAGCGCCTGCTCCGGTGGCGTCGACGGCCAGGGGCAATCGGTCGATGCGTCGCCGTGGGAGCCCCCTGGGTGGATGGCCGAACAGGCTCGTCAGCAGGAGGAGTTTCAGGCGGCACTGCAGTCGTGTCTGGATGGAGCGGGCTGGGACAAGACCGTCACCCCCGACGGTGGTATCAAGGAGCCCTTCACGGGTGCGGAGTACGACCGGTTCCGGGAGAACCTGCACGAGTGCTACACCCAGATGGGCTACCCGGTAACGCCCACCACCACCCTCTCACCGGAGTTCCTCGGAACCCTCTACGACCGTCAGCTCGATGTCGCGGCGTGCCTGAAGAGCAAGGGCGAAGAGGTGAGCGATCCTCCGACCAGAGATCTCTACGTCGAGACCGCGAATGATCCGGAGTCGACGGCCGGGTGGTCGCCTTACGACGTGATCCTCGCCAGCGGGATCGGTGAGGAGGAGTACAACGCCCTGAGGAGGGACTGCCCCGAACCCTGGTTCCCGCCCCAGTAGGTGGAACGTCGCTTCCCGTCGGTTCCGGAAGCCGCGTGCGGTGTCCAGCACGGGCGAGGGCGGCCTGACCAGCCGCTTCTCCCCGTCGGAGCGCCGCACGCGGCTTCGTGGGGTCGGCTACGGGACCCGCAGGACGCGGACCGGATCGCGACGCGACGCGACGATCGCGGGCGGAATCGCACCCACCAGCGCAGTGGTCATGGCCAGACCAGCAAGCCCGAGCGTGAAAGACACGTCCGGCAGGTCGGATGCCGTCAGTCGCGCAAAGAGCCTCGCTGCCCCGATACCGACGAGCACACCAAGGGCTGCTGCTGTGAACGACTGGACGATGACGAGTACGACGATCGCCGACCGTGTCGCGCCCAGCGCGCGTCGCCGTCCGAAATCTCTTCGGCGAGAAGACACGGCACCGAACATCGTGGCCGAAATGGTCACCAGCCCCACGGCCAGCACCACCACCATGATCCGTCGGGCGGAATCACCCATCTCGCCCTCGACCACCCGCCGAAGGGCGATGGCGCCGGTGGGGCTCTCGATCGTGACCGCCGCAGCGTCCTCGGCATGGATCAGCGCCGGGATCACTCGCTCCAGATCCTTGACGTGGCTGACGGACGACGCCATGGCGTAGACGTAGCGCAGGTCTCCGGCCCTCGTCTCGCCAGCCTCTGGCGTCACCAGCGCTGCGGAGTCCAGGGTGTCGAGTGGACCCCGTGACTCGAACACCCCGACGACGGGCCAGGCTTGCACGCCATCGGTGACGTTGCCGACGCCGTCCGCGAGCCCCAGGGAGCGCGCCGCCTCGACCCCGACAAGCACCTCGCCGGCCCGCGGAGCCCTCCCTGCGACGATCGGGATGCCCGTCGGAAGGGTGCCGACGAGCGTCCTCAAGGCGACGCCAGCACCTCCATGGGCAGGAGCGTCAGCGTTCCGGACATCACGTACAGGGCCCAGTCCGATCACCCAGTCCACCTCCGGACGAGTACTCAACGCAGGGACGCTCGACGCGTGGACGCGCGCCTCGCCTGACGCGTCGAAGGCAGTGACGAGCTTTGCTCCCGCACCGTCGAAGCGGGAGAGCACCGCCTGCTCGGCCGCGACGGACTGCCCGGTGGTGGCGAGAACGACGAAGCAGGAGATGGCTACGACGAGTGCCGCGACCGCCGACGGCAGTGGCTGGGCGATGACCGTGCGCAAGCCGTCCCGAAGGATCGCTCGGGGAGCGGGCGCACCCGGCAGCGGGGTCGGCAGCCGTACGGGGGTTCTGACGTCGCTCGGTGCGGGGTCGAGCGAGGATCCGGTCGCCACGTGTCCGCCTAGCCCAGGACGAGCCGGTGATCGGCCCGCTCCGCCAAGGCCTCGTCGTGGGTGGCGACGATCACGGTCGCTCCGCTCCGGGCATGCGCGACGAGCGCGTCCCACACCACCGCTGCGGAACGGGCGTCGAGGTTTCCGGTCGGTTCATCACCGAACACGACGCTCGGAGAGGTGAGCAGAGCGCGGCAGAGTGCCACTCGCTGCGCCTGACCACCGGAGATCTCCCCCGGTCGATGCGCAGAACGATGCTCGACGCCGAACCTCTCGAGAAGCTCGCGAGCGTGGGACCGAGCCGCAGACATCGGCATCCCGGCAAAGAGTGCCGCCTCGCACACGTTGTCGAGGATGCTCCGTGCAGGATCGAGCATCGCATCCTGAAAGACGAACCCGACCTTCGATGCGCGTATCCGCGAGCGCTGGTCGTCAGCGAGCTGCGCCACCGAGCGCCCGTCCCAGACGACTCGTCCTTCTCGTATCCGGAGCATGAGGGCGAGGATGTACAGGAGGGTCGACTTCCCCGAGCCTGAGGGTCCGGTCACCGTCGTCACGGACCCGGCCGGGAAACCGGCCGAGAGATCCTCGATGATCGGCTCGGACCTCTTCCGATAGGCGAACGTGAGGTGCTCGACCGCGAGCACAGGGCCGTCCATCAGGTGTCCTTCTCACTCTCCGGCGCCTGATTCCCGGACTCGTCGACACCGAACAGGAGGATCTCGTCCCCGATCGCGACGCCATCCACCACAGCGCGTCCGTCGCCCTCCGTCCGTATCGTCACGGCTACCTGCTCACCGTCGGCCCGGACCACGAAGGCCGTCCCGTCTGCGTGGGTCTGGATCGCTGAGAGCGGCACGGCCGGACCTTCTGCTGGAGCGACGATCGCGACCTCGCTGTCGAAGATTGCGGGATCGGGACCGTACGGGACTCCGGAGCACCCGCTCCCGCAGATCGAGTCACCCTCGGCGGGCACGAGCTGCGCCACCACAGAGCCGTCGTCCGAGATCGTCTGCGACCCGATCGTGGCACGCCATTCTCCGTCACTGCTCCGGATCGCCACGGTGGCATCGACAGGGATCATCGACACCTGATCGGACGTGAGCTTCATGGTGAAGACGGGTTCGGCCGCCAGCGCACGAGCCACCACCTGCCCTGGAGCCACCTGCGCCCCGGGGAGCATCTCCTCCGCGAGAGTCACGCGGCTCGGTATCTCCCGCGCGAAGAGCACATCCCCCGAACGCACGATCCCGTCGTCCTCGATGCCCAGGTCCCGCTGCCATGCCGCCACGGCTCTCGCCGTCGCGTCTCCGAAGCTGCCACCGACGCTCCGTACGCGCAGGTAGCCGGAGTCCCGAAGGAACTCCTGAAGCTGGCGGACGTCCGCGCCCTTCACACCCACGCTCATCTGACGGAAAGCGGGCACATCACCGTGGAGCACGGTGACGGGGCGGAGATCGACGCTGTACAGAGCGTCCCCCGGCTGAACGACGTCGCCGGACGCCACGTCGATCGAGGTGACCGTCCCGGAGCCCGCGCCAGTGGCGAGGGGGACAGATTCCCACGTCGCCGTGACGGGAAGGGACAGCGTTCGACCGATCGACTCGTTGATCACCCGGTACGTCGGCTCAGACGTCGGCCCAGTCTCGACCTCGGGAGTCGTGAGCGTCACGCGGCCGGCCCAGAAGGTGAGGCCGCAGGCCACGACGGCGAGGCTGATCCACCCCGTGATCGCTCGTGCTCGGCGTCGCATGACCCCCCCTGGTGCCGCGGCAGCAGGTGAAGGGTATCGGACGCTCAGGAATGCGACGATCGCTTCCGGCGGTGGTCGCGCTCGGCGCGAACGGATGGCCCGGCTGACGTTCGCGTCGGTTGGCGCGGCCGCATCCGAGCACCGCCCGCGTCCGGCGTCGGACCAGGTCCTAGGCTCGGGCCCATGACGACGACGATCGGCCGCACCGTCCTGCTGTGCCACGACCTGGACGCGAGCGCCGCGTTCTGGGCCGACGGGTTCGGCTTCCGCACGTTGTTCCAGGGAGAGACCGAGGGGTTCCCCCTGCTCCACGTCGGCCCCGGACGCGTCGACGAGCCCGGTCTGTGGCTCGTGCCGCTCCCCGAGGGCGGCGCCCCGCTCGTGCGGCACGGCCTGCCCAACCTCGTGCTCTACGTCGACGACCTCGACGCGACCCTCGCACGCCTCGCCGCGGCCGGGGTCGAGCCGTTCGTCGGGCCCGACGCCGACGCCGAGACCGGCGACCGGTTCGCGCACGTCCACGACCCGGACGGGCACCGGGTCGTCGTCGTGCAGCTCGGGACGACGACCGACCCCGCGTAGCGGGCTAGCGAGCCCGTACCCACGTCGCGTCGTCCGCGAGGATCGTCACCTCGTCCTGGTCGACGACGAGGAACCCGCCCCCGATCCGCAGCTCGGCCGTCGGACGGTCCGGGGTGCGCAGACGCACCCGGCCCGCCGTGAGCGACGCCGCGACCGGCTGGTGCCGCGGCAGGATGCCCAGCGTGCCCGACGCCGCCGGGACCGTCACGCTGCGCGCCTCCCCCGTCCAGAACACCCCGGACGGCACCACCACCTCCACGGACACCAGCCGCTCCCCGGCGGGTGCGGCGGTCTCGGACGGGGACGGCAGGGCGACGGGCACGGAGTTCCTCCCGGACGGTGGACGGCGGAACCTCCGAGTCTGGCCGGGCGACCCGCTCGCCGGGCCCGGCACTTCGTCACCCGGGCGAGGCCGAAGGTCACCGGGAACCACCCGCCGAGGTGGTGCCTGCGGTACACCCGCGCGTCAGCCGTGGGTGGCCCACGTCACGATGGGTGCATGAGCACGCACGCGCACGGCATCCACCACTCGATCGACTACGTCGAGCTCCCCGTGACCGACCTCGCCGCCGCGCAGGCGTTCTACGGCGCGGCCTTCGGCTGGGAGTTCGTCCCCTACGGCCCCGGGTACGCCGGGATCCGCACGGCGGCGGAGTCCGGCGCGGACGAGGCCGGCGGTCTGCGCCTGGCCGAGTCCGGCGACGTGACCCGCGGCGGTCCGTTCGTCCTGCTGTTCTCGGCAGACCTCGACGAGACGCTCGCCGCCGTCCGGAGCGCGGGCGGCGAGGTGGTCGAGGGCCCGTACGAGTTCCCCGGCGGCCGTCGGTTCCACTTCCTCGACCCGAGCGGCAACGAGCTGGGCGTCTGGGCGACGTCCTGAGGGACGGCGTCGGCCGGTCGAGCCAGCGGTGCGCCGCGACCCGGGCGGCAATCACGTTGACGACGACGGGTGCCGAGGCGCACCATCGAGGGTGACGGTTGCCGTGGGCAGCCGTCCGTCGTGCCGGACGGGCACGACCACGGTTCAGGATCGCGCCGACGGCGCGCCGCACGGGACGAGGAGACGCGGATGCACGGCACCGCAGGCTGCGAGGTGGCCATGGCGGCCTGCTCGGGCGCCCTCTCCCCCCGCACCGTCACCCGCTGAGACCACCGGGCCGCGGGCCGTCGTCCCCGACGCCCGCCTCCCTCCGGGGCGCACCGCCGTCCGACGACCCCGTCGTCGCCGGCCGCGCCGGTCATGACGCGACGGCTGCGGGCACGCCGTCCTCCCCGCCCCCGGAGGCGCCGTCGCGCGCCCGGGCGCGCACGCGTCGTCGTGCACGCCCGCCGGGCTGCGGACCGTCCTGACACGGAAGCAGCGAACCCATGAACCCCCTGACCGAGAAGCAGATCCGCGCGTCGTTCGTCAACGCGTCCAAGCGCGAGGCCGCGCAGGCGACCCTCCCCGACCTCGACACGCTCGACTGGGGCCGCCTCGACTACCTCGGGTGGCGCGACCGCAAGGCCCCGCTCCTCGCCTACGCCGTCGTGGAGGTCGACGGCGAGCCGCGCGGCGTCCTGCTGCGCTCGACCGACGCCAAGACGGGCGGACGGCGCAAGCGCGCGGTGTGCGCGTGGTGCGAGGACGTCGTCGTGACGGACGACGTCAGCCTCTACGTGGCGCGCCGCGCCGGGGCCGCCGGGCGCCGCGGCAACACCGTCGGCACCCTCATCTGCACGCAGTTCCTCTGCTCGCAGAACGTCCGCCGGGCCCCCACCCGCACCGAGATGGGCGACGACGAGTCGATGCGCGAGCTGTTCGTCGAGCTCCGCGTCGACGGCCTCCGCGAGCGCTCCGCGCGCTTCGTCGCCGAGGTCATGCGGGACGTGTGACCGACCGCGGCTCCACCTCGGCCGACCCGGGCTCTCCCTCGGCGGGCGCGGGCTCTCCCCCACGCCAGGAGGGCCACCAGTTCCACCGGCCCAGGAGCGTCATCGTCGCGGGCAGCAGCAGCCCGCGCACGACGGTGACGTCGAGGAGCACGGCGACGGCCATGCCGACGCCGACCTCCTTCATCGCGACGAGCTCGCCCGCCGCGAACCCGAGGAACACGATGCCGATGGCGACGGCCGCCGTCGTGACGACCGGGCCGGACGCGGTGATGCCGCGGAGCACGGCCCGGTCGTTCGCGACGCGCGGGTCCTCGCCGGGCGTGCGGGCGCGCCACTCCTCCGCGGTGCGGGACAGCAGGAAGACCTCGTAGTCGGTCGACAGGCCGAACACGAGCATGCCGACCAGCAGGGGCGTGGTGACGTCGAGCGCGCCCCACGGCTCGAACCCGAGGAGCGAGGCGCCCACGCCGTGCTGGAACACGGAGACGAGGACGCCCAGCGTCGCGGCGAGCGTGAGGAGGTTGAGCACGAGGGCCTTGAGCGGCACGACGAGCGAGCCGGTGAGCAGGAAGAGCAGCACGAAGGTCGCGAGCACCACGACCCCGGCGGCGAGCGGGAGCCGCTGCGCGAGGTGCTCCTGGGTGTCGACGACCTCGGCGGCCGGTCCGGCGACCCGCACCTCCAGGTCGGTGTCGAGGGCGCGCACGGCGTGCACGAGGTCCTGCGCCGCCTGGGCCGTCGCGTCGCCGTCCGGGCCGACGTCGGGCGTGAGGTCGACGACGGTGACCTCGGGCGGGTAGCCGGTGTCCTGCATGGCGTCCTCGACGCCGGGCAGGGCGGCGGCACGGTCGAGGAGGTCGGTCACCGCCGGGTCGTCGACCGGGCCCTCGACGAGGACGGTGACGGGCGCGACGCCGAGGTCGGCGAAGCGGGAGGTGGTGGCGTCGGCGGCGAGGCGCGCCTCGGCGTCGGCGGGCAGCGAGCGGACCTCCGAGCTGCCGAGCGTGAGCGACCCGAGAGGTGCGGCGAGCGCGAGCAGGAGCGCCGTCGCGCCGAGCGTGACGAGCACGGCGTGGCGCTGCGCGGTGCGCGCGAGCCGGCCGAGCGTGCCGGCGCCGCCGCGGCCGGTCCACGGGTGGGACCAGGTGCGGGCACCCGGCGCGGGGATCGCGCGGTGCCACGTGGCGACGAGCGCGGGGACGAGCGTGAGCCCGGCGGCGGTCGCGACGAGCACGACGATCGCGCCGCCCACCGCCATGCCGGAGAGCAGGGAGTCGCCGAGCAGGAGGAGCCCCGCGAGCGAGATGGCGACGGCGAGGCCGGAGGCGAGCACGGCCCGGCCGGCGGTCGCGAGGGTGCGTCCGACGAGCTCGTCGAGCGGGAGGCCCGGGGACGCGGCGCGCTCCTCGCGGAAGCGCGCGAGCACGAGCAGCGAGTAGTCGACCGTGAGGCCGAGGCCGAGGAGCGTCACGACGTTCACGGCGAACTCGTTGACGGGCACGACGCCGAGCAGCCCGCTGAGCACGAGCAGCGCGACCGCGATCGCGGCGAGCGCGGAGAGCAGCGGGACCAGGCCGGCCCGCAGGCCGCCGAGGACGACGACGAGCACGACGAGGAGCACCGCGATCGCGATCCCCTCGCCGACCGCGGCGTCGGTGATCGCCTGCTCGACGAACGCCTCCTCCGCGAGCAGCGCGCCGCCCACGAGCACCTCAGGGGTGTCGACGGTGTGCAGCGCGTCGGCGACGCGGTGCGCGAGGGCGAGGGCCTCGTCGTCGGACAGCGCGGGGTCGAGCTCGACGACGACGAGCGAGCCCTGCGCGTCGTCGGCGATGAGGCCACCGCCGGTGTAGGCGTCGGAGAGCTCGACGACGCCGGGCATCGCGCGGATGCCGTGCATGACCTCGCTCGCGCTCGCGATGAGGTCCGCGGAGAAGTGGTCGCGGCCGGACAGCACCGCGACGACGGTCTCGCCCTCGGGGGCGAGCTCCTCGAGGCGCTCCGCCGCGAGGGCGGACGCGCTGCCCGGCGGGGCGGGGTCGACGTCGGAGGTCTTGTCGAAGACCGCCCCGCCGAGCACGGCGCCCGCCACGAGGAGGACGGCCCAGACGACGAGGACCACGCCCCGGCGGCGGGCGGCGAACCGTCCGGTCCGGTGCAGCAGGCGTCCGAGCGTCATGGGGGCTCCCCTCGTCGGGAACTCGTCGGGGAGTCGTGGAGTCGGCCTCGGCGGGCTCGCCCACGACGTTCGTGCGGTGCGTCCGTGCGGCAGCGCGCGGACGTGAGCACCTTACGCGAGGGTGGGAGCGCCGTCGGACCGCGCTCCGCCCTGCGGGGACGCCCTGCCGGGCGCCGGACGAGACAGGTCGGGCGGGGGCGGCTCGTGCCGCCGCCCCCGCCCGGTGCGACCCGGGACGGACGGCTCACGCCGCCCGCCCCGGGTCATCGGCTCAGCCGCAGCTGACGGCCTCGTAGGCGGCGTCCGCCTCGAACGTCCGGCCGTCACCGGTCGCGGAGACCTGCGCGACGCCGGCCTCGACCGACGCGGCACGCGTCGCGAACGACTGGTACGCGGAGGCACCCGGCTGGACGCCGGTCACCGTCTTCGTCCCGAACGGCGTCGTGAGCGTGACGTCCGCCGGCACCGTGTCGTCGTTCGTGGCACGGACCGCGACGTAGACCTTGCCCGCGAGGCAGCGGGTCTGGACCGTCGTCGAGATCGCGAGCTCCTCGACGGGCTCGTCGGTCAGCTCCTTGAACCGGATGTTCCGGTAGTTGACCATCTCGCCGTTGCCGTGGTTCTGGATCCCCACGAAGCTGTTGACCAGGCGGGCCGGGTCGCTGCTCGTGAAGTCGTTGACGAGCACGTCGTTGAGGTAGACCCGGATGCGGTCGCCCTCGACGCGGATGTCGTACGCGTTCCACTGGCCGACCGGCTTGAGCGAGGCCTCGACGGCCGCGGCGTCGGCACCCTGGAACGTGTAGATGGCACCCGTGGTGCGGTCGGCGGCGTCGGTCGCGTCGATCTGGATCTCGTAGCCCTTGTTGACGGCCACCCACGGGTCGTCGCCCGGGTTCGGGAACCCGACGAAGACGCCGCCGTTGTCGTCCTTGAGGAGCTTCCAGTCGAGCTTCAGGCTGTAGCTGTCCCCGAGCTCCTGGTTGTACCAGAGCAGGCCCATGCCGCCCGCGCCCTGGATCGAGCAGTCCTCCTGGCGGCCGAAGCCACCCGGACCGGCCATGCGCCAGCCCTCCTGGAGGCTCGCGAGGGTGCCGTCGAAGAGCGCGGTGTAGCCGTCCTCGACCTCGCCCGGGGTGCAGATGTCCGGGTTCTCGCCGATCGAGAGCACGTCGATGTTGATGTTGCCCTCGTCACCGGCCTCGTACGCGAGCGTGATGGTGTTCACGCCGGCCTGGAGGTCGAGGTCGCGCGTCTGCACGCCCCAGTCCTTCCAGCTGCCCGTCGTCGGGAAGTTCCACTGGCCGAGGTCCTGGCCGTTCACGTGGAGCGAGACGTTCTTCGCCCGCAGCGACGTGTACGGGTGGATGCCGTTGGCGTAGCGCACGTTCACCGGGTAGGTGCCCGCCTCGGGGACGGTCACGGAGAACGTGCGGCCGGAGCCGACGCTCGTCATGCCCGCGGCGAATCCGGAGCCGGAGTAGTTGCTGTGGTCCGAGCCGATGCTCGAGCCGCCGAGGGGCTGGGCCAGCTCCGCCTCGTACCAGCCGCGGTCGGCCGGGGCGACGTAGCCGGGCAGCGAGTTGAGCGTGTACCAGGCCTCGGTGCTGAGGAGCTCCGCACCGCCGGCCGAGGCGAACGGGCGCGGGGACCGGACGTGGACCACGTGACCGGGCTTGAGCCCGTCGATCTTCAGCGTGACGGTCGTGCGGTCCTCGGACACCTGGGCGTCCGTGACGAACAGCGGCTGCTCGTCGACCTTCGGGCCGCCGTACTGCTGCGTCGGCACGTAGCGCCACTGCTTGATCTGGTACGCGTCGGCGAGGTTCTCGACGACCTCGTCGGAGACCGGGTCGGTGTACTCGATCTCGAAGCCGCCCTCGACCACGCGCATCTCCTTCATGTCGAAGGAGTCCTCGTTGACGGGGACGAGCTTCTGGAGGCCGAACCGGAGCTTGCCGGACTCGCCCCAGTTCCCGCCCTCACCGGTGCCGCCGGCGTAGAGCGCGCCGTCGGGACCGTAGACGACGCGGTTCACGCCGACCTCGAGGCCCGCGGTGTGGCGGAAGACCGCACCCTGGAACTCGCCGTCGACCTTCTCGAGGAACGCGCGCTGGATGCCGCCGTACGTCACGTCGCCGAGCAGCATCTGGCCCGCGAACTCGCCGTCCTCGACGAGGATCGGGTTGCCCGGGGAGTTGGCGATCTCGTTCTGCGGCAGCCACACGGCCGGCGGGGCGACGGGGTTCGAGTCGAACGGCCCGGCCGGGTTCGTGTAGTGGTTGTAGAACTTGTCCTGCTGGATGTGGATGAGCTTGTTCGACGGCAGCCAGGCACCCTGGTTGTCCGTCGCGAAGATCTCGCCCTCGGGGCCGAAGCCGATGCCGTTCGGCGTGCGGAGGCCGCCCGCGACGTAGCTCACCTCGCCCGTCTCGCGGTCGATCTTGATCGACGTGCCGCGGTTGGCCGCAGGCTGCGGGTTCGTCGTCGCGCCGCCGTTGTTGATGGCCACGGAGAGGTTGACGTAGAAGTAGTCCTCGTCGTGGATCAGGCCGAACGCGAACTCGTGGAAGTTGCCGCCGTCGGGCCACTCCGCGATCTTCGTGTGGGTGTCGTAGAAGCCGTCGCCGTCGGGGTCGGTGAGCTGCGTGAGCTGGTACCGCTCCGAGACGAAGATCGAGTCCTCGACGACCTCGATGCCCATGGGGTTGAGCAGCTCGTCCGCGACGAGCGTCGCCGTGACGTCCTCGGGGCCGTCGGCCGTGGTGACGCCGTCGAGGAAGTAGACCTCGCCGGACACCGGGTCGGGGCGCCAGCCGCCGGAGCTGACCTCGCCCGTCGTCACGACGGCGAGCTGCTCGTCCGGCGTGAACGCCAGGCCGGAGACCTTGGGCTCGAACCCTGCGGGGCGCAGGTCGACGAGCTCGTAGTTCGGGTTGACGGAGTCGAGCCGCAGCCCGTCGCCCGCCGTGTCCGTCGCGCCCTCGCAGTACTTGTAGCCGGGGGCCGTCACGCGCACGACGCCGGCCTCGGTGCTGAGCGCGGAGGAGGGGATCACCTGGAAGGAGGAGCTGCCCGGCGTCTTCCACGCGAGCGTGAGGCGCTGCTTGTCGCTGCCCTCGTAGTAGTCGACGCGGAGGTCGTGCACGCCCGCGGTGAGGGTCGCGCTGCCCTCGACGGAGGTCGAGTCGTTGGGGCCGTCGTTCTCGAGGACGAGCTGGCCGTCGATGTAGACGAGCGCGCCGTCGTCGTTGGTCACGCGGAACTGGTACTGGCCGTCCGCGGGGACGTGCAGGTTCGCGCTCACCTGCGAGATGAAGTTGTCCTCCGCGCCGAACTGCTCGGCCGTCGACCAGTCGATGGTCGGCATGAGCTTGTCGACGTTGGGCGTCTGCCCGGACTTCAGGGTGCAGACCCCACCGGGGTTCTGCGCGAGCTGGAAGGTCCGCAGCGTGACGCCGGGCTCCTGCTCGGGGAGATCGGCCGCGGCGGGGACGGCCCAGCCTGCGACGACCAGGGCGCCGAGGGTGAGGGCGGCCGCGCCGCGTCGGTACCTGATCCGGCGGGACACCGGCAGGCTGGTGCGTTCGAGCATCGTTGCTCCTTACTCGGTCGGACTACGAGTCCACGGAGCGTAACCCCTGCCTGGCCCCGTCGATGACAACGCTGGACAGGCTAGCCCGCGTTCTATCGATGTGTCTACAACTTCCGTCGCACCGTCGACAAAAGTGCTCCCGCCTGCAGCGACGTACGCTCACGGCATGACCGCACGCCACGGCGACGTCGCCGACCGGACCGCGTCCCGCCCGTTCGCCCAGGTCGACGTCTTCACCCGCACGCCGACCCTCGGGAACCCCGTCGCGGTCGTCCTCGACGCCGTCGGCCTCACGGACGAGCAGATGGCCGCCTTCGCGCGCTGGACCAACCTCTCCGAGACGACGTTCCTCCTGCCGCCCTCGCCCGACGGGGCGGACGGCGGCGCCGACTACCGCCTCCGGATCTTCACCCCGGCGGGCGAGCTGCCGTTCGCGGGCCACCCGACGCTCGGGTCGTGCCACGCGTGGCTCGAGGCGGGCGGCACCCCGCGCTCGGGCGACGTCGTCGTGCAGGAGTGCGGCGTCGGGCTCGTGCCGATCCGGCGCGAGGAGGGCACGGAGCGGCTCGCGTTCGCCGCGCCCGCGCTGCTCACCGACGAGCCGGTCCCGGCCGACGACCTCGCCGCGATCGTCGCCGCGCTCGGCGTGCCCGACGAGGCCGTCCTCGACCACCGGGTGCTCGACAACGGCCCGGGCTGGCGCGTCGTCCTGCTCGACTCCGCGGCACGCGTCACCGGGCTGACGCCCGACTGGTCCCGGCTGCGCGCCGAGCACCCCGACCTCTCGGTGGGCGTCGCCGGCCTGCACGGGGACGACGGCGGCCCCGACGGCACGGCCGTCGAGGTGCGCGGGTTCGCGCTCGCCATGGGCATCCCCGAGGACCCGGTCACCGGGAGCCTCAACGCCGTCGTCGGGCAGTGGCTCACGCGCGACGGGCGCCTGCCCGGCCGCTACGTCGCCGCCCAGGGCGCCGCGCTCGGCCGGGCCGGGCGCGTGCACGTCGAGCGTGACGACACCGGGACCGTCTGGGTCGGCGGGTCGAGCGTCACGTGCGTCGCGGGGACCGTCCGCCTCTGACGGGTCGTCGCCGCCGCGGAAAACGGAGGCCGGGGCGCCCGCCTGCTCCGTAGACTCGGGCAAGTGTCAACAAACCCTCCGGTTTCCGGGACGGCGCGCGCCCTGACCGACCGCGCCGTGGTCTCGCGCGCACGGTGGGCGCTCATGGTGCAGTTCGCGCTGTTCGGCGTCATCGGCACGTCCTGGATGAGCCGCCTGCCGTCGGTGCGCGAGGCGCTCGGGCTGAGCTCGGGCCAGCTCGGCGCGCTGCTCGTCGTGGGCGGGGTCGGGACCCTCACCGCCGTCGTCGTGACGGGCGCGGTCGTCGCGCGCTTCGGCAGCCGCACGACGCTCGTCGTCGCGACGTCCGCGAACGTCGTCGGGTTCGGCCTCGTCGCACTCGGCACGGCGACCGGCAGCGTCGGCGTGTTCGCGGCGGGCGCGTTCCTCAACGGCATGTGCGGCGCGCTGACCAACGTCCCCATCAACATCTGCGCGGCGTCGGTGGAGCAGCACGTCGGGCGCGCGATCCTCCCCCACTTCCACGCGGCCTTCTCCATCGGGGCGGCGTGCGGGGCGCTCGTCGCCGCCGCGTTCTCGTGGGCGCACGTGGGCATCGCCACGCAGGTCGTCGTCGTCACGCTCGTCGTCACGGCGGCCCGCGCGCTCCTCATCGCGCCCGCGACGGCGATCGCGCCCGAGCGGGCCGCGGCGCGCACGACGGCGGCCGACGGCGCCCCCGCACCCCGGCGCGGCGCGGGCGTCCGGGCGGCGCTCGCCGCGTGGCGCGAGCCGCGCACCCTCCTCATCGGGCTCGTGCTGCTCGCGTCGTCGCTCTCCGAAGGGTCGGCGGGCAACTGGCTGTCGATCGCCGTGGTGGACGGGTTCGACGTGCGCGAGGCGCTCGGCGCGGTGGCGTACGGGACGTTCGTCGGCGCGATGACGGTGTTCCGGTTCGCGGGCACCGGGCTCATCGACCGGTTCGGGCGCGTCGCGGTGCTCCGGGCGTCGGGCGCGTCGGCGCTCGTCGGGCTCCTCGTGTTCGGCCTCGCGCCCACGCTGCCGCTCGCGTGGGTGGGCATCGTCCTGTGGGGCTGCGGTGCTGCGCTCGCGAACCCTGTCGCGATCGCCGCGGCGTCCGACGACCCGGCGCACGCCGCGCCGCGCGTCGCGGTCGCGACGTCGTTCTCCACGGTCGCGATGCTCAGCGCTCCCCCGCTCCTCGGCCTGCTGGTCGACGGCGTCGGGGCCCGCCACGCGCTCCTCGTGATCTGCGCCGCCACGGTGCTGTCCCTCGCGGTCGCGGGCCAGGTCCGGCCGCTGCCGCGCCCGGCGGCGCCCGCCCCGGCCGACGACCTGCCGGAGCCCGGCCGGGAACGCCCGGTCGGGTCCCGCTAGGGGGACGCGTCGCGCGCCCGCCGCGGCCCCGGCGCACACTGGCGGGTGTGAGCCTGGCAGCCCGTGCCCCGCGCCGAGCGCCCGCTGCCGCGCGGTGGGGGTGGGTCGTGGCCGCCGTCGTGGCGGGCCTGGCGTTCCTCGTGCGGTGGCACCTCGTCGGGGGCTCGGCCGGCATCGGCGGGTACCGCGGCTATGACGACGGCGTGTACTTCTCGGCCGCGGTGGCGCTCGTCCACGGCCGCGTGCCCTACCGCGACTTCCTGCTGCTGCACCCGCCCGGCTCGACGCTCGCCCTGACGCCCTTCGCGGCGCTCACCACGTGGACGAGCGACGACCACGCCCTGGTCGCCGCGCGCGTCGGCATCATGCTCGTCGGCGCGGCCAACGCCGTGCTCGTGACACGCGTCGCGCGCCGGTGGGGCACGACGGCGGCCGTCGTGGGCGGCGTCCTCTACGCGCTGTCGTACGCCGCGGCGTGGGCCGAGCGGCTCACGCTCCTCGAACCCCTCGGCTCCCTGTGCCTGCTCGGCGGGGTCGTGCTGCTGCTCCGGGGCCTCGACCGGCACCGGGAGGGCACCGGCCGCGAGCGCCCGTGGCTCTGGGCGGGCGGTGCCGTCCTCGGGCTCGGTGCGACGGTCAAGATCTGGGGCGTGGTGCCGCTGCTCGTCGTGCTCCTCTGGCTGCTGGTCGTCGCCGGGTGGCGCACCGCGGCCCGCGCGGCCGCGGGCGCCGTCGTCGCGCTGGTGGCGGTGCTCGGCCCGTTCCTCCTCGCCGCGGGGTCGGACATGGTCCGCATGGTCGTGCTCGACCAGCTCACCCGGCCCCCGGCGACGACGGACCTCGAGCAGCGGCTCGTGTGGCTCACGGGGACGGGCGGCCTGCGCGACCTCGTGCCGGAGCAGGAGCAGCTCGTGGTGGCGTGGACCGTGCTGGCGCTCGCGACGGTCGCCGCGGTCGCGGCGTGGGTCGGGCGGCGCGGGCGGCTGTGGGTCGTGCTGCTCGCGGTGCAGGTCGGCGTCCTGCTGCTCTCGCCGTCCGCGTACCCGCAGTACGCGGCGTTCTCGGCACCGGCGCTGGTCCTCGTCCTGGCCGCCGCGTGCTCGCTCCTGCCCCGCCCGGGCCGGGTCGCGGCGGGGGCGCTCCTGAGCATCGGCGCCACAGCCCTCCTCGTGGCCGCGGTGCAGACCGCACCGCGCATCGCCCCGTTCCCGACGGCCGAGGTGGCGGCGGCGCTCCCCGACGACGGCTGCGTCCGCGCCGACTCCCCCGGGGTCCTCGCCGTCCTCGACGTGCTGAGCCGCGACCTCGAGCGCGGCTGCGAGCTCCCGGTGGACCTGTCGGGGTACTCATACGACCACGGCGCGCGGGACGCCGCCGGCGAGCCGGTGCCGCGCCGTCGGAACCTCGCCTGGCAGGAGGAGGCGCTGCGCTACCTGACGTCGGGGTCGTCCGCCGTGCTCGTGCGGTCGACCGGCAACGGGTTCAGCGACGAGACCTGGCGCACCCTCGACGCCACGACGACGACCGTCCTCGACCGGCCGGGGGTGCAGGTGCTCGTCCCGCACGACGACGTCGCACGGCCGGAAGGCTGAGCCCGCGGCCCGCGACGGGGACGCTCAGGCGCGGGCCCCGTACCGCTCCACGGACTCGTGCCGAGGTTCCCCGGCGTCAGTCCGGCTCCCGGGCGGCGGCGATGCGCATCGTCACGTGGTTCGCGTACTCCGCGGGCTCCCGGTCGACCTGCACACGCAGCGGCCCTCGGGGGACGTCGAGGGTGCGCTCGTTCTCGGCGTCCCCGATCGAGAGGCGCCCGGACGGGCAGCTGAGCCGTCCGTCGAACTCCGCGACCCCCGTGGGCAGGGGCTCGCCGACGACGACGGTCACGGTGACCGTCGCCGACGGAGGATCCACCTCGTCGGGCCAGTCGTCCGAGACGTCGACGTCGGCGGCGTGGAGCACCGGCACGGCCAGGCAGGAAGGTGACGAAGCGATCGCCTCATCGCCGAGGTCCGGGGGAAGGTCGAAGGACTCCTGCTCGTCGAAAGCCAGGAGGAGGCCCCACCGGAACGGTTGTGTCCACTCGAGCTGCACCCCCGCACCGTATCGAAGGCACCGCGCCGCCCAGGCACGCCAGGTGACACCATCTCCGCCACCGTCGCTCCGGCCCGGTCACCTCACGGCGCAGGTCTCGCCACGGGGTCGTGGTCCGGTGCCGGGCTGCCCACGGCGTCGGGGTCGCTCGGGGAGTCCTCGGCCCGCGCCTCGTCCGCCCCACCCGCGGCACGCTCGGCGAGCGCGGCGGCGACGGCGGCGTCGACCGCGCGCTGCTGGGCGGTCCGCGCCCGGCGCCGCGCGCGGACGCGCCAGACGACGACCAGCGCCACGAGGGCGAGGAGGCCGAGCGCGACCCACGGCACTGCCCAGGTGGTGGCGGTCGCGACGACGCCCGGCACGACGACCTCCGGGTCGGGCACCGTCCCGGGCAGCGGCACGACCTCGCCGCCGACCGTCAGCGTCGCGACCTCGCGTCCGAGCGGCCAGACGCCGTCGACCTCGACGGTCCGCTCGACGGACGAGCCGGGGAGGAGCTCGGGCACGTCGACGTCGGTCGCGGACGTCGCGCCGAGCCCGAACGGACCGGCGACGCGGACGGCGGTCGCCGGCGCGACGCGCGCGTTGCCCTCGTTCGTCACGGTGAACGTGACGGTCGCGCTGCCGGGCGCGAACGGGTTGAGCGTGCCGTCGTAGGCGAGCCGCACGTCGTCGACCGCGAGCGCCGGGGCGAGCTCGCCCTGGACCCGCAGGTGGACGCGCGAGCCGAGCCGGCGGTCGGTCGTGACGCCGTCCTCGGCGACCACGACGAGGGACGACACGACTCCGGCGGCGTAGTCGCCCGGGGTCGCGTCGTCGGGCACGGTGACGGTGAAGGGGACCTCGACGCGCTCCTGCGGAGGGATCTCGACCTCGGCCTGGTCGAGGGCGACCCACGACCCGAGCGCGGTCGACTCCTCGCCCGCGGGCAGGAGGTCGAGCGTGCCGTCGTCGGTGAGGAAGCCGTCGGCGGCGTACACGGCGAGTGCGAGCGGGGTGTCGCCGTGGTTCGAGACGACGAGGCTGTCGCGCAGGGAGCCGCCGGGCGCGAGCGAGTACGCGAAGTTGGGACGGTCGACGCCCTGGGCGGTGTCTCCCGGGCGCACGCCCCACTGCACGGTCTGCGCCGGGTCGGGGGCGGGCGCGTCGTCGGTCGCGAGGGACGCCCGCGCGGCGGGCGCGACCTGGCGGGGGGCCGCGGCGGGCGCGGCCTCCCCGGGGAGCGCGGCGGCCGCGGGCGCGGCGAGGAGCGCGAGCGCGAGCAGGGGCCCGGCGAGCGCGCGCAGGGCGCGGGACGCGGGGGCGGGAGAGTTGCGTCGGTGGGTCATGCGCTCGGTCCTTCGTCGGTGCAGGTGGGGCGGCTCGGACGACGAGCCGCCGGCCCGGCCGGCCACCACGGCGTGCGTGGTGGCCGACCGGTCGCCCGGCCCGTGGCGGGCCGGGCTGCGGTGTCCCGCGGGATCAGCCCAGTGCGGTGAGCGTGATCGTCGCGGTGTAGGTGCCGCGCGGGGTGTCGAGCGGCATCTTGAGGTCGAGCTCGGCGCCGACCACGGACGCGCCGCGCGCGTGGCCCTCGTCGGCCCGCGCGAGGGTGCGCGCCTGCTTGAGGCCCTCGCCCTCGTCGAACCCGGACGCGACCGGCGCGCCGGCGACCGCGTCGCCGCCGTTCTCGATGACGCCCGGCGTCCAGCCGAGGTGCTTGCCGTCGACGGTCTGGCCGCCCGCCGTGAAGTCGGACACCTGGCCGGTGACGGACCACGCCGGGTCGCCCGCGCGCGTGTCCTGGACCCGCACCGGGACGAGCTGGCCCTGGGCCTGGTAGTAGCTGAGCTCCTCGGTGGCGACGCCGAGGTCGACGAGGCGCGACGAGCCCTCGAGCGACCACGTGAGCTCGCCCCCGGACTGCTGCGGCACGGTGACGGCCACGGCCTGGTCGCCCTCGGGCGCGGCCCCCGGCTCCTCGCCGGTGTGGTCGCCCTCGACGCCGCCCGCGGTGTTCCCGGGCCCGAAGACGGCGGCCGGGTCGTTGCCCGTGGCGCGGATCGTGCCCTGGACCGCCGTGCCCGCGACTCGCAGGTTGCCGGCGTTCCCGCTGAGCACGAGGTCGCCCGCGACCGCGTTGCCCCACTCGTCGGCCTCGCCGGACGCCGTCGCGCCGACGAGCAGGTCGCGCGCACCGTTGCTCACGGTGAGCGTGCCCCCGACCACGGCGCCCGCGACCGTCACGCCGAACGCGGAGCCGTCGAGCGTCGCGTCGCCGCGCACGGACGTGCGCAGCAGGTCGACGTAGGTCGCCTCCTGCGTGAGCAGGCCGCCGGAGACGGTCGAGTCGCTGATCTCGACGTCCACGCCCCCGGCCGCGACGTCGCCCCCGACCGTGAGGTCGTTGAGGTACAGGAACCCGTTCCGGGTGCCCGCCGAGTAGACGCTGACGTCCCCGGCGACGCTCGTGCCGTCGAGCAGCACGCCGTACGCGTCGGTCGCGACGACGTCGCCCCCGACGGTCACGGACGTCGCGTCGAGCCAGCCGCCGGGCTGGACCACGACGTCGCCCTCGACGGTCGCGCCGCCGAGGACGCAGTCCGCGCCCGCCGGGACGACGAGGTCGCCGCTGACGGTCCGGTCGCCGAGGTCGGTCGTGCACTCGACGTCGGCGGCCTGCGCCGCGGGCGCGACCGCCGTGGCCGTGGCCACCGCGAGCAGCGCGGCGGCCGGGACCTTCCACTTCCACTTCATGTGATGCTCCTTCTCAGGTGTGGTCGGTCCGCGTCAGCCGCGGAGCGAGGAGATCTCGCCGTAGCTGCGGCGGGCGTTGCCCAGGGAGTTGAGGGCGTTGCCGGGCTCGGCCACGGTCGCCGCGTTGTCCTGCTCGTACAGCCCGAACCGCTGCCCTCGGTCGCGGAGCTGGGAGAGGAACGCCTGGTAGGGGATGTCGCCGGCGCCGAACTCGATGATGTCGTAGCCGTTGCCGCTGGACTCGTTCGTCTTGCCGTCCTTGAGGTGCAGGATCGGGAAGCGGCGCGGGTCGCGCGTGACGTAGTCGATCGGCTCGAACCCGGGGTACAGGTGGCGGCCCACGTAGGCCCAGTAGACGTCCATCTCGAAGAACACGAGCTCGGGGTCGAGGTTGTCCCACAGCAGGTCGTAGACGCGCTGGTTCGGGTCGTCGCTGGTGAACGCCCACTCCTGGGCGTGGTTGTGCGAGTAGAGCTTGAGGCCCGCCGCGCGGGCCTTCTCGCCCATCTGGTTCCAGGTCTCGCAGGCCTGGAGCCACTGCGCCTTCGGGATGGGGCCGCCGTAGCCGCCCGCGATGGGGCCGCCCTGGCCGAGGTGCGGCATGCCGAGCGCGAGCGCCTTCTCGATCTCGGCGTCGATGTTCGCCGGCGTGAGGTTGACGTGCGCGCCGACGGCCCGCAGGCCGTTGTCGTCGAGCAGCTGCCGGATCTCCGGCACGGTGATCGCGCCGACGCTCCCCTGCGTGTAGCCCGCGAACTCGATCTCGGAGTAGCCGATGTCGGCGAGCTCCTCGAACACGGCCCGGAAGCCGAGCGAGCTGACCTTGTCCCGCACGGTGTAGAGCTGGATGCCGATGCGGTTCACCGGCACGAGCCGGTTGCGCCCGCCGGACGGCGCGACCGCCGTCGGGAGGGCGCCGCCGAGCGCGTTCGCCGCCGACGGACCGAGGGCGGCCCCCACGCCCACGGCGACCGACGACGCCGCGAGCGCCTTGAGCAGGTTGCGACGGGTCATCGGCTTGGCCGAGACCGTCGGGTGGTGGTGTGAACTCATGTCTCTCCTTCGAGGTGAGCCGCCCCGGGACCGCACCCGGGGACGCCTGGGGGCCGGTGGCCCGGGCGGGTCGCCCGGGCCACCGGTGGGACGGTCAGCTGCGGACCGTGAGGGTGAGGTTCACCGTGCTGGGCGCGACCCCGGCGGACCCCTGGTAGCGGGCCTGCACCTGGTAGGTGCCGGTCGCCGCGAGCCTGGGGAGCGTCACCACGACGTCCCCCGCCTCGTCGAGCGTTCCCGTCAGCGACGCGACGGTGCCGTTGTTCTTGCGCACCGTCACCTGCACGTCGCCCGTGGGCACGACGCCGGTCGACGACTCCACGTGGAGCGTCGCCTTCGCCGCGACGGCGGGCTTCACCGGGTTCGGCGCCACGCTGCCCGTCGTGGTCGACCGGGCCTGGGCCACCGTGAGGCGCACGGTCCCCGCCGACGCCGTGTAGACGCCGTCGGCGCCGTACGTCGCGGTGAGGGTGTGCGTCCCGACGGCGAGCGACGGGTCGATCGCGATCGTCGCCGTGCCGTCCGCGAGCGTCCCGCGCCCGACCTCGGTCTCGCCCGTGGTGAGCACGACCTCGCCCGTGGGCGTGCCGCCCTCGCCCGTGACCGTGACGACGGCCTCGCCCGGCGCGCCGTAGGAGACGCGCGCGGCGCCGACGGAGACCGTCGTGGCCGAGGCGACCGTCGGCTCGTCCGGGGCGTCGAGGTCGATCGTGAACGACACCGCGCCGGCCTCGGAGACGTTGCCGCCGGTGTCGGTCGCGCGGTAGAGCAGGTCGTACGCGCCGTCCTGCGAGAACGTCACGCCGTACTGCTGGTTCGCCGCGAGGTTCGTCCACGTCGCGCCCGCGTCGCGCGAGTACTGCACGCTCGCGACCGCGCCGTCGTCGGCGGCCTGCACGGAGAACCGCACCGGCTCGTTGAACACGCCGCCGACGCCCGTGGGCGCCTCCGGCGCGAGCGTGTGCGCGACGGTCGGGGCGGTGACGTCCGCCGCGCCCGCGCCCACCATGGTGATCGCGTCCACCGCGAGCTCGTCGGACGACGTCACGAACAGCGTGCCCGATCCCTCGGGGGCGTCGAACGTGATCTCCACGTCCTGCCAGCCCTCGCCCGCGGGGACGACGGCGGTCGCGAACGGCTCGGCGTCGGCCGCGCCCCAGCGGAGCTCGAGCTCGCCGCCGCCGCTCGCGCGGACCACGGCGCCGTCGATCCCGGCGAAGCTCACCGGGTCGTACCGCAGGAAGTCGCCCGCGCCGAGCCCGCGGACGGCGTTGCCGCCCCGCGCGGTCGCGTCGGCGAACACCTCGACGCCCTCGCGGCCGATCGCGTGCTCGCCCTGCTGCTCCTTCGGGTTGAGGCGCAGCGTCGCCTCGCCCGTGGCCGGCGGGAGGCCGTTGTGGCCCGCGTCGGTGTACGTGACGACGACCGCCCCGTACAGGAGCGCGCCCGGGCCGTGCTCGGGCGAGTTGGGGTCGGTGCGCCACGCGCCCGTGCAGCCCGTGCCCGTGGACTCGGGGTGCGCGTGCTCGTCGTGCCCGAGGCCGTACGTCCACGCGACGCGCGAGCACACGGTGCCCGACCCCGCCTGCGGGTCCTCGAAAGCGGCGGCGTACGCCTCGAGCACGTCCGCCACCATCTGCGCGGTGACGGCGCCGCCGGAGATCGCGACGAGCTCGTCGAGGGTGAAGCCGGAGGCCTCGCCCAGCGTCTCGGCGTCGACCCCTAGCGTCTCGACGAGGACGTCGTGCCCGATGGCGTCCGCGAGCCACTCGCCGATCTGGTCGCCCGACGTGAGGTGCGGCGTCGGCGCCTCGCCGCCGCCGAGGTCGTCCTCGGCGTCGGTCGTGGTGACCTTGTACGGGACGGCCTGGCCCCAGTCGAAGAACGCGCCGTCGGCCGGGTGCTCGATCGTGACCTCGGGCGCCTGGTTCCCGACGGAGATGACGCGCGACGTGAGCGAGAACTTGCCCGACGCGTCCGTGACGCGCAGGCGCGCCGTGTACGCGCCGATCTCCGTGTACGTGTGCGTCGTCCGGACGCCCTCGGCGTCGAACGTGCCGTCCCCGTCCACGTCCCACGCGTAGGTGAGGTCGTCACCCTCGGGGTCGGACGACGTCGACGCGTCGAACGTCACCTCGAGCGGTGCCTGCGACGACGACGTGGGCGTCGCGGTGAAGCGCGCCTGGGGCGCCTTGTTGCCCTCGGCGTAGTCGATCCGGTACAGGCCCGCGTCGGGGTTGGCGCGGAAGAAGCCGTCGCCGTAGTCGAGCACGTAGAGCGAGCCGTCGGGACCGAACTCGAGGTCCATCGGGTTGTCGTGCGGCGGCTGGCCCGCCGCGGCGAGCGCGGCGTTCGGCAGGAAGTCCTCGATGTGCGTGACGTCGAACGTCTCCCAGTCGACCGTGAACGCGGCGAGGTAGTCCTGCGAGAACTCGCCGAAGAACGCCTTGCGGTCCCAGTACTCCGGGAGCTTCGTCGTCGACGGGTTGTCGGCGTCGTAGTGGTAGACGGGACCACCCATCGGCGCCTGGCCGGAGCCGGAGCCGAAGCTCACGAGCTCGTCCCACGGCTGGTCGCCCGGGTTGTCGCCGTACCAGAGCGTCGCGGCGCGGGCCGGCGGCAGCTCGCGCAGGCCCGTGTTCCAGCGGGAGTCGTTGACGAGGTTCTCAGGGTCGAAGAACTCCCCCGGCGTGCCCGTCGCGAAGTCCCAGTCGTTGTAGGCGAAGTTGTCGCCCTGGACGTAGGGCCAGCCGGCGTTGTGCGGGTCGTCGAGCGAGACGACGTTCCACTCCACGAGGCCCATGGGCCCGCGGCCCGCGGTCTCCGCGACCACCTTCGTCGCGTCGGGGCCGTAGTCGCCCCAGGAGAGCGAGTTCGTCTCCGGGTCGACCTCGAACCGGAACGGGTTGCGCACGCCCATGACGAAGATCTCGGGGCGCGTGCCCTCGGTGCCCGGCGCGAACAGGTTGCCCTCGGGGATCGAGTACGAGCCGTCGTCCTCGACGTGGATCCGCAGGATCTTGCCGCGCAGGTCGTTCGTGCTCCCCGCGCCACGACGCGAGTCGAAGCCCGGGTTCATGCCGGGGGCGTCGTTGTTCGGCGCGAAGCCGTTCGCGCCCGGGGTGCTCGCGGGCGTGTTGTCGCCCGTCGTGAGGTAGAGGTTGCCGTCGCCGTCGAAGTCGATGTCCGCCCCGACGTGGCAGCACTGGCCGCGCTGCACCTCGACGTCGAGGATCACCTGCTCGCTCGCGAGGTCGATCGTGTCGCCCGTCCACTGGAACCGGGCGAGGCGGTTCACGCCCACCCAGCGGTCCCAGTAGCTCTCGTCCTCGCCCGCCGGGAGCGAGTTGGGCGCGTTGCCCGTCGGGGTGTCCGCGACGCCGTCGCCGTCCGCGTCGCGCGGCGCGTAGACGAGGTAGACCCACCCGTTGTCCTCGAACTCCGGGTCGAGCGCGACGCCCTGGAGGCCGTCCTCCGAGTTCGCGTAGACGTCGAGCGTCGTGACCACGCGCGTGACGCCCGTCGCCGGGTCCGTGAGCCGCACGTCGCCGTTGCGGGCCGTGTGCAGGACGCGCGAGTCCGGGAGGATCGCGAGGTCGATGGGCTCGCCCACGTCCTTCGTCAGCAGCACGCGCTCGTAGTTGGACCAGTCGAGCGCCGCCTCGGCACCCGGTTCCGCGCCGTGGTCGACGCCGTCGTGCGCGACGGCAGGTGCCGTCGCCGCGCCCAGGCCCGTGAGCGCGAGGGCGCCGGCGGCCAGAGCCGCGGTCACCCGCCGGTTCCGGCGCGTACGCCGGTCGATATCCTTCATCTGATGCCGCTCCTGTGAGGTTCAGTCGCCTGTGAGGGGTCATCCGGACCGGGTCGCCCCCGTCGCGCCAACGACGGAATCAGGGCGGCTCGGTCTGTCTGTGCTGGTGGGAGGGCTGCGCGCCCCCTGCCCGGTGGTCCTCCTCGTCTCGTCGTCGAGCGCGATCCCCCCGCACGTCGTCGTGCGGACGGAGAGTGCCACCACGTGCACCGGGGCACGCGCGGAGGCGGTCGGGCCGTAGCGGTCGGGTGAAATTCACCTACCACTCGGTCGTCATCCTACGAGGCTTCTGTCGGGTGTCAATCAAAAGTCGAAAGTCTGCCGATGCACGGACCGCAGGCAGGAACGCGGCGCAGATCGCGGCCTGGGTCCCCGCCGACACCTGGCCCCAGTTCAGCCCGGAGGAGTTCGTGCGCGCCGGGCTGCCCTCCGCCGCGGGGCAGTCGGCGCCGACGACACCCGGCACCCTGTACTTGCTGTCCGAGGAAGGCATGGCCAGCCCAGTCGTCACCACGCTCACCGTCGCCGTCGTGGAAGCGGCCGAGGAGCTGGCCGCACAGTCCGCCGGCGGGCGACGGGCGACCCCGCTCGCCGGCGTGCTCGACGAGGCCGCGAACGTGTGCCGCTGGCGCGAGCTCGCGCTCCCGGGCGCTGACCGCGCGGCGGTACGCCAGGCGAGGACCCGGCGCGCTTTTGACGTCCTCAGCCGCCGCGACACGTTGCTACCACGCCTTCGTCGCGTCGTCTCAGTAGTCGGTGACCTTGGCCTCGGCGACATGCAGGGCGCCCTCGCGTCCGCGAGGGTGTCGCGCGCGTCGTCGAGCTGGGCCGTCGCGCGGGCGTGCGCCGCCATGCGCCGTCCAGCGTCAGCGTGGCCCGCGCCTCGACGACCTCGGGTGGCTCGACGGTCGCCCGGCCGCCGGAGGCCGGCGCGTCGTCGGCGTCGACGTGATTGACCTCGATCGTCGGCTCGTACTCGTCCTCGCCGCAGTCGCTCACGGTGCCTCCTCGGGCGGTGTGGCGGCCGCGACGGCCGCCATCTCGTCGTGTGCTTCGCGCAGGGTGCGCTTGGTCTGCGGGTCGTTCGCCGCGACCGACGCCTCGACGGCCTCGCGGTGCGGGCCGACCATCCACGGGATGGTGCGGATGAGCGTCGGGCGGGCTCCGGGGACCGGGACGACGGCGCGGCCCTTGGGCAGCGCCGCGACGTCGGCCACGTCGAGAATGCGTTCTCGGTGCAGTTGCTGGGAGACCGTGCGCTGCCCGCGCCCCGTCGACGTCGAGGACGAGAGCCGGTCGTAGTCCCCGACCATCCGCGAGAGGTCCTCGAGGAAGTTCGCGACGCTCACTCCCCCGCCGTAGACCGTGACGTTGGACGCTCCACACAGATCTCTTCATGCCGGACTCGCCCCAGACCTCCACGCGCTGGGACCAGCTCTGCAGCACGGTGTCTAGGACGATCACGCGCGATCCGTAGTGCGAGTAGAGGTTGGGCAGCTCGAGGACGCTGTCGCCGTGGTCCACCACGCCGACCAGGACCTCGCCCACGCCATCGACCAGGCACGGCCCGTCGTCGAGCACGCGGCGACGAGGACGGCGCACCGACGCTCTACTACGGGTCGGTCGACGAGTTCGTGCGCGAGTACCTGCGCAACGTGTACCGGCGCCACATCGCCGGCCGCGGAGAGCACCGGGTCTGGGCCGCCGAGTGGTGGAAGTACGACGAGGCCGTGATCCGCCTCGAAGCGCTCTGGCGCGCCTGGGAACACCTACACCAAGACCCCGCCACCGGCATGAGCGTGTGGTGGCGCGACCACGCCGACCACCACATGGCCATCCTGCTCGACCCACAGAACGGCCCGTTCGGCCCCGTCGACGGCGAACACGGGACTGCTGCAGGAACGGTTGACACGGGGTTAGTGGTGATCATGCCGCAAGGGCGGCGTTCTGGGCGGTGAAGGCGAGCTCGTACTCGACCGG
>NZ_JBEPOQ010000012.1:0-112712 GCF_040546915.1 Cellulosimicrobium sp. 4261
GGGGCGGTTCCGCGCCGTAGCCCGCCCTGTCGCGGTGGTTGGGGGGGGGGGGGCCGCGGCCCCCCGGGGGGGGCCGGCCCCCCCCCGGGCGGGGGGGGCCCCCCCCCCCGCCCCGCCCCACCACCGCGGACCACCCGGAATCGACCACAGGAGTCCCCCTCATGGCGACCAACGCCGTCGAAGAGCGCGAGCTCGTCGCCGCGGCCGGCGCACCCGCCCCGCGCCGCCGGCCGGGCAGCCGGCTGAAGTGGCGCAACACCCTGATCGGCTGGAGCTTCATCCTGCCGAACTTCGTCGGGTTCACGATCCTGACGCTCGTCCCCGTGCTGGTCCTGTTCTACATGTCGTTCACGAACTGGAACGTGTTCGGCGTGGCGGACTGGACCGGGTTCGACAACTACACGCGCCTCGTCCAGGACGGCAGCTACCACAAGGCGTTGCTCAACACGCTCTACTACGCCGTGGTGCACATCCCGCTCACCCTGGCTGCGGCGCTCGGGCTCGCCCTGCTGCTCAACCGCAAGATGCGCGGGGTCGCGTTCTTCCGCACGGTCGCGTTCTTCCCCTACATCACCTCGATCGTCGCGATCGCCGTGGTCTGGAACATGCTGTTCAGCCCCGAGTTCGGCCCGATCAACCAGTTCCTCACCGCCCTCGGCGTCGACGACCCGCCCGGATGGACGACGTCCGCCACGTGGTCGATGCCCGCCGTCATCATCGTCGGCACGTGGCGCGAGATGGGCTACTACATGCTGCTCCTCCTCGCCGGGCTGCAGACCGTGCCCGCCGAGCTGCACGAGGCGGCACGCATGGACGGCGCGAGCGCCTGGCAGCGGTTCCTCAACGTGACCCTGCCGTGCCTGCGCCCGACGATGTTCTTCGTCACCGTGATGCTCACCATCGGCTCGTTCAAGGTCTTCGACCTCATCCTCGTCATGACCAACGGCGGCCCCGGGCAGTCGACCCTCGTCCTGAGCCAGTACATCTGGCAGAAGGGCTTCGTGGAGAACCAGTTCGGCTACGCGTCCGCGGTCTCGGTCTCCCTCTTCCTCATCTGCATCGCCGTGACGCTCTTCCAGTTCTTCTGGAACAAGAAGAAGGAGGCGTGATGGCCACCCTCGACAGCCCGACGCCCACCGGCGCGCCCCTCGCCACAGAGCCCCTGCTCCGGCCGGAGAAGCGGCGCCTCGGCTCGACCGTCGGCAAGACCGCCGGCTACGTCGCCATGGTGGTCGCGGCCGCCGGGCTCCTGCTGCCCTTCGTCTGGATGATCGTCTCGTCGCTGAAGACCAACAACCAGGTCTTCACCGTCCCCGTCCAGTGGGTCCCGGACCCCGTGGTCTGGCAGAACTACCTGGACATCTGGACGCGCTCGGACATGACGACGTGGCTCGGGAACACCCTGCTGCTGTCCGTCGGCGTCACGTTCCTCCAGGTCTTCACCGGGAGCTTCGCCGCCTACGGGTTCGCCCGGATGCGCTTCCCCGGGCGCGACGTGCTCTTCCTGGTCTACATCGGCACCATCGCCGTGCCGTGGCAGTCGTACATGATCCCGCAGTTCGTCATGCTGTCCGACTTCGGGCTCGCCAACACGCTGTGGTCGATCCTGCTGCTCCAGGCGTTCGGCGCGTTCGGCGTCTTCCTCATGAAGCAGTACTTCGAGTCGATCCCCGAGTCGCTCAACGAGGCCGCGCGCATCGACGGGCTGTCCGAGTGGGGCATCTGGCGCCGGATCATGCTGCCGCTGTCGGTGCCCGCGATCGCCAGCCTCACGCTCCTGACGTTCGTCAACACCTGGAACGACTACCTCGGGCCGCTCATCTACCTGCGCAGCCCCGAGCTGTGGACCGTCCAGCTCGGTCTCAAGACGTTCATCAGCCAGTACAACGCGGAGTACGCGCTCATCATGACGGGCTCGGTGCTCTCGGTGCTGCCCATCGCCGTGATCTTCCTCCTCGGCCAGCGGTACTTCGTCGAGGGCATCGCGACGACCGGCGTGAAGGGCTGACGCCGTGGCCACCACGACCGTCACCCCGGCCAGGACGCCCGTGCGCGCGTCGAAGGGCTCGACGCAGCCCTCACGCCGACGCATCTTCAACCACGAGATGTACGAGCTCGCGTTCGGCACGGTCTACACAGGGCTCGTCACGAACGTGCTCGTCGTGCTCTGCGCGCTGCCCGTCGTCGTGCTCCTCCTGACGACGGACCCGGCCGCCTCCTGGCCGGCGATCGCACTCGTCGCGCCCCTGTGCGCCCCGGCGCTCGTCGCGGCGTTCGAGGTCTTCCGGGCGTTCTCGGCCGACGGGACCGTCCAGCCCGTGCGCACGTTCTGGCGCGGGTACCGCACGCACTGGCGCCGCGCCGCGGCGCTCGGGGCGATGACGACCGGGCTCCACGTCGTGGTCGCCGTCGACGTGCGCGCGGTCTGGGCCCTGCCCGTCGGCGCGGTCGCGATCCCGTTCTTCGTGACGCTCGGCGTCCTCGGGTCGCTCACCGCGCTCGTCGCCGCGGTGGCCCTGCCCGACCACCCGACCCTCCGGCTTCGCGTGCTGCTGCGCGTCGCGCTCTTCGCGGGCGTGCGCCGCTGGTACCTCACGGCGCCCTCGCTGCTCGTGCTGGGGATGCTCCTCTCGCTCGTCGCGGCGCAGCCCGCCGTGGGCCTGGGCCTCGCCCTCGCCCCGCTGCTGTTCGTCGCCTGGGGCGCGGCCCGCCACGCGCTGCGCTCCGTGCTGGACGCGGCCCCCACCGCCTCCCCGGCCCACTGAACCCGCACACGACCGTCGGCGCGCCGTCGTGCGCCGACCAGAAGGAAGTCCTGATGACGCTCGCCACCGAGCTCGCCACCGAGCTCGCTCCCGCCCTCGACGCAGCGATCGCGACGGTCCGTCGCAACATCGCCACGTTCGGCGACAGCTACCCCGACGACACGACCCGCGACGGCCGCTACCCCCTGCGTCCGGCGACCCCCGAGTTCGCCGAGGGCGCGAACCGGGGCTGGACCACGAGCTTCTGGCCGGGCATGCAGTGGCTCGCCCTGGAGATGACCGGCGATGATGCGTTCCGCGCCGCGGGCGAGCGGCACGTCGCGGACTTCGCTCGCCGGGTCGCCCAGGGCCAGGACCTGCAGACCCACGACCTCGGGTTCCTCTACACGCTGTCGTGCGTCGCGCCGTGGCGCCTGCTGGGCGACGAGACCGCCCGCACCGCCGCGCTGGCGGCCGCGGACCACCTCATGGTCCGCTTCCTCGAGCCGGCGGGCATCCTCCAGGCGTGGGGCGACCTGTCCGACCCGGCCCAGCGCGGCCGCACGATCATCGACAGCCTCATGAACATGCCGCTGCTCACGTGGGCGGGCGAGCAGACCGGCGAGGCGCGTTTCCCCGACGCCGTGCGCCGCCACACCGAGCAGCTCGAGGCGCACATCCTGCGCGACGACGACACGACGTTCCACACGTTCTACTGGGACGCGGTGACGGGCGAGCCGCTGCGCGGCGGCACCGAGCAGGGCGCGGGCGACGACTCGTGCTGGGCCCGCGGCCAGGCCTGGGGAATCTACGGCTTCGCGATGAACTACCAGGTCACGCAGAACCCCGCGCTGCTCGAGGCGTCGCGCCGCTGCGCCGACTACTTCCTCGCGCACCTGCCCTCCGACGGCGTGCCGTTCTGGGACCTCGTCTACACCGACGGCAGCGACGCCCCGCGCGACAGCTCGGCCGCGGCGATCGCGGCCTCCGGCCTGCACGAGCTCGCGTCGGTCGAGACCGACCCGGAGCGGCGCGAGCGCTACGCGAGCGCCGGGCGCGAGATGCTGCGCGCGCTCGTCACCGGGTACACGCCCGCCGCCGAGGGCGTCGAGTCCGACGCGCTCCTGCTCCACTCCGTCTACGACGCGCCGAAGAGCGTCGGCGTCGACGAGGGATGCCTGTGGGGCGACTACTTCTACCTCGAGGCGCTCGTGCGCCACACCGTCCCGGGCTGGGTGCGGTACTGGTGAGGCTCGTCACGCACGTCCACGACGGCGAGGAGCGCCCCGGCACGCTCGTGCCCCACGGCGCGGGCGACCGCCTGCTCGACCTCGCGACGGTCCTGGGAGCCGGCGTCACGGTGACGGACGTCCTCGCGGACGCCGCCCTCGGTGCTCGGGCACGCGACGCGGTCGCGGGTGCCGACCCGGCGTCGCTGCCCTCTGCCGACGACGTCCGGCTCGCTCCCCCGGTCCGTCCGGGCGCGATCCTGTGCCTCGGGTACAACTACCGCGGACACGTGCCCGACGGCGAGGACCCGACGACGAACGACCCGGAGTTCCCCGACGTCTTCGTCAAGACGCCGAACACGCTCAGCGGGCCGGACGACGTCGTCGCGCTGCCGGCCGTCGCGGACGACGTCGACTACGAGGGCGAGATCGCCGTCGTCATCGGGCGCCGCGCCCACGCGGTGAGCGTCGAGGACGCGATGGACCACGTCGCCGGCTACACGCTGTTCGACGACGTCTCCGACCGCTCCTGGCAGCGGCGGCAGAGCCAGTGGGCCCTGGGCAAGTGCTTCGACGGGTTCGGCCAGCTCGGCCCCGCGGTCGTCACTGCGGACGAGGTGCCCGACTTCCACGACCTCACGGTCGAGGTCGTGCGCGACGACGTGGTGACGGTCTCGCAGAGCACGTCGACGATGGTGTTCCGCCTCCCGTTCCTCGTCTCCTACCTCAGCCAGGTCATGACGCTCGAGCCGGGGGACGTCGTCTCGACCGGCACGCCGCAGAAGCTGCCCGACGCGCTCGCGACCCACCGGCCGCTCGCGGACGGCGACGCGGTGACGATCCGGGTGACGGGGTTGGGGGCGCTGACGACCCGCTTCGCCGGCACCGCCCGCACCACCGCACAGAACGAAGGAGCGAACGCATGATCCTCGACCAGTTCCGGCTCGACGGGAAGGTCGCGCTCGTCACGGGCACGAGCCGCGGGCTCGGGCAGGGCAGCGCGGTCGCGCTCGCCGAGGCCGGCGCCGACGTCGCGCTGCTCGACCGCAGCCTGCCGACCGAGACGATCGCGAAGGTCGAGGCGCTCGGCCGCCGCGTGCACTCCGTCCGGCGGGACCTCACGACGGCGACGCCGGACGAGCTCCACGGGGCCGTCGCGGAGGTCGAGGAGGCGCTCGGCGCCGTCGACGTCCTCGTCAACAACGCGGGCACGATCCGCCGCGCGCCCGCCGCCGAGCACCCGGTCGAGGACTGGGACGCGGTGCTCTCCGTGAACCTCGACGCGGTGTTCCACCTCTCGCAGGCCGTGGGACGGGGCATGCTCGAGCGCGGGAGCGGCAAGATCGTCAACGTCGCCTCCATGCTGTCGTTCCAGGGCGGGATCCTCGTGCCCGGCTACGCCGCCTCCAAGCACGCCGTCGCGGGCCTGACGAAGGCGCTCGCCAACGAGTGGGCCGCGCGCGGCGTCAACGTCAACGCGATCGCCCCCGGGTACATGGCGACCGACAACACCGCCCCGATCCGCGCCGACGAGGCGCGCGAGCGCTCCATCGCCGAGCGCATCCCCGCCGCCCGGTGGGGCACGCCGGACGACCTGGCGGGCGCCCTCGTGTTCCTCGCGTCCGACGCCGCCCGGTACGTCCACGGCGTGATCCTGCCCGTCGACGGCGGCTGGCTCGTGCGCTGAGCCGACCGGCCCGTCCCCGGCCGCGAGGCCGACCGAAGCCTGACCGAGCACCAACCCGCACTACCAGGAGAGCAGAACCGTGGAACAGCGTTACGCCACCAGCCCCGAGCAGATCACCGGAGCGACGACGCAGGAGCTGCGCGACCGATTCCTCGTCCAGGACCTGTTCGTCCCAGGCGAGGTGAACGTCACCTACACCCACCACGACCGCATCGTCCTCGGCGGCGCGGTTCCGGGCGACGCGCCGCTGCCGCTGCCCACCTACGACGAGATCCGTAGCGAGTACTTCCTCGAGCACCGCGAGGTCGGCATCGTCAACGTCGGGGGCGCGGGCACCGTGACGACCGACGGCGAGGTGCACGAGCTGCCGAAGGGCGCCTGCCTGTACGTGGGTCGGGGCGTGCGCGAGGTCGTGTTCGCGAACGCCGGCTCGGGCGACGAGGGCCCGGCCGCGTTCTACCTGTTCTCCGCGCCCGCGCACACCGACTACCCGACGGTGCTCACGCTGCCCGGCCAGGGCACGGTGCGCGAGCTCGGCGACCAGGTCACGTCGAACCGCCGCTCGCTCAACCAGTACATCCACGAGAACGGCGTGAAGTCCTGCCAGATCGTCATGGGCGTGACGTCGCTGCACCCCGGCAGCATGTGGAACACCATGCCGGCGCACACGCACGACCGCCGCACCGAGTGCTACCTGTACTTCGACGTCCCCGCCGACGCGCGGGTCGTGCACCTCTGCGGGCAGCCCTCGGAGACCCGCCATCTCGTGGTGGGCGACCGGGAGGCCGTCATCTCCCCGAGCTGGTCCGTGCACTCGGGCGTCGGGACGGCCGCGTACTCGTTCGTCTGGGCCATGGCCGGTGAGAACCAGTCGTTCGACGACATGGACGGATTCCCCGTCACCGCGATGCGCTGACGCCCTCCGAGCCCCGATCCCGGGTCTCCTGTCGGCCGCGTCCCGACCGGCAGGGGCCCGGGCTCGCGCGGGGCGACGGTGCGTCGGCGCTACGACGAGCCGCGCGACCACGAACGTCCCGTGCCGGCAGTCCACGCCCGAGCGATCACGCACAGCAGGCGTGTGGAGGCGGTGGGGCAGCTGAACGGTGTGCTGCCACTCGCCGGCGGCCAGACTGGGCGAAGGGATCGGTCAATGCTCCGCAGTCCGCATCTCGGCAGCGGACATCGGCGGACAGCGGTCGCTACATCTGCATGTCGGCGAAGCGCTGGTAGTGACCCTGGAACGCGACCGTGATCGTGTCGGTGGGGCCGTTACGGTGCTTGGCGACGATCAGGTCGGCCTCTCCCGCGCGCGGCGACTCCTTCTCGTAGGCGTCCTCGCGGTGGAGCAGGATCACGACGTCGGCGTCCTGCTCGATGCTGTTGTGTGCCGCGATGCCGTTGGCGACGAAGTTGTGTCCGTCGAGGACCGTGGCGTCGTAGACCTGCTTCTCCCCCACCGGCTCGATCGAGACGACCTCGTCCCACAGGAGGTCGTTGACCGCCATGATCTCCAGCTCCTCGCTCTCGAGCACTGCCGCGATCTTGCCGAGGCGGTGCCGGGAGAGACCGTTTCGCCACAGTGCGTCGCTCGGCCCCGCGGCACCCTCCACGACGCTGGGCCGGGCGGACACCGTCGGACCTTCCTCCACGAGCAGGTCGCGGACGACGTCCCACACGTGCTGTGGTCCGGTATCGACGTGCGTCGCCGAGCGCTGGGAGCGGACGATCGCCAGAAGCTCAGCGGCGTTCTCACTCTGGGGGCCTTCGAGCCCGATCTCCTGCAGGAAGCGACGCTGGTCGTCACGCTCGGTGATCTCGAGCGTGAAGGAAGAGCCGTCGAGCCCTGGTCGCACGTTGGTGGAGATTCCGAAGCGGAGCAGGAGCCGAGCGACGCCGTCGGCGACCGCGCGGGAGCCGGAGGTGAAGCGGATCCGGCCGCCGCTCCCGTCCGCGCTGACACGCACGTCGGCGCTCGTCGACCACAGGTGCTTGACGAACAGAGCGATCTGCCGCTTCGGCAAGTGGAAGACGCTCGCAGGGACGAACGCCTCGCTCGCGCTCGCCGCGCGTAGCCCGAGGTCGTCGAGCCACTCGGCGGACGCGGATCGCACCGCGCCGATCACCCTCGTGTGCCCGGTGCGGGCGCCACGCGAGGCACCGTTCGCGAGGAGGTGGGCCAGCATGACGACCTTGCGGTCGTCCCACTCCAGGTTCCGCTCCGGCCCCGGCACGTGGCGCGGCACACCGATGCGCGAGCCCACCTCCAGGTCCCCGAGCGCGGTCCAACCGTCGCAGGTGAGGAACGGGTGGTTCGCCGTCGCCTCGATCTCCTTGCCCGACGCCAGTCGCATTCGGAACACGGGCTTCACACCCGTAGGGAACACGTGCGTGAGGTGACGGCGCACGTACTGGAGCCGGTCGTTGAGCGCCCACACGGGGACGTCCTTCGCGTTGAGCGCGAAGAGCTCACCCAGGCTGGTCTCGGCGCCCGTGTCGGCGCGCAGGATCTTCGTGTCCTCGGTGAGGCAGCCCGACTCACGCAGGTCGCTCATCTGCGGCTTCTTGTCGCCACGCTGTTCCGGACCACGGTTCAGCTGCGAGATCGCGATGACGGGCACCTCGAGCTCCTTCGCGAGCAGCTTGAGCGCACGCGAGAACTCCGAGACCTCCTGCTGGCGCGACTCGACGCGCTTGCCGGAGCTCATGAGCTGGAGGTAGTCGATGACGACGAGCTTGAGGTCGTGCCGCTGCTTGAGGCGGCGGCACTTCGCCCGGATCTCCATGAGCGACATGTTCGGCGAGTCGTCGATGAACAGCGGCGCCTCGGCGACCTTGCCCATCGTCGAGGCGAGTTTCTGCCAGTCCTGCTCGTCCATCTTCCCGGAGCGCATCCGCGTGAGCGGCACCTTCGCCTCGGCAGCGAGCAGACGCATGGTGATCTCGTTGCGGCTCATCTCCAGGGAGAAGATGACGGCCGCCATCTGGTGGTGCACCGCGGCGTGCGTCGCGACGTTGATGCCGAGGACGGAGTTGTGCGTCGGCACCATCGACCGTCCCGCGAGGTACAGGTGCGACGGGTGGTCCACCTCGACGCAGCGCACCGGGACCGGGTCGACGCGTCGGACGTCGACCACGAACCGTGAGGTGAGCCGGGCGGTCCCGGGTCGACGGCGCTCCTTGTGGACGAGCCGCTTGCGCTCCAGCCAGAAGACGTCGTCCTCGGTCGTGAAGGTGATCGTGTACGCCGTGGACGAGGCCTCGGTCCGACCCTGGACGGTCTTCGTCGACCACCCCGTGCGGTACCCGAGGGACAGGACGAGCTCTCGCGTCTCCAGCGCGAGCCGCTCGCTCGTCAGAGCGATCTGGACGCTTCCCTGCGGCGTGACCGTCCCGTCCGTGTCGAGCAGACCCGCGAGAAGCTCTCGTCGTTGCGTCTCGCTCGCACGCAGGTAGGCAACGGGGATCTCACCGGCCGTCGGCAGGCCGAGCGCGAGCAGGTCGTCGGAGGTCGGGTGTGCGACGTGTCCGAGGCCTTCGATCCGCATCGCGATCTCGGGGTCGGCGGACGTGAACTCGGCGCGCCGAGAGCTGCCGTCGCCCAGCCAGACCCCGAGCGCGTACGGGTGGATCGGAAGGTCGGCCTCGGGAAGGTCGAGCGGCGCCGTCGTGGCGATCGAGTGGTTCGCACGGTTGTCCGCCGTGGCGCAGCGGACCGTGGCGGCGAGCTCCTCGGTCGTGCGGACGGACGCCTCGGGCGTCTCGCCGGCGCGGACCGCGCGTCGCTGAGCACGGGTCGACGTCACCCACTGGTGCTGCGCGTCCGCGACGATCACGGTGCCGTCGTCGAGCTCGACCTCGTAGCAGGGGCGGTCGACCATGACCTCGGTCGCGGCGACGACGCGTGTGGGCGTCCCGTCCGCGGAGACCAGCAGGTCACCGACCGCGACCTCGCCCATCGTCGTCCAGCCCGACGGCGTGGGCAGCGGCGTGTCGAGCGCGAGCGCCTTGCCGATGGCCGGGCGCGCCGCGACGACGATCATCTGGCCGGGGTGCAGGCCGTTGGTGAGCCGGTCGAAGTCCGAGTAGCCGGTGGGGACGCCGGTCATGCCCTCGCCGCGCCCCTGCGCGGCCTCGATCTCGTCGAACGTCGGACCGAGGATCTCCGAGAGCGGGAGGTAGTCCTCGGTCGTGCGCCGCTCGGTGACGGCGTAGACCTCGGCCTGGGCGTTGTTGACGATCTCGTCGACGTCGCCGCCGTCGGTCGCGTAGCCGAGCTGCACGATGCGCGTGCCCGCCTCGACGAGGCGACGCAGGACGGCACGCTCGCGGACGATGCGCGCGTAGTACCCGGCGTTGGCGGCGGTCGGGACGCCGGCCATGAGGTCGTGGATGTAGGGCGCGCCGCCGATGCGCTGGAGCTCGCCGCGCTTGGTCAGCTCCGCGACGACGGTGATGGCGTCGGCGGGCTCACCGCGACCGTAGAGGTCGATGATCGACTCGTAGACGATCTCGTGGGCCGGGCGGTAGAAGTCGGAGCCGCGGATCTGCTCGATGACGTCGGCGATGGCGTCCTTGGACAGCAGCATGCCGCCGAGCACGCTCATCTCGGCGGCGACGTCCTGGGGCGGCGTCCGGTCGAACCCCGACGGCCCCGGTCCCCCGTAGCTCTCCTCGAGCTCCTCGATCGACATGCGCCCCTCGCTCCCCCGGGACTGGAACGGCCCTTGCGGGACCGCACGACCGGGACCACTCTTCGTCGTACACGTGTTCTACCGCGGGCCACCCACACGACTGTCCCGGTGGCCGCGCCCCCCGCCTCCGACAGGCACGACCCCGCGACACTAGATCGCTCCCCGACGCCCTGCAAACGGCCCTGTGCACACCCGGTGGACAGGGACCCCCGTTCCTGTGGACACAGTCCCCCACACTGTGCACACCCGGTGGAAAACGGTGTGGACAACCTCACGATCTTGCTGTGTACATCGCCGCGAGCGGCCTCTGACCAGCCTCATCACTACCCTCAGGGGTGTGGAAGAAAGAAAGTCGGGCGACACGCCGACGACACGCCGGACACCGCCCGGCCACCCCGACGACACCGGGCCGCCCTCCGGCCCCGGTGCGTCGTCCACAGGTCGCCGCGCTCGGTCCCGGATCGACCGCGAGATCCTCGCCCTCGCCGTCCCGGCGCTCGGGGCGCTGGTGGCGGAGCCGCTGTTCGTGCTCGTCGACAGCGCCGTCGTCGGCCACCTGGGCACCGCGCAGCTCGCGGGCCTGTCCCTCGCATCGACCCTCCTCGTCACGCTCGTGGGCCTGTGCGTGTTCCTCGCCTACGCGACCACGGCCGCCGTCGCGCGCCGCATCGGCGCCGGCCACACGCGGGAGGCGCTCCAGTCCGGCATCGACGGCCTCTGGCTCGCCGTCGGGCTGGGCGCGCTCCTCGCCGCCGTCCTGTGGACGACCGCGCCGTGGGCCGTCGGCGCGATGGGCGGCACGGGCGAGGTCGCCGAGCACGCCGTCGTCTACCTCCGCTGGTCCGCGCTCGGGCTCCCCGGGATGCTCCTCGTCCTCGCGTCCACCGGCGTGCTGCGTGGCATGCAGGACACGCGGACGCCCCTGTGGGTCGCCGCGGGCGGCGCGACGTTCAACGCGGTCCTCAACGTCGTCCTCGTCTACGGGGCAGGGCTCGGGATCGCGGGGTCCGGGATCGGCACGGCCGTCGCCCAGCTCACCATGGGCGCAGTGCTCGTGGTCGTCGTCGTGCGCGGCGCCCGGAGGCACGGTGCGTCGCTGCGGCCCGCCGCGGGCGGGATCTGGGCCAACGCGCGCGCCGGGGCGCCGCTCTTCGTCCGCACGCTGTCGCTCCGCCTCGCGATCCTCCTCACCGTGTTCGTCGCGACCGGGCTCGGGGAGGTCACGCTCGCGGGGTACCAGGTCGTGAACTCCGTCTGGGGGCTCGCGGCCTTCGCGCTCGACGCGCTCGCCATCGCCGCGCAGGCGCTCGTCGGGCACGGGCTGGGGGCCGACGACGTCCCGCGCGTCCGCGCCGTCCTGCGCCGCACCCTCCAGTGGGGCGTCGCCGCCGGGGCCGGGCTCGGCGTCGTCATGGCCGCGGGCGGCTGGTGGTTCGCGCTCCTCTTCACGTCCGACCCCGACGTGCGCGCCGCCGTCGCCGTCGGCATGGCGGTGTGCGGCGCCCTCCTGCCGATGGCGGGCTGGGTCTTCGTGCTCGACGGCGTCCTCATCGGCGCCGGGGACGGCCGCTTCCTCGCCTGGGCGGGCATGCTCACGCTCGTCGTCTACGCGCCGTTCGCGCTCGCCGTCCGGCACTGGGCGCCCGACGGCGCAGCGGGCCTCGCGTGGCTGTGGCTCGCCTTCGCGGGGGTCTTCATGGCGGCGCGCGCCCTCACCACCGGGCTCCGGGCGCGCGGCAGCGCCTGGATGGTCACCGGTGCCGCCTGAGCCGTCGAGACCGCGGCCGGACGCGACGAAGGCCCGGTCCCTCCGAGGAGGGGCCGGGCCTTCGCGGACTGCTCAGCAGCAGATCAGGCAGCGACGACCTTCACCGCGAGGGTCGCGGAGACCTCCGGGTGGAGGCGGACGGAGACCGTGTAGTCCCCGGTCGCCTTGATCGGCTGGCCGATCTCGATCTTGCGCTTGTCGACCGACGCACCGGCAGCCGTCACGGCGGACGCGATGTCCGCCGTCGTGACGGCGCCGAAGAGGCGACCGGCAGCGCCGGCCTTCGCCTCGACGACGACCGGCTTCGACTGCAGCGAGTCGCGGATCGCCTTCGCGTCGTCGAGCGACGCGATCTCGCGGGCCTTGCGCGCCTTGCGGATCGCAGTCACCTGCGACTCGGCGCCCTTGGACCACGGCGTGGCGAGCTTGCGCGGGACGAGGAAGTTACGGGCGTACCCGTCCTTCACCTCGACGACGTCGCCGGGCTCACCGAGACCGGTGACCTCGTGGGTCAGGATCAGCTTGGCCATGAGTTCTCTCCCTCCCGCTCAGCGAGCCGTCGACGTGTACGGCAGCAGCGCCATCTCGCGCGCGTTCTTCACCGCACGGGCGATCTGGCGCTGCTCCTGGACGGAGACGCCGGTCACGCGACGCGCGCGGATCTTGCCGCGGTCGGAGATGAACTTGCGCAGCAGCGCCGTGTCCTTGTAGTCGACCGACTCGATCTTGGCCGACTTCAGCGGGTTGGACTTCTTCTTGGGCTTGCGCACCACAGGCTTCGCCATGGTGTTGCTCCTCTACAAGGTGCGATCCCCGCGCGCGGGCCGCGCCGACGAGCGGCGCGGCACCCGCGGGGACGGGTGTGTGTTCTGGGAGTGGCGGACGATCAGAACGGGGGCTCGTCGGAGAACGAACCACCGGACGACGCGGGACCAGCCGTGGCCCACGGGTCGTCGCTCTGCTGCTGACCGCCGCCGGAGCTGAATCCGCCGCCGGAGGCGCCACCGGAGTTGGCGCCACCTCCGTAGCCGCCACCGCCGCCGAAGCCGCCGCCACCGCCACCCGAGCGCTGGGCGCGGGTGACCTTCGCGGAGGCGTAGCGCAGGGAAGGACCGATCTCGTCCACCTGCAGCTCGACGACGGTGCGCTTCTCCCCCTCGCGGGTCTCGTACGAGCGCTGGACGAGGCGGCCCTGCACGATGACGCGCATGCCCTTCGTCAGCGACTCCGCGACGTTCTCCGCGGCCTCGCGCCAGATCGAGCAGCGCATGAACAGGGTGTCCCCGTCCTTCCACTCGTTCGACTGGCGGTCGAAGGTCCGCGGCGTGGACGCCACCGTGAAGTTGGCCACCGCCGCACCCGAGGGGGTGAAACGCAGCTCCGGGTCTCCCGTGAGGTTCCCGATCACCGTGATGACGGTGTCACCTGCCATGGCCAGCTCCTTCGTGTGTCGTCTGTGTCGTCGACGGCGCCGCGCGCCTCGCTCGTAACGTTCTCGCGTCGCTCATCCCACCACGCGGCGCCCACACGCGCTACGGCGTGCAGCATCCCGGTGCGGGACGGTCGAACGGGGGGACGCGGGGAGGATCAGCGAGCGTCCGTGCGCAGGATCTTGGTCCGCAGGACGACCTCGTTGAGGCCGAGCTGACGGTCCAGCTCCTTGGCGGTGTCGGAGGTCGACGTGAAGTCGACGACCGCGTAGATGCCCTCGGACTTCTTGTTGATGTCGTACGCCAGGCGGCGACGACCCCAGATGTCCACCTTGTCGACGGAGCCGCCGTCGGTCTTGATGACCGACAGGTACTTGTCGAGCGACGGGGCGACGGTGCGCTCCTCGATCTCGGGGTCGAGGATGATCATCAGTTCGTACTGACGCATGCGGATAACCCACCTCCTCTGGTCTTCGCGGTCACGGTCTCTCCGTGACAGGAGGGTTCATGCCTACGTGCTGCTGCCGTCCGACGCGCGGACGGCAGCTCCCCAGGGTACCCGCTCGGCGCGGGCGCCCGGAAATCTGCGGCCGACCGGCGGGTCAGCCTCTGCCCGGGATGATGCCGCCGGCGTTGCCGCCACCCCCGCCGGCGTTGCCTCCGCCGCCCGGGTTCCCGGTCTCCGTGGGCGACGGGTCCGGGTCCTCCGGGTCGGGCGTCTCGGGCGGCGGCTGCTGGCCCGGGTCGGTGCCCTTGGAGACGACGAGCGCGATGGTGGAGCCCGGCGGGACCTGGTCCATCGAGGACTGGCTGATGACGTACCCCCGGGGCTGCTGGTCGGAGAACTCCTCGGTGATCCGCACCTTGAGCCCCGCGCCCTCGAGCTGGGCCCGCGCGGCACGCGCCTCCATGCCGACGACGGACGGCACGGCCACGTTCTCCGGCTGCTGCGGCTCCTCGGTCTCCTCCGGCGTCGGCTCCTCGGACGGCGTCTCCGTCGGGGTCTCGGTCGGCGTCTCCGTCGGCTTCGGCTTGGGCGGGGTGTATGCCGGGAACTCCCCCGCGGGCAGGTTCGCCGTAGCGGTCTGCATGTACGACGTCCAGGCCTCGACCGGCCACGAGCCACCGGTGATCTCGCTGTTGACCCACTTGCCGAACGGCGTGATCTGCTCCTGCTCGCCCTCGGGCCCGGACTGGTAGAGGCCCACGACCGTCGCGAGACCGGGGGTGAAGCCGGCGAACCACGCGGACTTGTTGTCCGTCGACGTACCGGTCTTGCCTGCCGCGGGACGACCGATCGCCTGCGCGGGCTTGCCCGAACCCGTCTCGACGACCTGGGAGAGCGCGTACGTCGCCGCTGCCATCACCTCGGGGTCGAACTCCTGCGTCCGCTTGTCGGCCCCCGGCGCCTCGTAGACGAGGTTGCCGCGGGAGTCGGTCACGGAGGCCACGATGTGCGGGGTCGCCTTCATGCCCTGGGCCGCGATGGTCGCGTAGGCGTTGGTCAGCTCGAGCGGCGTCACCGTCGCGTCACCGAGCACGTTCGCCAGGTTCGACCCGACGTCGGCCTTGATGCCCAGGCGCGCCGCGACGTCGGCGGTCTTCTCCGGCCCGACCTCGAGGTTGAGCTCGGCGTAGGCGGTGTTCACCGACTGCGCGGTCGCCTCGGTGAGGTCGACGTTCCCCCAGTCGTGGTCGCTGAAGTTGCGGACCTTCCAGTCCTCGCCGTTGTTGGCGCCGGGGAAGGTCTTGGGCGAGTTGCCGTCGAAGCGCTCGTCGAGCGTGTGCCCGTTCTCCAGGCCCGCGATGAGCGTGAACGGCTTGAACGTCGAGCCACCCTGCGCCGCGCCGGGAGTCGCGCTGTTGTACTGGTTCTCGAGGAAGTTCTTGCCGCCGTAGAGGGCGCGGATCGACCCGTCGTTGGGGTCGACGGAGACGATCGCGGTCCGGAGGTTCGGGGAGACCGGGTTCTCGTCGCGGCCCTCCTGAGGGAGCGAGTCCGCCGTCGCGACGGCCGCCTGCTGCATGGCCGGGTCGATCGTCGTCGTGACCTTGTAGCCCTTGCTCGTGAGGGCGTCCTCGCTGATGCCGATCCCCTCGCCGGCCAGCTCCTTCTCCACCATGGCGAGGAGGTAGCCCGTGGGGCCCTCGTACTTCTGGGACTTCACGTACTCGACCGCCTCGGGGAAGCCCGCGTCCACCGCCGCCTGGCGCTCGGCGGCGGTGATGTGGCCGTCCTCCTCCATGTTCCGCAGCGTCCGCTGCCACCGCTCCTCGGCCTGGGCGTGGTTGACGGCCGGGTCCCAGTTGGTGGGGCTGGGGATGATGCCGGCGATCATCGCCGCCTGCGACACGGTGAGGTCGGCGGCGTTCACGCCGTAGTACTTCTGCGCGGCCGCCTGGATGCCGTAGGCGCCACGGCCGAAGTAGATGGTGTTGAGGTAGTTGCCGAGGATCTCGGACTTGTCCTGCTCCTGGGTGATCTTGACGGCGAGGATCGCCTCGCGCGCCTTGCCCGCGTAGTCGGTCACGGTGTTCGTGTAGTACCGCTCGACGTACTGCTGCGTCAGCGTGGACGCGCCCTGACGACCGCCACCCTTGATGTTGTTGTAGAAGGCGCGCGCGATGCCCTTGACGTCGACACCGGAGTTCGTCCAGAACGTGCGGTCCTCGGACGCGACGACCGCGTTGCCGACGTACGGCGGCAGCGTCGCGTAGTCGACGATCTCGCGGTCCTCGACCGCGTACTTGCCCATCTCGGTGGTGCCGTCGCCCCAGTAGACGGTCGACGTCTGGGCGCCCACGCTGGGCAGCTTCGTCGGGACCTCGGTCGTGAACCACGCGGCGACGCCGACGCCGGCGACGAGCGCGATGCCCGTCAGCATGGTCCCGACGACCACGCGCCACGACGGCAGCCAGCGACGGACGCCCTTGACGTGCGAGCGTGGGTAGTTGAAGAACCGACGGCGCCCGCGCGGGGTCGTCCGTCCGTTCGTCCTCGTGGATCGCGCCACGGTCTACCTTCCTCTGGGGGGCATCGAGGAGCCGGCTCGCGTCGACCGCGGGCCTGCCCGTGGACCGCCGTGCGGGGACCACCTGACCGACGGGACGGGCCCTGCCTCGGGGGCGGGCCGCCGTCGGGCACGAGGTCGGCGCACGCCGGACCACCCTGAACAATAGGGCGTCACCCTGTCCCGACAAGGGTTCAGCGCACCGTGAGCGGGATCGTCCGCCATTGATTCGCCCGGGCGTCCCGCCGCCTCCGCGGGTTCTTCACATGCCCGGCGACGCGTGTCACAGTCCGGTCGGGATTGCACGACACATCGGGACGACCTAACCTGTCGATGTATCGACTCGATACATCGGGTCGAACCAGATCCCAGCGAGCCCCACCGGGGGCACGCCGAGGAGCGTCAGGAGGTGGGATCGTGCGGAGCAAGACGCCTGTGCTCGAGACCGCGATCCTGGGGCTCCTCAAGGAGGCGCCGCTGCACGGGTACGAGCTGCGCAAGCGGCTCAACATCATGCTCGGATCCTTCCGCGTGCTCTCCTACGGCTCGCTGTACCCCGCCCTCAAGTCGTTGGTGGCCCGCGGGCTCATCACCGGCACGGAGCAGTCGGCCGCGCAGTCGACCCTCGCGCCCGCCCTCTCGGGCAAGCGCGCGCGGATCGTCTACGAGCTGACGGCCGAGGGCAAGGAGCACCTCCAGACCGTCCTGGCCTCCTCCGGGCCGGCGGCGTGGGAGGACGAGAGCTTCGACGTCCGGTTCGCGTTCTTCGCGCAGACCGACGCCGAGACCCGCATCCGCATCCTCGAGGGCCGGCGCACCCGGCTCACCGAGAGGCTGGAGGCGGTCAGGGAGTCCGCGGCTCGCACGCGCGAGCGGCTCGACGAGTACACGCTCGAGCTGCAACGTCACGGACTCGAGCAGGTCGAGCGCGAGGTGCGCTGGCTCGACGGTCTCATCACCACCGAGCGCGACAGGAGCTCCGGGCACGCCCGGGGCGCCGCCCGCGCGCGGTCCAGCAGCACCCCGCATCCTGCGGAACCATCCGAGCAGGAGCCCGACGGCGCGAGGCGTCCCGAGGACCCTGGAACAACGAACACCAAGGAGCGAGGATGACCTCCATCCGCGTCGCCATCGTCGGCGTAGGCAACTGCGCATCGTCCCTCGTCCAGGGCGTGCACTTCTACCGTGACGCCGACCCGAGCAGCACCGTCCCGGGCCTCATGCACGTCCAGTTCGGCGACTACCACGTGTCGAGCCTGGAGTTCGTGGCGGCGTTCGACGTCGACGCGAAGAAGGTCGGCTTCGACCTCTCGGAGGCCATCAACGCCTCCGAGAACAACACGATCAAGATCGCGGACGTCCCGCCGCTCGGCGTGACCGTCCAGCGCGGCCCGACCCTCGACGGCGTCGGCAAGTACTACGCGCAGACGATCGAGGAGTCGGACGCGGAGCCGGTCGACGTCGTCGCCGCGCTGCGCGAGGCGCAGGTCGACGTGCTCGTCTGCTACCTCCCCGTGGGCTCGGAGCAGGCCGCGAAGTTCTACGCGCAGGCCGCGATCGACGCCGGCGTGGCGTTCGTCAACGCGCTCCCCGTCTTCATCGCGTCCGACCCGGAGTGGGCCGCGAAGTTCGAGGAGGCCGGCGTCCCGATCGTCGGCGACGACATCAAGTCGCAGGTCGGCGCGACGATCACGCACCGCGTGCTCGCCAAGCTCTTCGAGGACCGCGGCGTCGTCCTGGACCGCACGTACCAGCTCAACGTCGGCGGCAACATGGACTTCAAGAACATGCTCGAGCGCGAGCGCCTGGAGTCCAAGAAGATCTCCAAGACGCAGGCCGTGACCTCGAACCTCGAGGGCCCGCTCGGCGGCAAGAAGGAGGACCGCAACGTCCACATCGGCCCGTCGGACTACGTCGCGTGGCTCGACGACCGCAAGTGGGCGTACGTGCGCCTCGAGGGCCGTGCGTTCGGCGAGGTCCCGCTGAACCTGGAGTACAAGCTCGAGGTGTGGGACTCCCCCAACTCCGCCGGCATCATCATCGACGCCGTCCGCGCCGCGAAGATCGCCAAGGACCGCGGCGTCGGCGGCCCGATCCTCTCGGCCTCGACGTACTTCATGAAGTCCCCGCCGGTCCAGATGGAGGACACGAAGGGCCGTGCGCAGCTCGAGGCCTTCATCGCCGGTGAGGTCGAGCGCTGAGCTCTGAGTAGGCAGCGGTAGAGCCCTGGTCGTCCCGCCGGATGACCAGGGCTCTACCTCGCCCGGCAACGGTTCGCCGTCGGCCGCGGGCACGCCCGAGGCGCGCCTCCCCGCCCGACCTCCCAGCGCGACCCGGGCCCCCGACCCCGCACGACGCGGCACGGGGGACAACCGCATGTCCGACCGCACGACGACGAACGTAGGGTGACCGCGTGGGTGTGATCTCCGAGCTGCGGGCGCTGCTGCGTCTGGACGGCTTCCGCAAGCTGTTCGCCGTGCGGCTCGTGTCGCAGGCCGGGGACGGCATGTTCCAGGTCGGCCTGGCGTCGCTCCTGTTCTTCTCCCCCGAGTCGCAGGGCACGGCGGCGGCCATCGCGGGCGCGTTCGCGGTGATGCTCGCGCCGTTCACGATCGTCGGCCCGTTCGCCGGGGTGTTCCTCGACCGCTGGCAGCGCCGTCAGGTCCTCGCGTGGGGCAACGCGGTGCGCGTCGTCATCACGCTGGGCATGGCGGTGCTCATGCTGTCGGGCGGGGTGAACGGCTGGATCTACGCGCTGGGCCTGGCCGCGCTGTCGGTGAACCGTTTCCTGCTCGCGGGGCTCTCTGCGGGCCTGCCGCGCGTCGTCGACGGGCCGCTGCTCCTCACGGCGAACTCCCTCACTCCGACGCTCGGCGCGGGAGCGGCGTTCGTCGGGGGCGGGATCGGCGTCGTGCTCGGGCTGGCGTTCGAGCCGGGCCGGGTCAAGGACTCGTCGGCGCTCGTGTGCGCGGCGCTCGTGTTCGGCGTCGCGTCCCTCCTCGCGCTGCGCCTCGGGCGCACGCAGCTCGGCCCGGAGCGCCCGGCGGAGTCCGCGATCAGCTCCGAGATCGCGCGGGTCGCGCGCGGTCTGGCCGACGGCGCCCGGTACCTCGTCGCGCGCCGCACGCCCGGGCAGGCGCTGCTCGCGATGGCGACGCACCGCTTCCTCTACGGCGTGGTGTTCATCGCGTCGATCCTCATCGCGCGCAACCTCCTGAGCCCCGGCGACCAGGACGCGGGATTCGTGACGTTCGGGCTCGTCGTGGGGCTCACCGGCGTGGGGGGCGCCGCGGCGGCGGTCATCACCCCGTTCCTGTCGCGCCGCACCGGCCCGCAGGTGTGGATCGCGATCATGCTGCTGCTCGCGGCGGCGAGCCAGCTCCTGCTGGTGACGACGCCGTCGCGCGCGGTCGTGTTCACGGGGGCGACGCTGCTCGGCCTGGCTGCCCAGGGCACGAAGATCGCGGTGGACACCATCGTCCAGCGCGACACGGACGACGAGTTCCGCGGCCGCGCGTTCGCCTTCTACGACGTGCTGTACAACGCGGCGTTCGTGGGCGCGGCGGCCCTCGCCGCCTTCACGCTCCCCGACACGGGCTGGTCGCGCGGTGTCTTCGTCGCGCTGGCGGTGGCGTACTGCGTCGCCGCGCTGGTCCTGTGGACGCGGGGCGCGCGCACGCCGTCCGAGCCGGGCGGCGACGTCGTGCCCGACGCCGGGGCCTCCCCGCGCACGTCCCCCGCCTGACGCGCCCCTCCCCCTCGACCGCCCGCGCGACGCGCGCGGACCTCCTTCTGCCGTCCGCGTACCGATGAGTCCGGGGCGGAAAAGAGGTCGTCACGGTCGGTGGGAATAACGCAGGATGGTGAATGGTCGTACAGGGTACGGATCTTGCGGCGAGCGCCGCGCGGGCCGTCCCAGGTCGCGTCACCCTGCTCGTGGCCCCGCCGACCGAACCGACACCGTCGTCGCGTGCCCCCGCACGCGACCGTCGCGCTGCCCCGCAGCGCACCCTGCCCCCCGACCGGGTCCGACCCTGCGCCCGGGCCGCCACCGACGCGAGCGGAGACACACCGTGACAGCCTCCCCCACCCACGACACCTCGGCCGCCGTCGACCGCCTGCCCCGGGCGGACTTCCTCGTCATCGCGCTGCTGCTCGGCTCGGCGTTCGTCGTGATCCTCAACGAGACCACGATGAGCGTGGCGCTCGCACCGCTCATGGCGGACCTGGGGATCACCGCGAGCACGGGCCAGTGGCTCACGACGGCGTTCATGCTGACCATGGCCGTCGTCATCCCGGCGACCGGGTTCCTGCTCCAGCGGCTCGGGACGCGCGGCGCGTACCTGCTCGCGATGTCGCTGTTCAGCGCGGGCACGCTGCTCGCCGCGCTCTCCCCCGGCTTCGCGTGGCTGCTCGTCGGGCGCGTCGTCCAGGCGTCGGGCACCGCCATCATGATGCCGCTGCTCATGACGACGATCATGACGCTCGTGCCGCCGGCCATCCGCGGCAAGGTCATGGGCAACATCTCGATCGTCATGGCCGCAGCGCCCGCGCTCGGCCCGTCGCTCTCCGGGCTCATCCTCAACTCGCTGAGCTGGCGTTGGGTCTTCGGCATCGTGCTGCCCATCGGTCTCGTCGCCCTCGTCCTGGGCTTCCTGTACATCCGGGACGTCGCGGACCGTACGCACTCGCGCCTCGACCCGTCCTCCCTCGTCCTCGCGGCGTTCGCGTTCGGCGGGCTCGTCTACGGGCTGTCGAGCATCGGCGAGGCCGCGCGTCACACGCCGGTCGTCCCGCCCGCGGTGCCGCTCGCGCTCGGCGTCCTCGCGCTCGCCGCGTTCGCGTGGCGGCAGATCGTCCTCCAGCGCGAGGACCGCGCGCTGCTCGACCTGCGCGTGTTCACGCACCGCGGGTTCAGCGTGCCGCTCGGCATCATGGCCGTCGGCATGGTCGCGATGTTCGGCTCGCTCATCCTCCTGCCGCTGTTCCTCCAGGACGCGATGGGCCTCGAGCCGCTCGCGACCGGGCTCATCGTGCTCCCGGGCGGGCTCCTCATGGGTCTGCTCGGCCCGACCGTCGGCCGGCTCTACGACCGGGTGGGGCCGCGCCCGCTCGTCATCCCGGGCGTGAGCGTCGTCGCGGTCGCCCTCGCGGCCTTCACGACGATCCACGCGGACTCGTCGCCGTGGTTCGTCCTGGCCCTGCACGTCACGCTGAGCCTCGGTCTCGCGTTCATGTTCACGCCGCTGTTCACGTCCGCGCTCTCGTCGCTCGAGCCGCACCAGTACTCGCACGGCTCGGCGTCGATCGGCACGGTGCAGCAGCTCGCGGGCGCCGCCGGGACCGCGATGTTCGTCGCGGTCATGACGTCACGCTCGATCGCCTACGGCGAGGCGGGGGCGTCGCCCCAGGTCGCGCTGGCCGAGGGCGTCGGCGACGCGTTCGTCTGGGGCACGGCGGTCATGCTCGTCGCCGTCGGCCTGTCGTTCCTCCTGCGCCGCAGCGCGCCGCCGGCGCACGGCCACGGCCCGGATCAGCCTGGGACGCAGGACGCCCCGGTCGAGGGCGCCCGCACCGAGGACGTGAAGGTCGAGGCCGCCCTGGCCACCGACGACGTCTGAGGCGTCCGGCACGACGTCGCGCGCTTGAGCACGAAGGGGTGCCGCTCTCAGCCCGAGAGCGGCACCCCTGCGCTGTTTCCGCTCCTTCTCGCCCCCGAGCGCTCGCCCGCGCGCACGCGGGCGGGCCACGCTCAGGACGCCGACGACTCCGGCTGCTCGGCCCACCACCGCAGGAGGTCGGCGCGCGCCGTCTCCTCGTCGACCGGCCCGCGGTCGAGGCGCAGCTCCAGGAGGTGCTTGTACGCCTTGCCCACCACGGGCCCGGGGCGGATCCCGAGGATCTCCATGATCTGCTGCCCGTCGAGGTCGGGCCGGACGGCGTCGAGCTGCTCCTTCGCCTGGAGCTCGGCGATGCGCCGCTCCAGGTCGTCGTACGACTCGCGGAGCCGCTGCGCCTTGCGCCGGTTGCGGGTCGTGCAGTCGGCGCGCGTGAGGCGGTGCAGGCGCTCGAGCAGCGGGCCGGCGTCGGTCACGTAGCGGCGCACCGCCGAGTCGGTCCACGCGCCGTCGCCGTAGCCGTGGAAACGCAGGTGCAGCTCGACGAGGCGCGCGACGTCCTTGACCACCTGCTTGTCGTACCGCAGGGCCTTGAGGCGCTTGGCGACCATCTTGGCCCCCACGACCTCGTGGTGGTGGAAGCTCACGCCGCCCCCGGCCTCGAACCGACGCGTGGGCGGCTTGCCGACGTCGTGCAGGAGCGCCGCGAGGCGGAGCACGAGGTCGGGCGCGGGGACGGCGCCGTCGGGCCCGGTCTCCTGCGCGATCGCCTGGTCGAGGACGGTGAGCGAGTGCTCGTACACGTCCTTGTGCCGGTGGTGCTCGTCGATCTCGAGCTTGAGCGCGGGCAGCTCGGGCAGCACGTGGTCGGCGAGGCCCGTGTCGACGAGCACCTCCAGCCCACGCCGCGGCGCAGCGCCGCACAGCAGCTTCGACAGCTCGTCGCGCACGCGCTCCGCGGAGACGATCTCGATGCGCTCGGTCATGAGGACGAGCGCGGCGAGCGTGCCGCCGTCGACGTCGAACTCGAGCTGCGCGGCGAAGCGCGCCGCGCGCATCATGCGGAGCGGGTCGTCGTCGAACGACCGCTCGGGGGCGATCGGGGTGCGCAGGACGCGGCGGGCGAGGTCGCCCAGGCCGTCGAACGGGTCCACGAACGTCATGTCGGGCACCCGCACGGCCATCGCGTTGACGGTGAAGTCGCGGCGCGACAGGTCACCCTCGAGCGTGTCGCCGAACGCGACGACGGGCTTGCGCGACGTCGGGTCGTACTCGTCCGTCCGGTACGTCGTCACCTCGACGACGAGGTCGTCCCCCGGCCCGCCGCGCCCGAAGCGCTTCGCGCCGATCGTGCCGAACTCCTTGCCGATGTCCCAGTGCGCGTCGCCCCAGCGCGCCAGGATCGCCTCGGTCTCGTCGGGCGACGCGGAGGTGGCGAAGTCGAGGTCGTTGCTCGCCCGCCCGAGGAACGCGTCGCGGACCGGTCCCCCGACGAGAGCGAGCTCGTGGCCCGCGGCACGGAACGCCTCGCCCAGCTCGATCGCCGCAGGCGCCATCTCGGTGAGCACCGCGAGGGCCCGGCGCTGCAGCTCGAGCGCGTGCGGCGTCGCGGGCGGTGTCGGCTGGGGCGACGGCGAGGAGGACGAAGGCTGGGGCACGACACCCAAGCCTGCCAGATGCCGCGCCCGCGCCGGGGAGCCGGTCCCGGGGAGGTGGGTGCCCACTCGGTAAAGTTGAATCCATGTCCACCCCCGCGCACGCCGACGACCCCCGGAGGGATCCGGCGGGCGGGCGTGGCGACGGCCGTGGGCAGCCCGCCCCCGTCCCGGCCCCGCCGGGCGGTCACGCCCTCCGCATCGACCCGCGCTCACGACCGGGCCCCGCGCCCGCGCCGCTCCCGGTCGTGGACGAGGTGTCGGCGGGCGGTCTCGTCATCACGCTCGCCGGCGGCGAGCCGTGCGCGGCGATCATCGCGCGGCGCAACCGCGGCGGCCGCCTGGAGTGGTGCCTGCCGAAGGGCCACCTCGAGGGCGACGAGACGCCGGAGCAGGCGGCCGTCCGCGAGATCGCGGAGGAGACGGGCATCCGCGGCGCGGTGCAGGAACCCCTCGGCGTCATCGACTACTGGTTCACGGGCGACGACCGGCGCGTCCACAAGGTCGTCCACCACTTCCTGCTCCGCGCGACGGGCGGGTACCTCACGGTCGAGGGCGACCCGGACGGCGAGGCGGAGGACGTCGCCTGGATCCCGGTCGCGGACCTCCCGGCGCGCCTCGCGTACCCGAACGAGCGGCGCATCGCCGTCGTCGCGCAGGGCGTTCTCGAGGGTCGGCGCACGCGGTTCCACGGGGTGGTCGAGAGTAGGGTGACCCGGACGATCGTCCGCCCGCACGGCCACCCGCACGACGGCCGCGGCGGCCCGGCACCGCCCGCCCCACGGAGCTCGACCGACCACTCATGACGCCCTCCTCCCGCAGCGGTGCGCGCCCTCCCGGCGCCGCGCCGGTCTCGCTCCGCGGTCCGTCCGCACGGCTGCTCGTCGCCCTGCTCCTGACGCTGGTCGTCGCGGCCGGCCTCCTGCTCGGCGGCACGACGGCGGCCCCGCCCGCCGCGGCGGACACGGTCCCCGAGGGCGAGGACGCGGTGACGCTCGAGCTCACGTCGTTCGCACCGACCGTCCTCGCGCCGGACGGCACCCTCACCGTCACGGCGCGGGTGACGAACGGGACGGAGCAGACGCTCGGCTCCCCCGCGGTGACCCTCGGCGTCGACCGCCGCGCGCTGCGCACGCGGTCCGCGCTCGAGAGCTGGACGACGACCGGTCTCGACGGGCGTGTCGGCGCCACCGTCGCCTCCGAGGACGTCGGGCGACCGCTCGCGCCGGGCCAGAGCGCCGACGTGACGCTCTCGGCGACGGCCGCCGAGCTCGGCCTCGGCGCGGGCAACGACTGGGGCCCGCGCGGCGTGGCGGTCGCCGTGTCCGACGGCGGCGCGCGCCTGGCCGCGCAGCGCACTTTCGTCCTCCGCGCACCCGCGAGCGAGGTGTCGCCCGTCCGGCTGAGCGTGGTCGCGGCGCTGACGGGACCCCCGGTGGACCCGGACCCGGTCGCGTACGACGACGCGCTCTCGGCGGCGGTGGCGAGCGACGGGCGGCTCGGCCGCCTGCTCGCCGCGACGGGCGAACGGCCCGAGGTGGGCTGGGTCGCGGACCCGGCGCTGCTCGCGGCGGCCGCCGTGGCGGCGGACCCGGCCGTGAACGCCTGGGGGGACGCGGTGAGCGGGGCGACCGCCGGACGCTCCACGTTCGCGCTGCGCGCCTACGACCCGGACGTCGCGGCCTTCGCGCACGCGGGCCTCGCGCTGCCCGAAGGGACGCCGCTGCCGTCGTCGGGCTCCTCGTCCGACCCGGCGTCGGGCACCACGACGGACGGCACCACCGGCGCCGCGGACGCCGGCACCGGCACGGCGGCCTCGACCCCCTCGGACCCGACGAGCGGGTGGCGCACCGACCTCGCCTGGCCGGCCGACGCCGTGCCCGACCTCGCGACCACGACGCTCGCCGCCGCGTCGGGGGCGACCGCGACGGTCGTCGGCCCGGGCGGCCTCGCGCCGGACGACTCGCTCACCTACACGCCGTCGGGCGTCGCCACGGTCACGACGGCCGCGGGGCCGGTCACGGCGGTCGTCGCCGACCCGGTGCTCACGGCGCTGCTCTCCGCCGGCGACGGCTCCGGCGTGTCCGCCACGCAGCGCCTGCTCGCCGAGACGGCCGTGATCGCCCGTGAACGCCCTGCCGACCAGCGGCACGTCCTCGCGGCGCTGCCGCGGTCGTGGGAGCCCGAGCCCGGCCTGTTCACGGCGCGGCTCGACGCGTTGCGCGACTCCGGCTGGGTCGACCTCGCGCCCGTGGACCAGCTCCTCGGGGTCGAGCCGCCCGCCGTCGACCGCGCGGCGCTGCCGGAGGACGCCCCGGGCGAGGGCGAGATCGGTGCCGCCGAGCTCCGGTCCCTCGACCGGTCGCGCGCGGAGCTCGCGACGTTCGCGACGGTCGCGGCCGACCCGACGGCGCTCACGCGCCCGCTCGAGCCGGCGTTCGTCACGCCGACGGCCGTCGCCTACCGCGCGGCGCCGCCGTCGCGCACGCTCGCCGTCCAGCAGGCCGAGCAGCGGTCCGCCGCGGTGCGGGGCGGGCTCTCGGTGGAGACGCGCTCGTCGTTCTTCTTCGTCGCCGAGCAGGAGGACCTGCCGGTCCGGGTGCGCAGCACCCTCACGCAGGACGCGACGGTCCAGGTCGTGCTCCGGCCCGACGACCCCCGGTTGCGGGCCCCGGAGCGCACGACGGTGACGATCCCGGCGGCGACGCGCGACGCGGACGGCGACCTCGTCCCGACCGAGGCGAGCGTCGGGGTGCCGGTCGAGGGCTTCGGGAGCGGCAACGTCACCGTCGAGGTCGAGCTCGTCAGCGCCGCGCAGCCCCAGGTGCGGGTCGCGGAGCCGCAGCAGTTCGTCGTCCGGGTCCGGGCCGACTGGGAGTCGGTCGGCACGGTGGTGGTCGCCGTCCTGCTCGTCATCGCCCTGTTCGCCGGCATCTGGCGCACCGTGCGTCGTGGCCGCTCGCCCCGTCGCCTGGCGGGGGCCACGCTCGACCAGCCGTCGCCGCGGGAGCCGTCCGCCGGAGACGCCGGCGCGCCCGGGCCGAGCGCTCGCGCGTCCGTCGCGGCGGGAGAGGGCGGCGCGCCCGACCGCCAGGTCGACGTCGCGCCCGGCGGGCCGCGCCACCCGGACGCGGAGCGCCCCGAGTGAGCCCGGACCAGCCGCGGCACGTCCGCCCCGCAGGTGCCGGGCGGGGTCCGCGCCCCGGGACGACGCGCGACGCCGTCCCCCGGATCGCAGGCACGCTCCCCGGCGACCCGGCGGCGCCGGGCACCCCCGACGAGACCGCGGAGGCCGGCGCGACGGAGGCTCCTGCACCGCGCACGGGCGGGCTCGGCCGGTCGTCGGCGCTCATGGCGTCGGGCACGTTCGTCTCGCGCGGCCTGGGCCTGGTGCGCAACGTCCTGCTGGTCGCCGCGATCGGCACGACGGGCCTCGTCGCGGACGCGTTCGACGTCGCGAACAAGATCCCCAACGTCCTCTTCGCGATCCTCGCGGGCGGCGTCCTCAACGCCGTCCTCGTCCCGCAGATCGTGCGGGCCTACCGCGCCCGCAACACGCAGGAGCGGCTCGACAAGCTGCTCACGCTCTCGGGCGTGATCCTCCTGGCGCTGTCCGCGCTGCTCACGGCCGGTTCGAGCATCCTCGTCGCGCTGTACACCGGCCCGGGCTGGACGGCACCGCAGACGTCGCTCGCCGTCGCGTTCGCCTTCTGGTGCACGCCCCAGCTCTTCTTCTACGGCCTCTACACCCTGCTCGGTCAGGTCCTCAACGCACGCGGCCAGTTCGGCCCGTTCATGTGGGCGCCCGTGCTGAACAACGTCGTGTCGATCGCCGGGTTCGCCGCGTTCATCGCGCTGTACGGCCCGGCGGCGACCGGGAACGTCGACGACCTCACGCAGTGGGACGGGACCAAGATCGCGCTGCTCGCGGGCACCGCGACGCTCGGCGTCGCCGCCCAGGCGCTCATCCTCGTCGTCCCGCTGTGGCGCGCGGGCTTCCGCTGGCACCTGCGGTTCGGCCTCCACGGCATCGGCCTGCGGTCCGCGGGCCAGGTGGCCCTGTGGACGTTCGCCGCGGTCATCCTCGAGCAGGTCGGCGTCCTGTTCACGACGCGCTTCGCGAGCGAGGCGCCCCGTGCGGCGCTCGCCCAGACGTTCGGGGCCTACCGCGACGACCCCGGGACCCTGGGCGCCGTCACCGGGCTCGTGACGGGCGCCCCCGACGCCTTCTCGGGCGCGCTCGCCGTCGCGGGCAACGCGGCCTACACGCAGGCCCTGATGATCTACCTCCTCCCGCACTCGCTCGTGACCGTCTCCATCGCGACGGCGCTCTTCACGGGCATGAGCGCGGCCGCCCACGCGGGCGACCTCGCGCGCGTGCGGCACGACCTCTCGCGCGGCGTGCGCACCGTCGGCGTGTTCACGGTGTTCGCGACGGCGGTCCTCGTCGTCCTCGCCCTGCCGGTCACCAAGCTGCTCGTGCCCTCGGTCGACGCCGCCTCGGGCGAGGCCGTGTCCATGGTGCTGCGCGCGATGGCGCTCGGGCTCGTGCCGCTCGGCGGCATGGTCCTCATGAAGTGGGTCTACTACGCGTTCGAGGACGGGCGCACGGTCTTCTGGATCCAGGTGCCGGGCACGCTCGTGCTCGTCGGCGTGTCGTGGCTCGGCACGCAGCTCCTCCCTCCGCAGCTGTGGGTCGTGGGCATCGGCCTGGCGATGAGCCTGTCCAACCTCGTGGCGGTCGGGCTCCGCACGGTCGGCCTGCGGCGCACCCTCCGCGGGCTCGACGGCGCACGGATCCTGCGCCTGCACGTCAAGGCCGGCCTCGCGGCACTCGTCAGCGCCGTCGCCGGGTGGGGCGTGCTGCGGGCTTTCGTGGTGCTGTCGGGCGATCCGGCCGACGGGATCTACGGGCTCTCGTGGTGGCAGTCCGTCGTCGTCGTGGCGGTCGCCGGCACCGTGATGGGCCTCGTCTACGCGGGCGGCCTCAAGCTCATGCGCGTCCGGGAGCTCGACCAGCTCGCGGGACCGATCGTGGGGCGCGTCAGACGCCTCGTCCGACGGTGACACGACACGTCTGACGTGCGCGGATCCGGTGATACGGGGGCAATCCGGGCCCGCGTACCATGGGGTCTCGACCACGAGTCCCACACGGAGGAGGTCCGGTGAACGGCGTGGCCCCAGGAACGCTGCTCGTCGCGCGCTACCGGCTCGACGAACAGCTCGCGTCCGACCTGTCGGACGTCACGGCATGGTCGGCGCACGACCAGATCCTCGACCGGCCCGTGCGGCTCTCGGTCGTCACCGGCGCGCACGTCGCCGAGGCGCTCGACTCCGCACGGCGCGCCGCGCTCGTCGTCGACCCCCGCCTCACGCGCGTCCTCGACGTCGGGTCCGAGGACGGCGTCGCGTACGTCGTGACCGAGCGCTACACGGGCATCACGTTGAGCGAGGTCGTCGCCGGCGGGATCGTCGACCCGCAGCAGGCGCGCGCGATCGTCGGCGAGGCCGCCGCCGCCCTCGAGGTCGCGCGCCGCCGCGGTGTCCACCACCTCGCGCTGCGCCCCGACGCGGTCCGCGTCGACGGCAGCCGCGTGCTCGTCACCGGCCTCGGTCTCGACGCCGGCGTCGCCGGCCACGAGCAGCACGACGCCGAGCAGACCTCCCGCGCGGACGCCGTCGGGCTCGTCGCGCTCCTCTACTACGCGATGACCGCCCGGTGGGCCGGGCCGTCCCTCGACGTCCCCTGGATCGCCGCGGACGCCATCCACCCGCTCCCCGCGCAGCGCGCGGGCGAGGGCGTGCTCGCCCTCTCCGCCGTCCGCCCCGACGTCCCGGCCGAGCTCGACGACCTCTGCACCGAGACCTTCGCCGGCACCCACGGCACCGCCGAGGAGTGGACCGCGACGCCCCTGGGCGACGGGCCGCGCTCGCCCGCCGACGTCGTCGGTGCGGTCGAGCCCTGGGGTGAGGTCTCCGTCGTCGCGGCGCTGCCCGCGTTCGTGCAGCCCGCCGCCGGTGTGAGCCGTCAGTCGGTGCGCTCGGCGTTCGACGGCGCGGCCAGCGCGCCGCCCGGGACGCCGCCGCCCGCCCCGCCGGTCCGCCGTCCGACGACCGGACGCATCCACCGCGTCGGCGCGGTGCCCGGGTCCGCAGGCCCGGGGGTGGCCTACGCCGCCGGGGCCGCGACCGGGGCCACCGCCGCCGTCCCGCCGCCCGCACCCGCCCCGACCGCCGCGGCGTACTCCGTCCCACCGCCGCCCGTCGGCTACGACGCGGGAACCGCTCCCCTGGCATACGACCCGGCGTCCCCGCCGCCCCCGCCCGCCGGTCCCGACGCCGCGGCGGCGTGGAGCGAGCCCGTCCCGTCGCGGCGCGGGCCGCGCCGGTTCAACGCGACCCCGATCGTCCTCGTGCTCGTCCTGGCCCTCGTGGTCGGCGGTGTCGTGTGGGCCGTCAACACGGCGTTCGACGGCTTCGGGCCCGCCGTGCAGACGAACGAGCCCACCGCGGGCGGGTCGGAGGCACCGGCCGAGGGCGGTGAGGGCACCGGCTCCGGCGGGGAGGAGGCCCCGGCCGCGCCCGAGGTCCGCCCGATGATCGCGTCCGGCACGGCCCTCGACCCCGAGGGGGACGCCGCCGGCAACAACGACGGCGAGCACCCCGAGCTCGCGTCGCTGGCCTACGACCAGCAGCCGGACACGACGTGGATCTCCCGCCGCTACAACGCGGCGGACTTCGCCGGGCTGCGCTCGGGGATCGGCTTCGCCGTCACCCTCGAGCAGAAGGCGCCCGTCTCGTCGATCGTCATCGACACCGCGACGAACGGCGGCAACGTCGAGATCCGCGCGACGAGCCCGGACACCCCGACCGAGGGCACCGTGCTCGCGTCCGGGCCGCTGTCGCCCGGCGCGACGTTCACGTTCGAGCAGCCGGTCGAGGCCGAGTCCATCGTCCTGTGGTTCACCGAGCTGCCGCAGAACCCGGCCGGCGAGTACCGCGCGGAGATCAACGAGATCCTCGTCTCCTGACGTCGCGGGGGCCGACGCCGCCAGGTCCCCACGGTCCGCGGCCTCGCCCGCCGTCGTGCCCGTGCCCGCGGTGCGGTGCTCGTCGTCGACACGCCCGGCGTGGCCGGTCGCTCGGGCGCCGGACGGGACGCCGAGCGTCCGCGCCGGGTCGCGGCGGACGGGGCGTCGAGGCGCCGGGGACCACCACGCTGCGGGACGGGCGCCGGTGGGATCGCGCTCACGGTGAGCCGAGCGCCCGTCGACCGGCGAACCCCCGTACCGTGGAACAGAAGCCGCCCCGGCGGCGTTCACACTCTCGCGTGGTCGGCCGCCACGCATCGAGCATCCGAGGAGCAGCACGTGACCGAGCAGTCAGCCGTCCAGAACCTGATCATCGTCGGGTCCGGTCCCGCCGGGTACACCGCGGCGATCTACGCGGCGCGCGCGGGCCTCGCCCCGCTGGTGCTCGCGGGGTCGGTCACCGCCGGTGGTGCGCTGATGAACACCACCGAGGTCGAGAACTTCCCCGGTTTCCCCGACGGGATCATGGGCCCGGAGCTCATGGACCACATGCAGAAGCAGGCCGAGCGCTTCGGCGCGCGCATCGAGTGGGACGACGCCACGCTGCTCGACCTCGAGGGTCCGGTCAAGACCGTCGTGACGGGCAACGGCGACACCTACCGCGCCCGCGCCGTCATCCTCGCGACCGGGTCCGCGTACCGCGAGCTCGGCCTGGACGACGAGAAGCGCCTGTCCGGCCGCGGCGTGTCCTGGTGCGCGACGTGCGACGGCTTCTTCTTCCGCGACCAGCACATCGCGGTCGTCGGCGGCGGCGACTCGGCGATGGAGGAGGCCACGTTCCTCACCCGTTTCGCCGAGAAGGTGACGCTGGTGCACCGTCGCGACGAGCTGCGCGCGTCGAAGATCATGGCCGACCGCGCGCTCAACGACCCGAAGATCGAGTTCGCCTGGAACAGCGAGGTCGCCGGGATCGAGGGCGACAAGAAGGTCGAGGCGGTCACGCTGCGCGACACCGTCACGGGTGAGGAGCGCGAGCTCCCCGCCACGGGCCTGTTCGTCGCGATCGGTCACGAGCCCCGCACCGAGCTCGTCAAGGGGCAGATCGACCTGGACGACGAGGGCTACATCCAGGTCGTCGGGCGCACCACCGCGACCAACCTCGAGGGTGTGTTCGCGTGCGGCGACGCCGTCGACCACACCTACCGCCAGGCGATCACCGCGGCGGGATCGGGGTGCTCTGCCGCCCTCGACGCGCAGCGCTACCTCACGGAGCTCGCGGACGCGGCGGGCCTCGCAGACCTGGCCGGCACCCCGCAGACGCCGAACCCCGACGAGCTGCCCGAGGCGCTCGCCGAGCTCCAGGCCTGACCCCGCACCGCAGCCACCCACGCCCCCCAGGAGGTACACCATGTCGACCGTCCCCGTCACCGACTCCACCTTCCGCGCGGAGGTCCTCGAGTCCGACGTCCCCGTCCTCGTCGACTTCTGGGCGACCTGGTGCGGCCCCTGCCGCCAGGTCGCGCCGATCCTCGAAGAGCTCGCCGAGGAGTACGACGGCAAGATCAAGATCGCCAAGCTCGACACCGACGCGAACCCCGAGACGACCGCCGCCTACGGCATCGTGTCGATCCCGACGCTCAACGTCTACGTCGGGGGCGAGCTGCAGAAGTCGATCATCGGGGCGCGCCCCAAGCGCGCGCTCACGGAGGAGATCGACGCCGTCCTCGCCACGGCCGTCTGAGCCGTCGCCTCCGCGACCGCACGGACTGCGAGCGACCTCGCACCACGCACGCCGGAGGGCGGGCCACCCGCACGGTGGTCCGCCCTCCGGCGTCTTCACGCGATCCCCCGATCCTCCGTGCCACACTGGGGATCGTGACTGGACCGACGACTCCCTCGCAGCAGCCCGCTCCCAGCGGCACCCGCCTCGACCCGTGGTTCGGTGCCTACGCAGAGCGAGCGCACGGGATGCGAGCGTCGGAGATCCGCGCGCTGTTCTCGGTCGCGAACCGGCCGGAGGTCGTGTCGCTCGCCGGCGGCATGCCCTACCTCGAAGGCCTCCCCCTCGACCAGATCGCCGACACCATGCAGCGCCTCGTCGCGACGCGTGGCGCCACGGCGCTCCAGTACGGCTCCGGGCAGGGCGACGAGACCCTGCGGGAGCGCATCCTCGACGTCGTGCGACTCGAGGGCATCGAGTGCCACCCCGACGACGTCGTCGTGACGACTGGCTCGCAGCAGGCGCTCGACCTCGTCACGCGGATCTTCGTCGACCCGGGCGACGTGGTCGTCGCCGAGGCGCCGAGCTACGTCGGGGCGCTGGGCGTGTTCCGCTCCTACCAGGCCGACGTCGTGCACGTCCCCCTCGACGAGCACGGGCTCGTCCCGGAGGCGCTGGAAGAGACCCTCGCGCGCCTCGCCGCCGACGGGCGCCGCGTCAAGCTGCTCTACACCGTGCCCAACTTCCACAACCCCGCCGGCGTGACCCTCACCGCCGAGCGCCGCCCGCGCATCCTCGAGATCGCGCAGCGGTACGGCGTCCTCGTCATCGAGGACAACCCGTACGGGCTCCTCGGCTTCGACGGCCAGACGCTCCCCGCGCTGCGGTCGCTCGACGAGGACGGCGTCCTCTACCTCGGGTCGTTCTCGAAGACCTTCGCCCCGGGCTACCGCGTCGGCTGGGTCGTCGCGCCGCACGCCGTCCGCGAGAAGCTCGTGCTCGCGAGCGAGTCCGCCATCCTGTGCCCGTCCAACGCGTCGCAGCTCGCCATCGCCGCCTACCTCGACACGTGCGACTGGAAGGGCCAGATCAAGCAGTTCCGCGAGCTCTACCGGGAGCGACGCGACGCCATGATCGGTGCCCTCGCCGAGCACCTCCCCTCGGCGAGCTGGACCGTGCCGGACGGCGGCTTCTACACGTGGGTCCAGCTCCCCGACGGCCTCGACGCGCGTTCCATGCTCCCCCGCGCGGTCACCGCGCGCGTCGCCTACGTCCCCGGCACCGCGTTCTACGCCGACGGCACGGGCGCGAGCCACGTGCGCCTCTCCTACTGCTTCCCGACCCCGGAGCGGATCCGCGAGGGCGTCCGCCGTCTCGCGGGCGTCGTGAACGCCGAGCAGGAGCTCGTCGAGATCTTCGGCACCAACGCCGAGCTCGACCCCGACGTCACGGACGTCGAGAACCCCTCGCCGAACCTGGCCTGAAGCACTCACCACCCACGCCGCTGCGCCCCGGACGGGCGGCAGCGGCACCGAACAGGAGTCCGTCACCAGTGGACACGACCACGGGCAGCCCGACGACGACCGGCGCAGCCGACAGCACGACCTCGACGGACGCGCAGCGCCCTGACCAGCACCTTCACCTCCTCCGGCCCGACGACGACGTCCCCCCCGGCGGGCACGTCGCCATCCTCGCGGGCGGCCTCTCGCACGAGCGCGACGTCTCGCTCCGCTCCGGCCGCCGGGTCGCGGAGAGCCTCCGCGCCGCTGGTCTCGAGGTGACCGTGCACGACGTCGACGCCGACCTCTTGCCCTTCCTCGACTCCGCGCACCCCGACGTCGTCTGGCCGCTGCTCCACGGCGCGAGCGGGGAGGACGGCTCCATCCGCGACGTCCTCGAGCTCGTCGGGGTGCCCTACGTCGGGACAGGCCCGCGGGAGAGCCGCGCCGCCTGGAGCAAGCCCGTCGCGAAGAACGTCGTCCTCGGCGCCGGCCTGTGCACTCCCGAGTACGTCACCCTCCCCCAGAGCCTGTTCCGCGAGCTCGGTGCCCAGCCCGTGCTCGACGCGGTCGTCGCGCGACTCGGGCTCCCGCTCGTCGTGAAGCCGACGCACGGCGGGTCGGCGCTCGGCGTGACGCTCGTCGAGCGCGCCGACCAGCTTCCTCGCGCCATGGTGGACTGCTTCGCGTACGGGGAGGTCGCGCTCATCGAGCAGGCCGTCCGGGGCGTCGAGCTGGCCGTGAGCGTCGTCGACCTGGGCCGCGGGCCGCAGGCGCTGCCGCCGGTCGAGATCGTCACGACCGGACCGTACGACTTCGACGCGCGCTACAACCCCGGCCGCACGGAGTACTTCGCGCCGGCCCGGCTCGACGACGACATCCTCGGCGTCGTCGGCCAGGTCGCCGTCCGGGCACACACCGCGCTCGGTCTCCGCGACCTGTCGCGCACCGACGTCATCCTCGACGCCGACGGGGTCGTGCAGTTCCTCGAGGTCAACGTCGCGCCGGGGATGACCGAGACCTCTCTCCTCCCCCAGGCAGCCCGTGCGGCCGGCCTCGACCTCGGACACCTCTACCGGTCCCTCGTCAACGCCCACGTACGCCACTAGTTCGTCGCGTGCGCGACGTGGCGACGCCCCTGTTTCACGTGAAACAGGGGCGTTTCCCGTCTCTGCCCCGTCGACGGAGAGAGCTGGCTCAAGCCGGGCACCGGTGATGGTGGGGCCTCCACGCTGCCGCTCGAGCACCACCGGTCGCCTCGCTGGTGCACCGACATGAGCGCACGCCTTGTCCTGCTCGCAGACTCTTCGTCTGCCTCGTGGCACGGGCTCACTCTCACGGCTGCTGCTGCGTCGCCGGTGAGGAAACCCCGACCGCTCCGACGAGCAAGGCGAGCGCTCCGCGCGCGCCCGATCCTGGTGCTGCCGTGCTGCCGTGCTGCCGTGCTGCCGTGCTGCCGTGCTGCCGTGCTGCCGTGCTGCCGTGCTGGGACAGTATGTGGTCTGGGGGACCGTCGCCTCCCGCCTCCCGCCTCCCGCCCTTCGCCCCGCGCCTCCGGCCCCTCGCCCCTCGCCCCTCGCGACGGGACTGCGTCCGCGGCGGCGACCTCGAACCGGGTGGCGAGACACCGGACCGGTCACCTGCTCCGGTCACTAGCCACACACCACGCGCCGCGCCGCCGTCGGGCGCCAGCCCGTACGCGCCGTGGTGGTCTCCCGCTCTGCATAACCTGCCGCCACCGCTCGTGGTACCGCCTCGCGGTTGTCCGGCTCGTCGTCCTCCGTCGTCTCCTCAGCACCACCTGATGCAAATCGATGCCGCATCTCTATCGAGTCCTGCGCACACCCGTCGCCAACCGGCCGGGATCCCCGCCGGGCCGTCTCGCGAAGGACCCCCGCCGCCCTCACGGTCGACGGATTCGACCGGAAGCCCCGTACGGTCCTCCAGGATGGCGTCGAGCACGACCGGCGCGGCTGGCGGCGTCGCGGCCGCGCAACTCCGCCGTGTGGTTCGACATCTCACTGACCCGACGGGTGTCGGGCTCCTCATGCCTGACGGTCCCGCGCGTGCCGCGCTCCGTCAGACCCGAGACCGTCCGTGCGCTCGCCGCGCTCGCCGCGCCCGGCCTCCGGCACCGTGACTTCCTTGACACTGTCGCGAGCACGGACGCACAGTTCCGACAGCCGTGTCGGTTGTGCCTCCGGCCCCCGTCCAGCCCCGCCGGGTCCTCGACCGCATCGCCCTCGCCGTTTCACGTGAAACACTGTCGCGTCGCGGTGATCGCCACGGGACTGGGCGTGGTTGCAACTGTCCACGACGTCGGGGCCCGGGAGACCGGACCCACCGTGTCGATTGCGCCGGCAAGCTGCACAGGTCGGCTCTCCGATGTGAGGTGTGAGGCGAGCGCATGCGCACTGAACAACGGCGCCAGTCGCCGACGTCGCGTCGTGACGCTCTGAGACCCCTCCACCTTCGCGGGGTGCGGCGGCTGGTGGGAAGACGGTTGTGGTGGGAGGCGATCACTCACCACCGCCCCACCCCGGGAGACCCCTCAGTTCGTGTTGCTGACCGCCGCCGTTCGGACCGGGCTCGGTCTAGCGGGACTCCTCCCCTCCCCCGCCGTGGGCGCGTGGATCGTCGCCAGCAGGACGACCCTGAAGTTCCGGGTGCTGCCCCGCGCACGCCGAGACCCCGTTCATCGGCACTATGCCAGTCCGATGTTCCACGTGAAACGATCGACTGCATCGCCAAAGAGCAGAGCACGACAGCCCCTCTCTCTTGCCGAGAGCACGCCCACCTCGAAGCCGTTGCGGCCCATGCCGGTCTGGCGCACTCCTCTGGCGACGTCGCGACTGCTCATCCGTCTCGGAGCTGGCGAGTGACACGCGCGCCCCAGCACGCCGACCTCAGGGCCTACCCGACAGCGCTCACCGTTGGTGGACGCTTGGGGCGCCAGCGACCCCGTCAGTTCGCATGCACGAACGCCGGATCCTTGCCCACCTCCTCCTCGCGCATCGGTGGAGACTAGGAGAGGTCACGACGTGCTCGACGCGTCGGAGGCGAGAAGGCCCGCCGCAGTACCGCAGGCGCATCATTCTGTGCGCTGCGGCCGCGCAACTCAGGAGCGGGGCGTATCGCTGGTCCTCGGCGGGTGCCCAGAGCACGAAGATCACCGGGGGCGCAGGCCGCGCCATCCGTGCCCCGTGTGTGTGGCCCTGCGCGCTGGGCTTGACCGGTGGTCCTTGAAAGGTGAACCTCGAGGTGAATTCAAAGCTGGTCGAATGCCGTCGATCCGATCGGGTGTTGTGATCTGTGGCGCCGGTCCCGGCCGTGGACTCCGGTTCGCGACAACGGAACCGGAGGCGTGTTCCACGTGAAACGTGGCACCGAGAAGCCGTCCTCCCCGTCGTGGAGCCCTCGGCCGTGGTGTTTCACGTGAAACGAGGCGCACCGCCGGCCTGTGGGAGGGCCTCGTCGTGCGGTCGACCCTTCCCGCGCAGACGCCTGCGTGTCGGAGAGAACGAGAATGCGGGTCCGAGCGCTTGTCCGCACGCGACGCTGGTCGCGGCGCCCGTCAGTCGCTCCTCTGCCACGCACCGTCGGACGCGGCACGGGCGCGGCCACCCGTCGAGGCGAAACACAGGTCATCTACTGTCGAGTGAGCGCGTGTGTGCGCACGCAAGCTGCTCGCAGAGAATCGGCGAACTGGGCGGACGCTCCTCGTCCGTAGAGACAGACGGGGCGCGCGCACTCCCGTGTGGTGAGTGCGCGCGCCCCGCCCTGCGCTCTGGTCCCCGACGCTGGCCACGGGGACTCTGCGCCGGTGTACTGCCCCGCGATGCCTCTACTTGCGCAGCAGACCGGGATCGTCGGGCGCCATGACGTCGAGGATCCGGTTGAGGTCCTCGACCGAGGCGAACTCGACCGTCAGGCGCCCCTTGTTCTTACCCAGGTCGACCTTGACCCGCGTCTCGAAACGGTCGGACAACCGATGCGCGAGCTCGTCGATCGCCGCGGACCGCTGTCCCGCCCGCGGTGTCCGCGGCGCGCGGCGCTCACCGTCGAGGCCGCCCATGGCGACGATCTCCTCCGTCGCCCGCACGGAGAGACCTTCGGCGACGATGCGCTGCGCCAGACGCTCGATCTCCGCACCGTCGGTGAGACCCAAAAGAGCGCGCGCGTGCCCTGCCGAGAGCACTCCGGCAGCAACTCGCCGCTGCACCAGGGGAGGTAGACGCAGCAGACGCAGGGTGTTGGAGATCTGGGGGCGGCTCCGCGAGATGCGGTCTGCCAACTCCTCGTGCGTGCAGCCGAAGTCGTCGAGGAGCTGGCGGTATGCGGCAGCCTCCTCGAGAGGATTGAGAGCGCTGCGGTGCAGGTTCTCCAAGAGCGCGTCACGCAGCAGATCGGCGTCGTCGGTCTCGCGGACGATGGCCGGGATGACGTCGAGTCCCGCTGCCTGCGTCGCGCGCCAACGGCGCTCGCCCATGATCAGTTCGTAGGTGCCGGACTCCCCCGGCACCGGACGCACCACGATCGGCTGGAGCACCCCGATCTCGCGGATGGAGCCGATCAGCTCGTCGAGCTCGCCTTCGTCGAAGACGGTGCGCGGTTGCCGCGGGTTAGGTCGGATCGACGACGTCGTAAGCTCAGCGAACCGCGCCCCCGGGACGGGAACCAGATCCTCGGCCGCCCCACCCGCCCACTCCTCCACCGTTGTCGACTCAGCGGGCGAAGACGTGTCGAGAGCCCGAGCGGGGGCCTGCTCCTCCCCCGTGCTTCGGCTCGCGTCGGATGTCGTTTCACGTGAAACGGCGTCCGTCGTCGGCCTATCGCTCGTCGATTCGTCGCGCGGGGTCACGGGTACCGCACTCGCGTCCGCGGAGTCGTCCGCGACCACAGCATCCAGCTCGGCGAGGTCAGCCTCCGAGAGTGACGTGAGCGAGGCAAGATCAGCGGGTCCGGAGTCCGCGTCCGCCACGAGCGTCGTGACGCTCGTCGCGGAGTCGGTCCCCTCAGCCACCGCGGTGACTGATTCGTCGGCCGACCCAGCCGCCTCGCGGTGCTTCTCCCCGCGGGTCGCCTCCTCCGACACAGGGCTCGGGAAGAAGACGTCGACGGGCCGCCTGCCCTCGGAGCTCGTCGGGATCAGGGCGCCCAGTCCTCGCCCGAGCCCTCGGCGCTTCTCGCTCATCGCTGTTCCTCCTGCCGCAGGCCGGGACCACCGATGGTGCCGGCAAACTCATGGTCGTGGTGAGACGTCGATCCCGTGTGTGCTGACTGCGGAGGGTCCTGCGGCGGCGGCGAAGCGGCGTTCCTCTGCCCGTCGTCATCCGTCCCCTCGTCGCTTCGGTTCTCCGCGCGTTGGGTGAGCTCGCGGGCCGCCTCCAGGTAGGCGAGCGCGCCGGTCGACCCCGGGTCGTAGGTCATGACCGTCTGTCCGTGGCTCGGGGCCTCGGAGATACGCACCGAACGCGGGACCGTGGTCCGCAGCGTCTGCTCCGGGAAGTGCTCACGAACCTCCGACGCGACCTGCTGCGCGAGGTTCGTCCTCCCGTCATACATCGTGAGCAGGATCGTTGACACGTGCAGACCCGGATTGAGGTGCGCCTTGATCAGCTCGATCGTCTTGAGGAGCTGGCTCAGACCCTCTAGGGCGTAGTACTCACACTGGATCGGAATGAGCACCTCCCGGCCGACGACGAAGGCGTTCACCGTCAGGAGGCCGAGGCTCGGAGGGCAGTCGACCAGAACGTAGTCAATCGGCTCCAGACCGTCCCGCTCACGCTGCGCCAGGTACTCATCGAGGGCGCGGCGAAGTCGTGTTTCACGTGAAACCAGCGACACGAGCTCGATCTCTGCACCAGAGAGGTCGATGGTCGCCGGGACGCACCAGAGCGTGGGGATGTCAGGACACTGCTGGACGGCGCTCGCCAACGGGTCGCCATCGACGAGAACCTCGTAGACCGACGGTGTCCCCGCGCGATGCTCGACCCCGAGAGCCGTCGAAGCGTTCCCCTGGGGATCATTGTCGATCACCAGCACGTTGAGCCCGGCCATGGCCAGCCCAGCGGCGAGGTTCACCGTCGTCGTCGTCTTCCCGACGCCGCCCTTCTGGTTGGCGACGGTGATGATCCGTGTCGTCACCGGTCGAGGGAAACGCCGCCCGTGGAGGTCGATCCGGCGGCGAGCATCCTCCGCGAGCTGGGCGGCGAGCGGCGTCGAGTCGTCAGCGACGGGAAGACTGGCCATCAGTGCAGCTCGACGGTCGTCCTCGGTTCCCATGCTCTGTGCACCCTCCCCGTCGTGGGAGAGCGCCGCTCGCTCCTCGGATCCGTCGGGACCCACAGGGCTCTGCGTCACGCGTCTCATCCTCTCCGTCGTCGCCTCTCAGCATCCGCCGTACGCCATGGCGTCCGACGGATATCGGGGCCGAGATCTCGCGTGTCGCTCACGTGCTCGGCCACCTGTTCCCAGGATCAGCGTGAACCAGTCTGCCGCACGATACGAACGACGGTCGTGGTCTCCACACCAGGCAGCGTCGGCGCCTCAAGGATCTCCGGCTCCGATGCCTTGAGCTTGCGCAGAACCTTCCGTGCCGGATCGACCTCACGGCTCACGTTGCGACCCTTGAGCACGATCATCTCTCCGCCAGGACGAACCAGCGGGAGCGACAGCCGCGCGAGCTTGTCGAGTGCCGCGACGGCGCGAGACGTCACCGCGTCGCACTCGAAAGCGCCGTGATACTCCTCGGCTCGCCCGCGCTTGACCTCGATGTTCGGCAAAGAGAGATCCTCGGCGATCTCCGTGAGCCAGGCGCAGCGTCGCTCCATCGGTTCGATGAGGTAGACCGTCGCCTCCGGCCGCATCGCAGCGATCACGACGCCCGGGAGGCCGGCACCCGATCCGACATCCGCAACAAGGCCCGTCCTGGGCAGAAAGGGCACGACGGCGGCCGAGTTCAGGATGTGACGATCCCAGATGCGCGGAACCTCCCGCGGACCGATGAGGCCACGCAGCTCGCCTTCGTCACGCAGACGTTCCGCGAACTTCTCGACGGCGGGGAACGACTCTCCGAAGTACTCGATCAGCGCCTCCCGGGGGATCTCCGGCTCCTCGTTGCCTGCGGCCTCGTGCTGCATCGGGTCGTCTGCCTCCTTGTGTGCGAACGCCTCATCGTTTCACGTGAAACGACGGCAAGCGTGCGCGGCCCACCGAAGCGGTGAGACCGGGGTCGACTCTTGCCGTCGCGGTTGCACCGCGGTCCGAGGACCGCCGTGTCCGTCCCGCAGGGCCGTGGCGACTCCCGCGCTGGCGCGCCGTGGGGATGTCGGCCTTCCCGTCGTGCCAGCGCGTCCCGGCCCACGGGGGCCGGGACGACGCACGAGCCCTCGCCCCATGCACTACGCCCCGCGTTTCACGTGAAACGCGGGGCGGGGTGGTGGTGCGGTTGCTGTCGCCGTCGGTGTCAGTCCGCCGGGTAGATGACGACGTAGCGCTGCGGCTCGACGCCCTCCGAGTCGCTGCGCAGCCCGGCGGCGGCTACCGCATCGTGGATGACCTTCCGCTCGAACGCGTTGAGCGGTTCGAGCGAGACCTTGGCGCCCTCAGCACGGACGCGCTCGATCGCCTCCGCGGCCTGCGCCGTGAGCTCACGACGGCGGCCCGCCCGGAAGCCGGCGACATCAAGCATGAGGCGACTCCGCTCCCCCGTCCTCGCTTGCACGGCAAGGCGGGTCAGCTCCTGCAGCGCATCGAGCACCTCGCCGTCGTCGCCCACGAGCGAGCTCAAAGCGGAGGGGTCGTCCGCGACGATCTCGACTGCGGCCCGGTCGTGCTCGACGTCGATGTCGATGTCACCGTCGAGGTCCGCGATGTCGAGGAGCTCCTCGAGGTAGTCCGCCGCGATCTCCCCTTCTTCCTCGAGCCGGGTGGTCTCCGGGGCGGATTCCTCGGTGGACGTCGCGTCGGGCGCGGGCGTCTCGGTAGGCGTCATGCGTTGCTCCTCACGGCACGTGCGCGCTCGGGCGCAGGGCTACTTCTGCTTCTTCTTCTTGGGCGCGGGCTTCGTCGCGCCGGTCCCGGACCCGGGCCCGCCCTTCGCGGTACCGCCGGGCGACGGCTTGTCCGCCGGGGCGTCCTCCACCGGAGCATCTTCCGGGGTGGTCGCCGCCACCGTTCCGACGGGACGAGGAGCGCTCTTCTGGCGGTCCTTGCGCTTGGGCTGCTGGCGCTGGCCGCGAGGCTGCTCGATGACCGGCGTCGCGTCCTCGACCACGCCCTTCGCGGCGCGCTTGCGCGCCTGACGCTCCTTGAGGAGGCGCTCCGCCTCCGAACCCGGAGCGGGCATGCGCCGGATCGTGTAGAACTGCTGCCCCATCGACCAGAGGTTCGTCGTGGTCCAGTAGACGAGAACACCGACCGGGAAGTTCACGCCGGAGACGGCGAAGATGAAGGGGAAGACGTAGAGCATCATCTTCTGCGTCGACGCCATCGGGCCCTCGAGCGCGGCCTTCGGCATGTTCTTCATCGTGAGCTGGCGCTGCGTGAAGAACGTCGTCGCGCACATCGCGATGATGAGGACCGCGATGACGATCTTCGTCTGCAGGTCGTCGGTGCGGAGGAAGACGTCCGACAGCTGCGCACCGAACACCGACGAGCTCTCGATGTCGGACGCCACGGACGCGTCGATAGGACCGATCGGCTTCGAGGAGCCGTCGGAGATCGGCACCAGGCCGTTCAGCACCCGGAAGAGCGCGAAGAAGATCGGCGACTGGAGCAGGATCGGCATGCAGGAGGCGAACGGGTTCGTCCCGTGCTTCTTGTACAGGTCCATCGTCTCGCGGCTCATGGCCTCGCGGGACGCCGGGTCGGTCTTTCCCTTGTACTTCTTCTGGATCGCCTGCATCTCCGGCTGCAACATCTGCATACCGCGCGACGCCTTGATCTGCTTGAAGAACAAGGGGATCAGGAGGATACGGATGATGATGACCAGGCCGACGATCGACAGGACCCACGCCGGGCCTGGGCCGTCGGAGAACCCGAGGAAGACGAGCCCCTGGTGGCAGAGGTACATGATCCACGCCACGACCCACTCGATCGGGGCGAGGAACGCGAAGAAGTCCATCGGTGACTGCTCCCTCAACTTCAGACAAAGCGTGTGAATCGCCCGAGGTTCGGGCTACGGACTAGTGCGTGTGTCGTGCCGGCGGAACGTCGTCGACCCCACCGAGGCTCCAGGGGTTGCAGCGCAGCAGCCGCCAGAGGGCGAGGCCCGTTCCGCGCAGGGCGCCGTGCCGACGCACCGCCGTGAGGGCGTACTGGGAGCAGGACGGGTAGTACTTGCACGTCGGCCCCGTCATCGGCGAGATCACCGACTGGTAGGCCCTGATCATGCCGATCAGCGTGAGGGCGGGGACACGGCGCAGCAGGTCGACGACCCGGCGGACGACGCCGCGCTCGTCGCTTCCGGGCTCCTCGGGCGAGGACGGCGCCGGGACGCGCGGCGGGTGGGTCGTCGTCATCGACGCTCGCCCGCTCGCTCGTCGAGCCGACGGGTCGCACGCACGAGACCGCTGTCGAGGTCGGCGCTGAGCTCCTCGAAGGAGGCGAGCGCCGCGCCGGGAAGCGCGCGGACGACGGCGCGCCCGTGCGCGGGCAGCACGGAGAGGCGCGACGCCGTGGCGGCGCGCAGTCGGCGCTTCACGAGGTTGCGGTGCACCGCGTTTCCCACTGCCTTGGAGACGACGAAGCCGACCTGCGGCTGCGCAGCACCCTCGGGGTCCTCCGAGAGGTGCACGACCACGGTCGACCTACCCGCACGCACGCCGCGGCGCACCGCCCGCTCGAAATCGACGGAACGGCGCAGTCGGTGCGCCGCGGGAAGCACGTGCGATCAGGCAGAGAGCTCGGTGCGGCCCTTGCGGCGGCGGGCAGCCAGGATGGCGCGGCCGGCGCGGGTCCGCATGCGCAGCCGGAAGCCGTGGGTCTTCGCCCGGCGCCGGTTGTTCGGCTGGAAGGTCCGCTTGCTCACGAGGTACTCCAAGAACGTCGGGGAGGTACACCGTCTATGTCCTCGACGATGCAGTGACAGGATCCGGTTGGCTCCTGCCGGTGGTTCAGGTCGTGCGCCGGACGGTTCCCCGCCCGGTCGCCGCTCAGGCGCGCGGACCGAATGGCCATTGCTGGGGGCATCGGGTCCTCGCAGGCAGCTCGTGGCGTGAGGCCTCGTGTCGAGTTTCCTCCACGCGGGCGCGCCAAGAACACCTGGAACGGCTGTCTGACGTTACGCTGCGCGACCCTTCCGGGTCAAACCGCGACGGGTGACGTCCGCCGCGTGCGACGATGGCGCGGCGTCGTCCCGAATCCCGGCAACCTGCCGGTGGGAGGAACCCCACCCTACAACCCACAGCCTGTGGACAACTATGTGGATGAGGGGTTCCCGTGGCACGATCGACCCCAGCATCACCCCATCCGTGACCTTCTCTCGTCGGCGCACCCCGCCCGGCCCGTCAGCGCGCTCGACGGCCGGAGCTGTGCCCGGCGCACGCTGTCGACCCCCGTGAGGAACTGCCCGTGGCCAACCCGGACGAGAACATCGCCGACGTCTGGGCACAGACCCTGAGCATCCTCGAGGCGAGCCCGGACATCACCCCGCGGCAGATCGCGTTCATCCGGCTGGCCAAGCCGTTGGCGATCCTCGACGACACCGTCTTCATCGCGGTCCCCCACGAGCAGACCCGCACGTACCTCGAGACGCGCGTCCGCGACGAGCTGGTGACCGCGATGTCCTCGTGCCTGGGGCGCGACGTCCGCTTCGGGATCACCGTCGACCCGGAGCTCAGCTCCGACCCGGTCCTCGCGCCCGCGTCGCGGCCGGCGGTCGAGCGCCCCTACATCGAGCCCGACGACGTGCTCCTCCCCGACCTGCCGCCGCCTCCCCCGCCGCGTCCCCAGGCCGAGCCCAGCAGGCTGAACCCCAAGTACGTCTTCGAGACGTTCGTCATCGGTTCGTCGAACCGGTTCGCGCACGCTGCCGCCGTCGCAGTGGCGGAGGCGCCGGCCAAGGCCTACAACCCGCTGTTCATCTACGGCGACTCCGGACTCGGCAAGACGCACCTGCTGCACGCGATCGGGCACTACGCGCACAACCTCTACCCGAACGTGCGGGTGCGCTACGTGAACTCCGAGGAGTTCACCAACGACTTCATCAACTCCATCGGTGAGGGGAAGGCCGGGGCGTTCCAGCGGCGCTACCGTGACGTCGACGTGCTCCTCATCGACGACATCCAGTTCCTGCAGGGCAAGGAGCAGACGATGGAGGAGTTCTTCCACACCTTCAACGCTCTGCACAACGCCAACAAGCAGGTCGTCATCACCTCCGACCTGCCTCCCAAGCAGCTGAACGGGTTCGAGGACCGTCTCCGGTCGCGGTTCGAGTGGGGCCTCATCACGGACGTCCAGCCGCCGGACCTCGAGACGCGCATCGCGATCCTCCGCAAGAAGGCGTCGAGCGAACGTCTCGCGGCTCCGGACGACGTGCTGTCCTACATCGGTTCGCGCATCTCGACCAACATCCGCGAGCTCGAGGGCGCGCTGATCCGTGTCACCGCGTTCGCGAACCTGAACCGCCAGCAGGTCGACCTCCCGCTCGCGGAGATCGTGCTCAAGGACCTCATCACCGACGAGGACAGCGCGGAGATCACGCCCGCTGCGATCATCGCGCAGACGGCCGCCTACTTCGGCCTGACGATCGACGACCTCTGCGGCAGCTCCCGTTCGCGCGTCCTCGTCACCGCACGGCAGATCGCCATGTATCTGTGCCGCGAGCTGACCGACCTCTCGCTCCCGAAGATCGGTCAGCAGTTCGGCGGCCGCGACCACACGACGGTCATGCATGCGAACCGCAAGATCACCGAGCAGATGGCGGAGCGACGCTCCACGTACAACCAGGTCACGGAGCTCACGAGCCGGATCAAGCAGCAGCACCGCGGCTGAGGCGGCGCCGCCGTGGTCCTGACGGTGCTGCTCCCGACGACTTCGCCGCGCCCCACGGTGGACGCCTCTGCCGCCCGGCTCCAGCCGTGGCGCGCAGGCCACCCGCGACCACACCCGAGCGCCCCGGCCCCGCGATCGCTCACGCTCTGCGTCGACCCCCGTCGGCCACCTCGACCTCGATCCCCGACGATCCCCGACGATCCCCGACGGAGCGGGACACGCGAGGCAACGGACCGTCCGTCGACGGCGTCGGGCCGTCTCGCGTCGGCGACGTCCTCTCACCCGACCTCTGCCGTGCCCGGACGAGCTCGTGCACGCCCACGACGGCGAGCGGCCGTCGGACTTCCGCGCGCCTTCGAGCGGTCCTCGGAGCGTCGTCGTCGAGCGGGATGCGCCGTCCTCGCCCCTCCCGCTCACTGTCCACACGTTTCCCCACTGCGGTGCTCTCAGCTGTGGATATCGCCCTCAGCGAGCGACCGCCTCCGCGCATCATTGCTGCGAACCGCACTCGTACACAGCATGTGGGTGGAGTTGTCCACAGTCATCCACAGGGTTCCTGTGGGTATTCACATCCGCAGAATGCGGGCGCCGGCGGTCGACCACAGAGGCCTACCTGGCGCGACAAATCCCGACAAGATCATGGTTTTCCCCCCGAAACCTGTGGACGGGCCAGCTCGTACACACCCTGTGGACGGCATCACCACGCCCGGTCTGTGCACAGTTCTGTGGACAGCTGTGGATGAAGGTGCTCTCCGTGTGGACGGGGCACCCTCGATCGGTGGACGACGTGTGGGGACAGATCGCCCGCCCACAGGGGCTGCGACTTTCCCACACTGGACGCACCGGTTCGTCCACACGCATTTCTGCCCGCTGACCTGCGCAGACACCGGTTTTCCACGAGATCCACAACCCCTATGACGACGACGAAAGTGTTCTCAGAGGGAAAATTCCACACGCCTTCATCAGGCTCCGGCGGCCGACGGTGCGACCTGTGCCCCGACGAGCCTCGCTCCGATCCTCACCGACCCACGCCGAGAGCGCGACGTCGCCGAGGTCCCCAGCCCGGCTCCTGTCCCCAGGCCTGTCGTTCCAGTTCCTCCCACCCGCCTCCTCGCGTAGGGTTCATGCACGACACGTGTGCGCGGACCTGCGACCCGGCTCCTCACGTCCACAGCGGCAGACCTGCCCCGTGGACGACGGAGGACGAGCGGCCCCGACGGCGAGCCCGGCGTCGCGGCGACGCAGGACGACACATGTGAAGATCGGGTCCGATCGAGACGTGGGGACGAGAGGGTGTGGGATGAAGTTCCGGGTTGAGCGTGATGTCCTGGCCGACGCGGTGACCTGGACGGCGCGAACCCTGCCGACCCGCCCGCCGGCGCCCGTCCTCGCCGGGGTCCGGCTCGAGGCCGACGCGTCCGGGACCATCGGCCTGTCGAGCTTCGACTACGAGGTCTCCGCGCGCTCCGAGATCCCCGCCGAGGTCAGCGAGCCCGGCACGGTGCTCGTCTCCGGCCGGCTGCTCGCCGAGATCTCCCGGGCGCTGCCTGCGAAGCCCGTGGACGTCGTCCTCGAGGGCAACAAGGTCACCGTGACGTGCGGCGCGAGCCGGTTCACGCTCCTCACCATGCCGGTGGACGAGTACCCGGCGCTGCCCGCGATGCCCGAGCTCTCCGGCACCGTCTCGGGCGACGAGCTGACGAACGCCGTCGCGCAGGTCACGGTGGCGGCGAGCCGCGACGACACGCTGCCCCTCCTCACGGGCGTGCGCGTCGAGATCGAGGGCGAGAAGATCACGCTCCTCGCGACCGATCGGTACCGCCTCGCCCTGCGCGAGCTCACCTGGACGCCCGTGACCCCGAGCTACTCCGCGGTCGCCCTCGTGCGCGCACGCACCCTCAACGACGTGGCGAAGTCCCTCGGCGGCTCGGGCCTCGTCAACATCGGGCTCAACACGGGCGCCGGCGTGGACCTCATCGGCTTCGAGGCCGGGGGTCGTCACACGACGTCGCAGCTCGTCGACGGGGACTACCCCGCCGTGCGCCGGCTCTTCCCGGACGAGACGCCGATCCACGCCGTCGTCCCCACCGCCCCGCTCATCGACGCCGCCAAGCGCGTGTCGCTGGTGGCCGAGCGCAACACGCCGATCCGTCTCTCGTTCACGGACGGCCAGGTCGTCCTGGACGCCGGTCAGGGCGACGACGCGCAGGCGTCCGAGGCGCTGGAGGCGGTGCTCGTCGGCGAGGACATCTCGGTGGCGTTCAACCCGCAGTTCCTGCTCGACGGCCTGGGCGCGCTCGGCACCGACTTCGTGCGCCTGAGCTTCACGCACCCGAACAAGCCGGTCGAGTTCACGGGTCAGGACTCGCTGGACGGCGAGGACTCGTCCCACTACCGCTACCTGCTGGTGCCGATCCGCTTCGCCGGCTGATCCCGACGGAGCCGGACGGCTCGCACCGCACCACCGCACCCCGGAGGACTCGTATGGTCACGCGCATCGGCCTCGTCGGCCTCGGCAAGATGGGCAACAACATGCGGGCGCGCGTCCGCGCCGCCGGCATCGAGGTCGTCGGGTACGACCCTCGCCCCGAGGTGTCGGACGTCGCGACGCTCGCCGACCTCGTGGCAGCGCTGCCCGACGACGGCCCGCGCATCGTGTGGGTCATGGTCCCCGCGGGCGACGCGACCCGTGGCGTGGTCACGGAGCTCGGCGCTCTGCTCGCCGAGGGTGACTTCGTCATCGAGGGCGGGAACTCGTACTACGCCGAGGACCAGGCGCGGGCCGCTGAGCTGGCCGAGAAGGGCGTGGGCTACCTCGACGTCGGTGTCTCGGGCGGCGTCTGGGGCCTCGAGAACGGCTACGGCCTCATGGTCGGCGGGGACCGGACGTACGTCGACGCGGCCATGCCGGTCTTCGACGCCCTGCGCCCCGACGGCCCGCGCGAGGAGGGCTTCGTCCACGCGGGCGAGGTCGGCGCCGGGCACTTCGCGAAGATGGTCCACAACGGCATCGAGTACGGGCTCATGCAGGCGTACGCCGAGGGCTACGAGCTCCTCGCCGCCAAGAGCGGGCTCGTCAAGGACGTGCACGGCACGATGAAGGCGTGGACCCGCGGCACGGTCGTGCGCTCCTGGCTCCTCGACCTCTTCGTCAAGGCGCTCGAGGAGGACCCGCAGCTCGCCGCGATCGACGACTGGGTCGACGACTCCGGCGAGGGCCGCTGGACGGTCGACGAGGCGATCGACAACGCCGTCCCGCTGCCCGTCATCTCCGCTGCCCTGTTCGCGCGCTTCGCGTCGCGCCAGGAGCAGTCGCCCGCGCTCAAGGCCGTCGCCGCCCTGCGCCAGCAGTTCGGCGGGCACGCGGTCAAGGCGGCCGGGCCGGCCTCCCCGGGAGCCGGGCCGCTCGAACCCCCGGCCTGACCGGTCCCGTCCGACCCCCTCGACCCGCGCCGCACCGATGTACGTCTCGCACCTCTCCCTCGTCGACTTCCGCTCGTACGAGTCCGTCGACGTCGAGCTCGTCCCGGGCGTGAACGCGCTCGTCGGGCAGAACGGGCAGGGCAAGACGAACCTCGTCGAGGCGATCGGGTACGTCGCGACGCTCGCGAGCCACCGCGTCGCGGGCGATGCCGCGCTCGTCCGTGCGGGGGCCGCGCGCGCCGTCGTGCGCACGCGCGTCGTGCGAGGTGACCGGGCGAGCACCGTGGAGCTCGAGATCGCGTCGGGGCGGGCCAACCGGGCGCGGATCAACCGTTCCCCGGCCCAGCGGCCGCGCGACGTGCTCGGCATCGTGCGGACCGTGCTCTTCGCGCCGGAGGACCTCGCTCTCGTCAAGGGCGACCCGGACGGGCGGCGCCGCTTCCTCGACCAGCTCGCGGTGCTCCTGGTGCCGCGCGTGGCGGCGCTGCTCGCGGACTACGACCGGGTGCTGCGCCAGCGCGGCGCTCTGCTCAAGTCGGCGACGGCGCTGCGCGGCCGCGGCCGGCGCAGGCCGTCCGCCGTCGAGCCGCCGCCCGACGACGACGCACCCGAGACCGCCGCCTCGCCCCTGGCGACCCTGGAGGTGTGGAACGCGCGCCTGGCGAGCCTCGGCGCGGAGATCACGGCGCTACGCCTGCAGCTCGTCGCGGCGCTGACGCCCTACGTCGCGGAGGCGTACGAGCAGGTCAGCGCGGGGCAGGGCGAGGCACGCATCGCGTACCGCTCGTCCGTGGACGAGGCGCTCGACGCGGACGACGGCCCGGCAGGTGGGCCCGCGGCGGGCGACGTCGCGGACCCGGGTGAGGCGCCGGCGTCGGGCATTCCCGACGTGGCGACGCTCGAGAGGCGCATGCTGGAGGCCATGGAGGCCGTGCGCGCGAAGGAGGTCGACCGCGGGGTGAACCTCGTCGGTCCCCATCGTGACGACCTCGTCCTGACCCTGGGCGGCCTCCCGGCGAAGGGCTACGCGAGCCACGGCGAGTCGTGGTCGTTCGCGCTCGCGCTGCGGCTCGCGTCGTACCGGCTGCTGCGCGACGGCGCCCCCGCGGGCCTCGACTCGCTCCTGTGGGCCGACCAGTGGGGGCCCGACGGCGAACCGATCCTCGTGCTCGACGACGTGTTCGCCGAGCTCGACGTCCGGCGGCGTGAGCGGCTCGCCGAGCTCGTGGCAGACGCGGGCCAGGTGATCATCACCGCGGCCGTGCCCGACGACGTCCCGAGCCTCCTCGACGGCGCGCGGTTCGCCGTGCACGACGGGACGGTGGACCGTGTCGAGGACTGAGCACGCGGACCGGGACGGCTCTCGAGGTCAGGACGACGACGCGCGTCCCGCTGCGGCCGACGACCTCCCGGAGCGACGCCCCACGGGGCTGCCCGTCGGCCACGTCGTGGACCTGACACCGCCCGCGGAGGTGGCGCGCCAGGCTCTGAACCGCGCCAAGGCGGCGGCGCGCGCGAAGGGGCTCCGGCCCGGGCAGGAGCCTCGCCGACGCATCCTCGCGGACCCGCCGACGTCGGGCGCGCGCCCGGGCGGCCGCGACCCGCAGCTCCTGGGCGACGTCGTCGCGCGCCTGCTGCGCGAGCGGGACTGGGTCGCGGACGTGTCGGTGGGGGGCGTCGTCGGGCGGTGGCGCGAGGTCGTCGGCGACCAGGTCGCCGACCACTGCGAGCCCGAGACGTTCGAGGACAAGGTCCTCGTCGTGCGGGCCGACTCGACGGCGTGGGCGACGCAGGTGCGGCTCCTCACGCCGCAGCTGCTCGAGCGGCTCGCGCGCGAGGTCGGCGAGGGGGTCGTCGAGACGGTGACCGTCCTCGGGCCGGCGGGGCCGAGCTTCCGCCGGGGGAAGAAGTCCGTGCGCGGCCCGGGCCCTCGCGACACCTGGGGCTGAGCCCGCCCGGACCGACGACGAGGCCCGCCGTGAAGGGGGCACGGCGGGCCTCGCGCGGGTGGTGACCGGGGCGTTGGTCACCACGTCATGGGGTCGTCAGGGGGTCACGCCTGCGCTCGACGACGCAGCCAGAGCACCACGGCACCGCCGCCGACGAGCAGCGCGGCGAACGCGGCCGCACCGGCGACCGTCGCACCGGTCGCGGCGAGCGCCGGGCCGCTCGGCTCCGCCGGGCCGGCGACGTCCTCGACGGCCACGGGCGCGACGGTCGGGTTCGCGCACGCGCTCGTCGCCGGCGGGTACTCGACCACGGTCGAGTACGACGGGTTGACCTCGAACAGCACCTCGGCGCCGTCGCGGGTCCAGGCGTAGTTGCCGTCGGTCTCGGTGTACGACCCGTCCTCGTTGCGGACGAACCCGGGCCACTGCTTCGGCTCCTCGGCAGAGGCTCCCGGCCACAGGAGGGTCCCGCTGAGGGGCTGGTCCGTCACGACGTAGTCCTCGCCGCCGTTCGGGTGCAGGAAGGTGATCGTCAGCGGTGTCGCCGAGTCGACCGTGACGCCCTCGGGCAGGGCGACCTCGTAGCCGAGGTAGGGGACGTCGCCCTGGCAGACGGCGCCGATCTCGCCGGGCACGAGCGCGCACGCCTCGTCGTCGGGCACGAGGTCCTCGAGCGGGAAGAGCGCGAACCGGCCGTCCTCGGTCACGAGGTAGCCCAGCTCCTCGGTCTGGGGGGAGAAGGTCGCCGCGGCGTCCTTCGGCTCGGCGACGACGCCCTCGTCCGTGAGGGTGTACCGGACGTCCTCCGACTCGGCGGGGAGGTTCTGCTCCGTGAGCTCGGTGCCGCAGACCTCGACGGCGGTCGGCACGGCCGGCGTGACGACGGCGTCGACCTCTTCCTCGACGGGCTCCGGCGTCTCGCACGCGCCCTCGGGGAGGAGGTCGGCGAGGTCCTGGTGGTCCCACGCGATGAGCGTGCCCTCGGGGAACTCGCCGAGGTGCTTCCCGTCGGGCGAGTAGCGGATGTCGGTCGGGAGGCCGTCGAGGCCGTCGGGCAGGTTCACGAGGTCCTGCTGGACGGCCCAGGCGGTGCAGAGCTCGGGCGTGTCGACGTCCGGCTGGATCGTGCGGGCGACCTCGCGGACGGCCTCCAGGTCGAGGGGCTGCACGACCCAGGCCTTGTCCCACGGCTTCTCCGGCAGGGGGAACTCGGCGCTCGTGACGATCTTCTGCGGGCCGGAGTTCTCCCAGGCCGCCGGCTTCGCGGGGTCGGTCTTGGGATAGACGTAGACGCCGACCTGCACCGGGGCGTCGGGCGTCTCGCAGGCCCGGGTCGAGCCGGACTGCTCGTGGTCGTACTGGCGACCGTCGGACGCGTCGACGGAGACGGTCCAGGTGTGGTCCTGCGTGGGGTCGAGGTCGTACGACCGCGTGAGCTGGCGCTGGAAGGTCGTCGACTCGACCTCCTTGCCGTCCACGGTGACGGTGAGCTGGTTGCTCTTCTGCGAGTAGGCCCAGAGCTTCACCGAGAGCGTCGTGCAGTCGGCCGTGACGACGGGCGTGTGGGCGGAGGCGGGTGCCGCGGTGGCCACGATCAGGCCACCGAGTGCGAGCGCTGTCGCCGCAGCGCTCGCGAGGAGTCTCTTCACTGAGTGGGGTCCCTTCGGGGTCGAGCCGCCCGCGTGGCGATCACTGCTGCGCGGACGACGCGCGAATCAGGATGGTGTGTGGTATTAGACCACTTTCCGCGTGAAACGCCGATTCCCGACTTGTCAGTTGCGGTAGCGCTCCCATCCGCCCGCCCAGACGGTTGCCGTGGGCACTTTCTCGGGCTGCTCCCCAGGTAGTCCGGGCGGCGCCCACAGCGCCTGTGGACAACCGTGTGGAGAACTTTCGGGCGGGCGGCGCGGATCGCGTCGCGAATGTCTCGCGAGATGACCTCAGGACGGCCGAGATCCGCGGAATTCGGCTCGTGGCGGGTAGACTGGGGAGGTCATTCCGGGTCTTGTCACCACCCGCCCGCGCAGCCCGTCCGCGGCGCCTCCATCAGCCGTCCGCGGCAGGTCGGACGCTCCCCCCACGGAGCCGGCGCAGGCGGCGGTGCGGGCCCGGAACCTTTGAGCAGCGGCGGCCGGTCCGGCACGGACACGGCGGCCGCGCGCACGACGACGAGGAGCAGTCCTGCCCGTGGCAGAGCACACCGACACCGCCATCCCCGACCCGACGGCGTCCGCGGAGGCGGCACCCTCGGCGGGCGGCGGCTACGACGCGAGCAACATCACCGTCCTCGAGGGCCTCGAGGCAGTCCGCAAGCGTCCGGGCATGTACATCGGCTCCACCGGTGAGCGAGGCCTCCACCACCTTGTGTACGAGGTTGTGGATAACTCTGTGGACGAGGCTCTCGCCGGCCACGCGGACACGATCGACGTGACGCTCCTCGCCGACGGTGGGGTGCGCGTCGTCGACAACGGGCGTGGCATCCCCGTCGCGATCCACCCCACCGAGGGCCGGCCCACCGTCGAGGTCGTCATGACGATCCTCCACGCGGGCGGCAAGTTCGGCGGCGGCGGGTACGCCGTCTCCGGCGGTCTGCACGGTGTCGGCATCTCGGTCGTCAACGCGCTCTCGTCCCGCGTGGTCACCGAGGTCCAGCGCGACGGCTACGCCTGGCGCCAGGAGTTCGCCGACGGCGGCAAGCCCGTGGGCGAGCTGCACCGCGGCGAGGCGACCGAGGCGACGGGCACGACGCAGACGTTCTGGGCCGACCCGACCATCTTCGAGACCACCGAGTACGACTTCGAGACCCTGCGCGCGCGGTTCCAGCAGTACGCGTTCCTCAACAAGGGGCTGCGGATCACGCTCACCGACGAGCGCCCTGCGCACCTCGACACCGGGGACGAGGTCACGGGCGAGGCCGAGGACGGCACGCCCGCGAGCGGCGACGGGACGTCGTCGGGCGCGTCGCCCGCAGCGCGCACGGTGAGCTACAAGTACGACGGCGGCCTCATCGACTACGTGAAGCACCTCAACGGCGCCAAGAAGGTCGAGCTCGTCCACCCCGACGTCATCGACATCGAGTCGGAGGACACCGAGCGGCGCATCTCCGTCGAGATCGCGATGCAGTGGACCAGCGCCTACTCGGAGTCCGTCCACACGTTCGCCAACACGATCTCCACGACCGAGGGCGGCACGCACGAGGAGGGCTTCCGCGCGGCGATGACCTCGCTGGTCAACCGCTACGCGCGCGACAAGGGCATCCTCAAGGACAAGGACGAGAACCTCACGGGCGACGACATCCGCGAGGGCCTGACGGCGGTCATCTCCGTCAAGCTGGGCGAGCCGCAGTTCGAGGGCCAGACGAAGACGAAGCTCGGCAACACCGAGGCGAAGACGTTCGTCCAGCGCGTCGTCAACGAGCGGCTGAACGACTGGTTCGACTCGCACCCGAACGAGGCCCGCGACGTCCTGCGCAAGGCGATCCAGGCGTCGCAGGCGCGGCTCGCCGCCCGCAAGGCGCGCGAGGCCACCCGCCGCAAGGGCCTGCTCGAGTCGGGCGGCATGCCGGGCAAGCTGCGCGACTGCCAGTCGAACCGCGCGGAGGAGTGCGAGATCTTCATCGTCGAGGGTGACTCCGCGGGCGGCTCTGCCGTGCGCGGGCGCAACCCCCGGACGCAGGCGATCCTCCCGATCCGCGGGAAGATCCTCAACGTCGAGCGCGCGCGCCTCGACCGGGCCCTGTCCAACCAGGAGGTCCAGTCGATCATCACGGCGTTCGGCACCGGCATCGGCGAGGACTTCGACCTCACCAAGCTCCGGTACCACAAGATCGTCCTCATGGCCGACGCCGACGTCGACGGCCAGCACATCGCGACGCTCCTGCTCACGCTGCTGTTCCGGTACATGCGCCCGCTCATCGAGAACGGGCACGTCTACCTCGCGCAGCCGCCGCTCTACCGGCTCAAGTGGTCGAACTCCCCGCACGACTACGTGTACTCCGACAAGGAGCGCGACGCGTTCCTCGCCGCCGGTCAGGCCGCCGGCAAGCGGATCCCCAAGGAGAACGGGATCCAGCGCTACAAGGGTCTGGGCGAGATGGACTACTCGGAGCTGTGGGACACGACCATGGACCCCGAGCACCGCACGCTCAACCAGGTGACCCTGGACGACGCCGCGGCGGCGGACGAGATCTTCTCCGTCCTCATGGGCGAGGACGTGGAGTCCCGCAGGAGCTTCATCCAGCGCAACGCGAAGGACGTGCGGTTCCTTGACATCTGAGCCGCTCCTCGCGGAGCCGGGGGGCGGCAGGACCGCACGCCCCGGCGCGGCCCGCCCTCCCGGGCGGGTCCGGAGGGCTTCCAGGTCGACGACGCACGCAGAGACGAACGAACGAGGTAGACCGTGACGGACGAGCAGAACCCCGAGAACGAGCCCACGGCTCCCGGCGACGGGTCCGAGGAGACCGTGCACGCCGACGGGTCGGCGGTCGCGGTGCACCACGGGCGCATCGAGCAGGTGGACCTGCAGCTCGAGATGCAGCGGTCGTACCTCGACTACGCGATGAGCGTCATCGTGGGCCGTGCGCTCCCCGACGTGCGCGACGGCCTCAAGCCCGTGCACCGGCGCGTGCTGTACGCGATGTACGACGGCGGGTACCGCCCGGACCGCTCGTACTCGAAGTGCTCGCGCGTCGTCGGCGACGTGATGGGCAAGTTCCACCCGCACGGCGACAGCGCGATCTACGACGCGCTGGTGCGCCTCGTGCAGGACTGGTCGCTGCGCTACCCGCTCGTCGCCGGGCAGGGGAACTTCGGCTCCCCCGGCAACGACCCGGCGGCCGCCCCGCGGTACACCGAGTGCCGCATGGCCCCGATCGCCATGGAGATGGTCCGGGACATCGACAAGGACACCGTCGACTTCCAGGACAACTACGACGGCCGCACCCAGGAGCCGTCGGTCCTGCCCGCGCGGTTCCCGAACCTGCTGGTCAACGGCTCGGCGGGCATCGCCGTCGGCATGGCGACCAACATCCCGCCGCACAACCTCCGCGAGGTCGCGGCGGGCGTGCAGTGGCACCTCGACCACCCGGACGCCTCGCGCGAGGAGCTCCTCGCGGCGCTGCTCCAGCGCATCAAGGGCCCGGACTTCCCCACGGGCGCCACGATCCTCGGCCACAAGGGGATCGAGGAGGCGTACCGCACGGGTCGCGGCTCGATCACCATGCGCGCCGTCGTGAACGTGGAGGAGATCCAGGGCCGCGTGTGCCTGGTCGTCACGGAGCTCCCCTACCAGGTGAACCCGGACAACCTGGCCGCGAAGATCGCGGACCTCGTCAAGGAAGGCCGCGTCCAGGGGATCGCGGACATCCGCGACGAGACGTCGGGCCGCACGGGCCAGCGCCTCGTCGTCGTCCTCAAGCGCGACGCCGTGGCGAAGGTCGTCCTCAACAACCTGTACAAGCACACCCAGCTCCAGGACACGTTCGGCGCGAACATGCTGGCGCTCGTCGACGGGGTGCCGCGCACGCTGAGCCTCGACGCGTTCGTCCGGCACTGGACGACGCACCAGCTCGACGTCGTCGTGCGCCGCACGCGGTACCTGCTGGCGGAGGCCGAGCGCAGCATCCACATCCTGCGCGGGTACCTCAAGGCGCTCGACGCGCTCGACGAGGTCATCGCGCTGATCCGGCGCTCGCCCGACGTCGAGGAGGCCCGCACGGGCCTCATGGAGCTGCTGGGCGTCGACGAGGTCCAGGCGACCGCGATCCTCAACCTCCAGCTGCGCCGTCTGGCGGCCCTGGAGCGGCAGAAGATCCTCGACGACCACGACGCGCTCGAGCGCCAGATCCTCGACTACCAGGACATCCTGGCCAAGCCGGAGCGGCAGCGGTCGATCGTCGGCGACGAGATGGGCGAGATCGTCGCGAAGTACGGCGACGAGCGTCGGACGACGATCCTCCCGTTCGACGGCGAGGTCTCCATCGAGGACCTCATCGCCGAGGAGGAGATGGTCGTCACCATCACGCGTGGCGGGTACGTGAAGCGGACGCGCAGCGACAGCTACCGCGCCCAGAAGCGCGGCGGCAAGGGCGTGCGCGGCACCCAGCTGCGCGAGGACGACATCGTCGACCACTTCTTCGTGACGACGACGCACCACTGGCTGCTGTTCTTCACGAACCTCGGCCGCGTCTACCGCGCGAAGGCGTACGAGCTCCCCGAGGGCGGGCGCGACGCCAAGGGTCAGCACGTGGCGAACCTGCTGGCGTTCCAGCCGGGCGAGAAGATCGCGCAGGTCCTCGACCTGCGCGACTACGACGCGGCGCAGTACCTGGTGCTCGCGACGCGTCGCGGCCTCGTGAAGAAGACGCGGCTGTCGGAGTACGACTCGCCGCGCTCGGGCGGCCTCATCGCGATCAACCTGCGCGAGGACGAGTCCGGCACGCCCGACGAGCTCGTCGCGGCGCTCCTCGTGGACGCCGACGACGACCTCATCCTCGTGTCACGCAAGGGCCAGTCCATCCGCTTCCCCGCCGACGACGACACGATGCGGCCGCTGGGCCGCGCGACGTCGGGCGTCACGGGCATGAAGTTCCGCGACGGCGACGAGCTGCTCTCGGCCGACGTGGTCGAGGAGGGCTCCGACCTCTTCGTCGTGACGGAGGGCGGGTTCGCGAAGCGCACGCGGATCGACGAGTACCGCGTCCAGGGCCGCGGCGGTCTGGGCATCAAGGTCGCCAACCTGGTGGAGGCTCGTGGAGATCTCGTGGGGGCTCTGGTGACGGAGGCCGACGACGAGGTGCTGGTCATCATGGAACGCGGGAAGATCGTGCGGTCCGCGGTCGGCGAGGTGAACCTCACCGGTCGGAACACGCAGGGGGTGACGTTCGCGAAGCCCGACAAGGGCGACCGCATCATCGCGGTCGCGCGGAACGTCGAGCGTCGCCTCGGAGAGGATCGGGATACCGTGGAGGGCGAGGACGGGACCGGCACGGCCCCGGGCGTCACCGACACGAGCAGCGCACCGACCACCGACGCGCCCGCCTCGTCCGACGGGGCGGGCGGGACCGACCCGGCCCCCGGAACCACCGAGGAAACCAGATGAGCAGCGAGAACAACGCACCGCCGACCATCACGCCGCGGCTGACCGTGCCGCGACCGGACACGGACGCGGCCCGCTCCGGGGGCACGTCCCCGAGCCGGCACGGCGAGGCGGACGGCACGTCGTCGAACGGCTCGTCGAAGGGTTCGACGAAGGGTGCGTCCCAGGGCTCCTCGGCACCGGCGACCCCGCGTGACGGGGCCGCGGCCGCGGTCCCGCCGCCTCCCCCGCCTCCGCCGGGCCCGTCGGCCCAGGCTGCGCCCGCGCAGGGCACGGTGGACGACGACGGCATGGAGCGCGCGTCGGGCGAGAGCCGTGTCGCGGTCGCCCGGGCCGGGGCCGTGAAGGCGGCGGCCGCGGCGATCGCGGCGGCGAAGACGGCCGCGAAGAAGGTGTCGGCGGCGGTCCCCGCCGCGCCCGCAGAGACGGAGCCCGAGCGTGGGCACGACGAGATCGACGACGAGACGGTGAGGCGCGTGCCCACGACCACCTCGGCCCCCACGAGCGCGGCGACCGCCGGCGCTCCCGCCGGGGCCTCCATGCACTACTCCGCCGCCGGGGTGACGGGCACGGCGAGCCCGCTCACCGGCGCCACGCCGGCCGTGGGGACCGCGACGGGCGCGACCCCGGCCGTCCGGCCCGACGGCGGCCCGCGCCGCGTGCGGCTCGCGGTCTCGCGCATCGACCCGTGGTCCGCGATGAAGCTCGGCTTCCTCCTCGCGGTCGCGATCGGGATCATGACCGTCGTCGCGACCGCCGTCGTCTGGTACGTGCTCGACGGCATGCAGGTCTTCTTCAAGATCGAGGAGCTGTTCACGCAGATCGTCGGCACGGAGACGGACGTCGACATCCGCCAGTACGTCGCGTTCGGCCGCGTGATCTCGATCGCCACGCTGCTCGGCGTCGTGAACGTCGTGATCATCACGGCGCTCTCGACGATCATGGCGTTCCTCTACAACATCGTCGCGGCGCTCGTGGGTGGCGTGCACCTCACGCTCACCGACGACTGACCACGCACCGGCTCCCCGACCGGGAGGCACGGGCCCCTCGGTTTGGGTCTGCGGCTCCCGGTGGGGTAACCTCAATCGCTGCCTGCGAGCGGAGCAGCCCTCCTGGGGCTGTCCGGCGAGGCGCGTTCGGGCCTATAGCTCAGACGGTTAGAGCGCTTCCCTGATAAGGAAGAGGTCAGAGGTTCAAGTCCTCTTAGGCCCACTGCCAACCCACTCGAGGGGGAACACCATGAAGAAGCTTCTGCTCCTGCTCCTCGCCGCCGGCGCCGGGTACCTCGTGTGGCGCAAGTACACGGAGGACAACGCCGAGCGCGACCTCTGGGCAGAGGTCACCGACACCTTCGAGTGAGCACCTCTCGCTGCTGACCGGCCCCGGCCGCGTCACCCGGGGCCATGGCGCAATTGGTAGCGCACCTGCTTTGCAAGCAGGGGGTTGGGGGTTCGAGTCCCCCTGGCTCCACCATCGTCACGACCACCAAGACCCCGTCCGGCTGCGGACGGGGTCTCCGTGCGTCCGACGTCGGCGTACCCGGCGCCGCGGGCCGCGGCCGCGTCCCACGGCCGCGTCCGCGTGCTCGCGAGGTCTTTGCCCGGAGGGACGACGAGGGGCCCGTCCCTGCCGGGACGGGCCCCTCGGTCGTCTGTCACCGTCCGGGGACGGCGGGTGGAGGGTCAGGCGTCGTCGGCCTTCTTCGCGGCGTCCTCGGCTGCCGACTCGGCGGCCTCGCGCGCCTTCTTGCCGGCGTCGCCCAGGTCGTCCTTGGCGTCCGCCGCGGCGTCCTTGACGTCCTCCGCCGTGTCCTTCACCGCGTCCTTCGCGCCGGCAGCGCCGCCGCGGGTGGTGCTGCGGGCCCGGCTCGTCGCCTTCTTCGCCGCGTCCTTCGCGTCCGAGACGGCCTCGGTGACGCGGTCCGTGACGTCGTCGCGGACCTCGGCGGCACGCTCGGCCAGCTTGTCGGTGGCCTCGCGGCCCTTGGCGACGGCGGCGCCCGCCGCCTCGCCGAGCGACTCGGCCGCGTCCCCGACGGCGTGCTTGGCGTCGCCGACGACGTCGTCGAAGTGGACCTGCTGCTGCTCCTGCTCCCACGGCTCGGCCCAGGGGTCGGTCGTCGGCTGCGCGCGGCGGTAGAGGACGTAGCCGACGCCCGCGGCGGTGACGCCACCGGCGATCCACCAGAGCGTGCGGCCCTTGCCCTTCGAGGAGTCGGCCTCGGCGGCCTTCGCGGCTGCCTTGTCCGCCGCCGCGGCGAGCTTGGCGGCCGCCTTCTCCGCGGTCTTGTCGGCGTGCTTCGCGGCCTTCTTGCCGGCCTTGCCGGCCGACTTCTGCGCCTGCTTCGCGGCCTCCGTCGTGGCCTTCTTGGCCTGCTTCGCGAGCTTGCGCGCCTTCTTGCCCGACGCCGCGGCGGCCGCGGCAGTCGCGGCGGCGGTCGCCTCGGCGGCGTTGTCCGCGGCACGCTGGGCGGAGTCCGCCGCGCTGGCCGCTGCGGCGTTGAAGCTGGCGACGATCTTCGGCAGCACGTCCTCCACGAGGCGGTCGTGCGCGGTGTCGATCGCCGGCGCGGCCTTGGTCGCGGCCTTCTCGACGCGCGGCGCGGCGGCCTGGATGCTGTCCTGCCAGGCCTTCTCGACGCGCGGCTGGAGCCACTCGAGGAACGCCTCCACCTTGGGCGTGCCCCACTCCTTGGCGTGCACCGCGGCGTCCTTGGCCTGGTCCGCGAGCTGGGTCGCGGCGCTCTGCGCCGTCGCGGCGGCCTGCGCGGCCTGTTCCTTCAGCTTCTCGGTGTCGATCGACTCGAGCGTGTCCTTGACGGAGTCGCTCGCTGAGCGAGAACGGGTCATGCGTGCTCCCCGGGGTCGTCGTCCGACGGGACGAATGTGCGGATGCGATGCGTTTCCGCCCACTCTGCCACCACCCCGGCCACGCCGCGAGACATCGCCCCGGACGGGTCGGGCGCGGGTCTCGTGGGAAGATGGTGCCCATGTTCGCAACCCTCCACACGACCGCAGGTGACATCCGGATCGAGCTCCTGCCGAACCACGCCCCGAAGACGGTGGCGAACTTCGTCGGGCTCGCCCAGGGCACCCAGACGTGGTCCGACCCCCGCACCGGCGCCGAGCGCACCGAGCCGTTCTACGACGGCCTGATCTTCCACCGCGTGATCCAGGACTTCATGATCCAGGGCGGCTGCCCGCTCGGGACGGGCACCGGCGGCCCGGGCTACACGTTCAACGACGAGATCCACCCCGAGCTCCAGTTCGACCGCCCGTACCTGCTGGCGATGGCGAACGCGGGCGTGCGCCGCAACCCGGTGACGGGCGAGGCCGAGGGCACCAACGGGTCGCAGTTCTTCATCTCGACGGTCCCCACGCCGTGGCTCAACGGCAAGCACACGATCTTCGGCGAGGTCGCGGACGACGAGTCCCGCGCCGTCGTCGACGCGATCAACGCGACGCCCACGCGTCCGGGCGACCGCCCGCAGGAGGACATCGTCATCACGTCCGTCACCATCGAGGACTGACCATCTCGACGACACCTCCCGGGCCACCCGGCCCGCCGGCGTACGGGACGGCCGGACCGCACGACGGTCCCGCCGTCCCGCCGGTGTGCCCGCGGCACCCCGACCGCGTGTCGTACGTGCGCTGCCAGCGCTGCGGGCGCCCGGCATGCCCCGAGTGCCAGCGCCCCGCGGCGGTCGGCGTCCAGTGCGTGGACTGCGTGCGGGAGGCCGCCCGTCAGGCGCCCACGGCGCGCACCGCGCTGGGCGGGAAGGTGCGGGGCGGCCCGCCCGTCGTGACGTTCACGATCATCGGGCTGTGCGTCGTGAGCTGGCTGCTCCAGCTCGTCACGGGCGGCACGTGGACGAACATGCTCGCGTTCGCGCCGTGGGTCGGCGAGCTGCAGCCCTACCGCTTCCTGACGGCGGCGTTCCTGCACTCGACGAGCCCCGTGCACATCCTCTTCAACATGTACGCCCTGTGGATCACGGGCCCGTTCCTCGAGCAGCAGCTCGGACGGCTGCGCTTCACGGCGCTCTACCTGCTCTCCGCCCTCGGGGGCTCCGTCGGGTACCTGCTCCTCGCGGGAGGCCCGACGTCGGAGGCCTGGTACCAGCCCGTCGTCGGCGCCTCGGGCGCGGTGTTCGGGCTCTTCGGGGCGATCCTGCTCGTCCTGCGCCGGACGGGCCGCAACGCGATGCAGATCGTCGTGCTCATCGGCATCAACTTCGCGATCGGGCTGTTCTTCCCCGGGATCGCGTGGCAGGCGCACCTGGGCGGTCTCGTGGTGGGCCTCGCCCTCGGCGCGGCCTACGCGTACGCGCCGCGGGAGCGCCGCACCCTGGTGTCCGTGGGCGCGACGGTCGTGGTCGTCGCGGCGCTGGTCGCCGCCTCCTGGCTCACCTACGCGGCGGCGGACCAGTTCGGCCACGTCGCCTGACCGGGCCCGCCGCGAGAGTTATCCCCAGAGTTACTCACAGGTGTGGAACTACACCGGTGTGAGGCCCGACGTCGCCGGGCGGGGCCGAGGCCCTGCCCGGCGCGCGGCTACTTCCAGCGCGTCGTGAGCGCGAACCCGGCGATGATGAAGGCGAAGCCCACCCCGAGGTTCCACGCGCCGAGGGGCGGGACGGGGAGCTGCTTCGGACCGCTGAGGTAGAACAGCACGATCCAGGCGAGCCCGACGAGCATGAGCCCGAGCATCGTGGGCACGAGCCAGCGCGGGTTGCCCGACTCGGGCTTCGGCACGCTCGGCGGACGCTGCGGCTTGGGCTTCTTGCGCGACTTCGACTCGGGCACGAGGGTGGGCTCCTGTCCTGGTGGGGCTCGCTGCGCCGACGCCGGGACGCACCGCGGGAGCGGACGCCTGCCGTCGTCGTGCAGGAACCGTGCATGGGTCGGGCGAAGGTCGTCGACGCGCCGCGAGACTCTGCCGGAGCACGGGTCCGTCACGATCGTGGACGACGTTCGTCGACTAGCGTAGTGGGCGCACACAATAGGCGCGGACACCGCGCGCGGAGGACGTGCCGCGAGGTGAGCCGCGCACGACCTCGAGCACCACACAGCCCACGACGCAGACGCACGACGCAGACCGGTCGACGACCGCGTCCGCCCCAGGAAGGAGACGGTCGCGTGAGCACCACGGACCCCGCCGCCGCGGGCCCGGACGATCCCGCCGACGTGCCGTCGTCGGGCCCGGGCGGTACGCCGCGCGCGCGCCGCGTGCGGTCCGCCGTGACGGTCGCGCTCGTCCTCGCGCTCGCGGGGCTCATGTTCACGGCCAACGCCCGGCTCGCGCGCGGCGACGAGTCGCGCCACCCGGAGAACCTCGCGCAGCTCGTCGACCGCGAGTCCGACCGCGTGGCCGACCTCGCGACCCAGGTCGACGCCCTGACGGCCGAGGTCGCGGACCTGTCGCGGTCCGAGGACGCGCCCACCGGCGTCGACCCCGACCTCGCGGCGCGGACGGCCGTCTCCGCCGGCACGACGCCGGTCCGGGGCGCCGGCGTGTCCGTCTCGCTCGACGACGCGCCCCCGGACGGCAGCTACCCCGCGGGGATCCGCCCCGACGACCTCGTCGTGCACCAGCAGGACATCCAGTCGGTCGTCAACGCGCTGTGGGCGGGCGGTGCCGAGGCGATGACGCTCCAGGGGCAGCGCGTCACGGCGACGTCGGCGTTCCGCTGCGCGGGCAACATCCTGCTCCTGCACGGGCGCGTCTACTCCCCGCCCTACGTCGTCGAGGCCGTGGGCGACCCCGAGGCGCTGCGCGACGCGCTCGACCGCTCGCCGGGCGTCCAGGTGTACAAGGAGTACGTCGACGCGGTGAACCTCGGCTGGTCCGTCGAGGACGAGGACGACATCGAGATGCCGGGCTACCAGGGCGCGCTCGAGCTCCGCTACGCGCGCCCGTCCGACGCGGTGGCGTCGTGACCGCGACGAGCCCCGCACCGGCCCGGCACGCCGGGCAGCGCGGCTCGAGCCGTGGTCCGGTGTCCGCGGTCGTCGGGGTGCTCGGCGAGCTGCTCATCACGCTGGGGATCCTGCTCGGCCTGTACGTCGTCTGGCAGCTCTGGTGGACGGACGTCCAGGCCGACCGGGTCCAGGCGCAGGTGCTCGAGGAGATCCAGGCGCCGACCCCGGACGCCGCGGACGTCGGCACGACGATCCTGCGCGACGACCCGCCCGTGCCCGCCGCGCCGGCGCTCGGCGAGGTGTGGGGCACCCTCTACGTGCCGCGGTGGGACGGCAAGATGATGCCGATCGCGGAGGGCACCGACAAGCGGTCGATCCTCGACCGGGCCATGGCCGGGCACTACCCCGAGACGGTCATGCCCGGCGGCGTCGGGAACTTCTCCCTGGCCGGGCACCGGCAGACGTACGGCAAGATCTTCCACGACGTCGAGGAGCTCGAGATCGGCGACCCGATCGTCGTCGAGGCCGACGGCACTTGGTACGTCTACCGCGTCGACCACATGCAGGCCGTGAAGCCCGACCAGGTCGAGGCGATCGCTCCCGTCCCGTGGCAGCCCGGCGTCGAGCCCACCGAGCGGTACCTCACGCTGACGACGTGCCACCCGATCGGCCTCAACTCGCTCGTCGCGCGGTACATCGTCAACGCGAAGTTCGACTACTGGATGCCCGTCGAGGACGGCACGCCGCCGGAGCTCGTCGGCCAGACCGCTCCCGCCGCCGAAGGAGGCTCGTGATGTACGGGGCGCTGTGGCGCGTGCTGCCCGGCCCGGCGTGGCTGCGGGTGCTGATCCTGCTCGTCCTCGCGGCCGCCGTCGTGCTCGCGTGCTTCGAGTGGCTGTTCCCGCTCGTGTCCGAGTACATGCCGTTCAACGACCCCAACATCCAGACCGACGCCGCCGGCGCAGCGTCCGTGGAGGCCACGCGATGACCCACCCGACCCGCATCCTCGTCGTGGACAACTACGACTCGTTCGTCTACACGATCGTCGGCTACCTCGACCAGCTGGGCGCGCAGACCGTCGTCGTGCGCAACGACGCGGTGCCGGAGCCGGACGCCGACGGCCGGTTCCGCGACGCCGACGGCACGGTGTTCGACGGCGTCCTCGTCTCCCCCGGGCCCGGCACGCCGAAGGAGGCAGGGCAGAGCGAGCAGGTCATCCGGACGTGCGCCGCGTCGCGCACGCCGATGCTCGGGGTCTGCCTCGGCCACCAGGCCCTCGCCGAGGTGTACGGCGCGACGGTCACCCACGCGCCCGAGCTCATGCACGGCAAGACGAGCCTCGTGGAGCACGAGGGCGAGGGCGTGCTCGCGGGCCTCCCCCTGCCCTTCACCGCGACGCGGTACCACTCGCTCGCCGTCGTGAGCGACACCGTGCCCGCCGAGCTCGAGGTGACGGCGACGACCGCCGGGGGCGTCATCATGGGCCTCCAGCACAAGGAGCTGCCGCTGCACGGCGTCCAGTTCCACCCGGAGTCGGTGCTCACCGAGGGCGGCCACCGCCTGCTCGCGAACTGGCTCGAGGCGTGCGGCCTCGAGGGAGCCGTCGAGCGCTCCGCGGGCATGGCCCCGCTCGTGCGCCAGTAGCGAGCACGGCGCAGCGCCGACCCCCGCCGCCACCTCTCGGCTCCTCCGCACGACGACGGGCCCTCACCTCCACGGAGGTGAGGGCCCGTCGTCGTGAGATGGCCCGGGGGCGGAGGCTCAGCCCCCGCTATCTCCGCCGTTGCCCCCGCCGTTCCCGTTGCCCCCGCCGTTGTTCCCTCCGCCGTTCTCGCCGCCACCGGTCGACGGTCCGGGGCCGGTGGAGACGATGAGCCGCACCTCTGAGCCGACCTCGAGCTCGGTCCCGCCCCGCGGGTCGGACCCGATGACCGTGCCCGCCGGCCACTGCTCGGACTCCTGCGTGATGCGGTTGCCGCTCGGGTTGAGGCCGGCGCCGTTGAGCGCCTCGATGGCCTGCTCCTCGGTCATGCCGGCGAGGTTCGTCGGCACCGTCGTCGTCTCCGCCGCGCGCGGGATGGCGACCTTGAGGGTCACGGTCGACCCCTGCGGGACGCTGCCCGCGTTGGGCTGCTGCGAGAGGACCTGGTTCTCCGGCTCGTCGGACTCCTCCTCGCTGCGGTCGACCTTGAGGCCGAGTGCCTCGACGGTCGACTTCGCGGCGTCGAACTGCTGGCCCGTGACGTCCGGAAGGGCGACGAGGCCGCTCGACACGTAGAGGTTGACAGTCGAGCCCGCGGGCACGGACTGCCCGGCGCCGGGGTCGGTCTTCGTCACCGAGCCCTTCGGGACGTCCGGGGAGTCCTCGGTGTTGACGTCGCCGACGTTGAGCCCGGCGTCGGCGAGATACTGCCGGGCCTCCTCCTGCGTCTTGCCCTTGAGGTCCTGGATCGTGACGGCGTCAGGCCCGGTCGAGAACCAGACGTCGACCGAGGTGCCCGGGTCGACCTGGGCGTCCCCGGCGGGGCTCTGGCGGATGAACTCGCCTTCCGGGACGTCGGAGTTCTCCTCGAGGAGCGGGTTGAACTCGAGGTCCAGGCCGTCGAAGAGCGCGGCGGCCTCCTCCTGGGTCATGCCCGCCTGGACCGTCGGCACGGTGACGAGCTCCGGCTCGGCGTCCTTGTTCTGGTTGATGAGCAGCATCGTGACGATCGCCGCGATGGCGAGGACGCCGACCGCGATGAGCGCCCACATGAGGCCCTTGCGGCTCTTGGGCTGCTCCTCGTCCTCGCCGGGAGGCTGCTCCCCCGGCGGGACGGCGGGCGCCGCGCTGGTCGCCCAGGGGTTCGCCGCCGCGGCGGCCGGGGTCATGACCTGCGTCGCGGACTCGACCATCGTCGGTTGGAGGTCGGCGGCCGCGGCGGCGGCACCGAGGCCTGCGGCGGCGGCCGCGACCCCGAGCGCGGGGGCCGTGATGGACCCGCCCCGCACCGCGTTCTCGAGGTCGGCCCGGAACTCGGCTGCGCTCGAGTACCGCGCGGTGCGGTCCTTGGCGAGCGCCTTGAGCGTGATGCGGTCGAGCACCTCGGGCACGTCGGGAGCGATCGCGCTCGGCGTGGCGGGCGCCTCGCGCACGTGCTGGTAGGCGACCGCGACGGGCGAGTCGCCGATGAACGGCGGGCGCCCCGTGAGCAGCTCGTAGAGCAGGCAGCCGGTCGAGTACAGGTCGGAGCGCGCGTCGACCGTCTCGCCGCGCGCCTGCTCCGGGGAGAGGTACTGGGCGGTGCCGATGACGGCCTGCGTCTGCGTCATGGTGGCTGCGGAGTCGGCCACCGCGCGGGCGATGCCGAAGTCCATGACCTTCACGGCGCCGGTCGGCGTGATCATGACGTTGGCGGGCTTGATGTCGCGGTGGACGATCCCGGCGTGGTGCGAGTACTCGAGCGCCGCCAGGACGCCCGCGGTGATCTCCACGGCCTCGTCGATGGGCACGGCCTGGCCGTCGCGCAGGATGTCCCGCACGGTGTGGCCCTCGACGTACTCCATGACGATGAACGGGACGTGCACCGAGTTCCCGGTGGCGTCCTCGTGCACGTCCTCGCCCGTGTCGTAGACCGCGACGATGGCCGGGTGGTTCAGCGACGCCGCCGCCTGCGCCTCGCGCCGGAAGCGTGCGAGGAACGACGGGTCGCGCGCGAGGTCGGAGCGCAGGATCTTGATCGCGACGGTACGACCGAGGCGGTTGTCGTGGCCGATGTGCACCTCGGCCATGCCACCACGGCCGATGAGCTCACCGACCTGGTAGCGCCCGGCAAGCACTCGGGGAGCGTTGTCCACCACTCATTCGTCCTTCGGTGTCGTCGGAGCCGCGGGCGCGTCCGCCCGTGGCACAGCTGGCGCAATCATCCCACCCGGGGCCCTGCGGTCACGCAGGGAACAGCACGATGTCGTCACGATGTCACCCGTCCGGGGAGCCTCTCGGCGTCGGACGCGACGACCTCGACGGAGGTCTCCGCGCCCCGCACGGGGGCGGCGTCGCCGCCGTCGCCGTCCCGGTCCCCGAGCGTGGCGATCGTCGCGATCACCAGCACGAGCAGGAGACCCAGGAGGGCGACGAGGGGCCAGGTCAGGCCGTTGGGCAGGCCACCCAGGCGGCGGCCCGTCGTGGTCGACGTGCGGCGTCCCGCGGAGCGTGAGGGTACGGGTGCCGACTGCGACTGACGGCGCGCCTCGGCGCGGGTCGCGGGGGCGACGGGCTCGGCGTGCGTCGGGCTCGCCGGACGCCCGGGCGCACCGGCAGGGCGTGTGCCCGCGCGGGTGGGCTGCGGTCGTCGTGAGGAGCGCGTCGGGCCGTGCATCTCGCGACGCGGCGGGTACGACCGCGGAGCCCCCGGGTCGTCCGCCGGGGCGGCGGGGACGGGGCGTTCCCACGGGAGGGCGGGGCCGGGTGCGGCGTCGTCCGGGGCGGGCGGTGCCGGGGGGACGGGCTCGGCGGTCGCCGGGACCGTCCCGCCGTGCCGGCCGAGCGGCCGGACGTGGGTCGCGTCGTCGTCGGGCGGCCCGGGCGGGGTGCCGGCCGACGGCGGCACGTCCGCCGTCTCCCCCGCCGACGCGGCGTGCGCGGCGCGGCGCGGCGCGGGGGCGACCCACGGGCTCGTCGGGTCGGGCGCGTGCGGGTCGCGCACCGCGGCCGGGATGACGAGCGGGGTGATGACGGGTGCCGGGTCCGGCTCGGGCGCGGGGACGTCGTCGGCGGTGGTGCGGGCCCGGCGCGCGCGTCGCGTCGGGGCGGGCGCCCCTGTGCGGGCGGACCAGGGGTCGCTCGCGAGGCGCGCGCCGATGCCCTCGAAGACGCGCGCGAGCGCGTCGGCCGGGTGAGGCCGCGCCAGCGGGTCCTTGGCGAGCATGACCATGACGAGCTCGCCGAGCTCCGGGTCGACCGACGTGGGCAGCGGCGGCACCGGCTCGTTGACGTGCGCGACCGCGATGTCGACCGGCGTGGACCCCGTGAACGGCCGGTTCCCCGCGATCGACTCGTACGCGACGATGCCGAGCGCGTAGATGTCCGAGGCCCCGGTCGCGGCCTGGCCGACCGCCTGCTCGGGCGACAGGTACTGGGCCGTGCCCATGACCATGCCCGTCGCCGTCATCGGGACCTGGTTGGCCGCGAGGGAGACCCCGAAGTCGGTGATCTTCACCGTGCCGGAGCGGTCGATGAGGATGTTGCCCGGCTTGACGTCCCGGTGCACGACGCCGGACAGGTGGGCGGCGTGCAGCGCGCGGGCGGTCTGCGCGAGGATCGGGAGGAGCCGCGCGGGCGGGAGCACCGGCTCGCGCTCCAGCAGGTCCGCCATGGGCTCGCCCACGACGAGCTCCATGACGAGGTACCCGGAGCCGTTGGTCTCGCCGTAGTCGTACATCTGCGCGATGTTGGGGTGCGAGAGCGCCGCGCTGTTGCGGGCCTCGGTGCGCAGGCGGTTGAGGAAGTCCTCGTTGCCCGCGTACTCGCTCCGCAGGACCTTGACCGCGACCTCGCGGCCGAGCGCGTCGTCGGCCGCGACCCACACCTCGCCCATGCCGCCGACGGCGATGCGCCGCACCAGGCGGTAGCGGTTGCCGAGCGTCAGCCCCCGGACCGGCTTCATCCGTTCAACACCGCCTCCATGACGGCGCGGGCGATCGGCGCGGCGATCGCGCCGCCCGTCGCCTCGTTGCCCATCGAGCCGCCGTTCTCGACGATGACCGCGACCGCGACCTGGGGGTCGTCGGCGGGGGCGAAGCTCGTGAACCACGCGTGCGGAGCGGCCTCGCCGCCCGTCTCGGCGGTGCCCGTCTTGCCCGCGACCTGCACGCCCGGGATCTGCGCCGACTTGCCGGAGCCGTTCTGCACGACGCCCACCATCATCTGGGTGAGCTGCTCCGCCGTCGACGGGGAGACCGAGGTGCGCAGACGGCGCGGCTCCGACTGCCGGACGACGTCGAGGTCGGGGTTGCGGATCGTCTCCACCGTGTACGGGGCCATCTGCACGCCGTCGTTCGCGATCGCGGCGGCGACCATCGCCATCTGGAGCGGCGTGACCTTGACCTCGCCCTGGCCGATGCCGGCGCGCGCGATCCCGGCGGCGTCCGCGCCCGGCGTGCCCTCGGCGGGGAAGCGGCTCGGCGTGACGTCCATGGGGATCTCGAGCGAGGCGTCGAAGCCGAAGTCCTCGGCCTGGTCGCGCATCGCGTCCTCGCCGAGGGTCATGGCGAGGTCGCCGAACGCGGTGTTGCACGAGATGCGCAGCGCGTCCGCGAGGGTCATCTCGCCCGTGGGCGAGCAGCGCGTGCCGCCGAAGTTCTTCATCGTCTGGGTCGACTGGGGGTACGGCAGCTCGTCCGGCGCCGGGATCACGGTCTCGGCCGTGTACTGCCCGCTCTCGAGCGCCGCGGCCGAGGTGACGATCTTGAACGTCGAGCCCGGCGGGTACGTGTTGCCGCGGATGGCCCGGTTCGACATCGGGTTGCCCTCGGCGTTGAGCAGCTCCTGGTAGCGCTGGCGCGCGAGGGCGGTGTCGTGCGTCGCGAGCTCGTTCGGGTCGTAGCTGGGCTTGGACACGAGCGCGAGGACGCGGCCCGTCTTCGGCTCGATCGCGACGACGGCGCCGCGCTGGTCGCCCAGCGCGTCCCACGCGGCCTGCTGGGCCGCCGGGTCGATCGTCAGCTCGACGGACGCGCCCTGCGGCTGCTGCCCGGTGAAGAGCGCGCTCAGGCGGTCGAGCCACAGCGAGCTCGCCTCGCCGTTGAGGTAGTCGTTCTCCTTGTCCTCGATCTCCGTGCGCCCGTTGGTGAGCGACAGGAAGCCGGAGACGGGCGCGTAGAGCGGGCCGTTCGAGTACTGGCGCTGGAAGCCGAACGCGTCGTCCACCGGGGTCGAGGACGCGATGGCGTCGCCCGCGACGACGATCGGGCCGCGGAACTTGTTGTACTCGCGGTAGATGGTGCGGGCGTTGCGCGAGTCGTTGTTGAGCGAGTCGGCCTGGACGAACTGGATGTACGTCGTCGACACCATGAGCGCGAGGAACATCACGAGGACGACGGTCGCGACGCGACGCAGGGGGACGTTCACCGGGCTCCTCCCCAGGGGTCGCGGTCGGTCTCGGTGGCGGCGTCCGGCCGGCGGACGACCTCCGTGCGCAGGTCGTCGGGGTGGTCGGGGACCTCCCCGGTGCGGCCGACCGCGGGCTGGACGCCCGTCGTCGCGCGCGTGGGGCCCGTGGCGGGACCGGGGACGGTGGGCGCGCCGACCGTGGTGGGTGCGTCGTCGGGCAGGGCGCCCACGGCCGCGCCGCCGCCCGCGACCGGGTCCGAGTCGGTGCGGCTGCGCGCGCCGCCGGGCGCGACCTGCCCGCGCACGGGCAGGGAGGAGGGGCGGCGCGCGTCGTCGGAGATGCGCAGCAGCAGCCCGACGACGAGCCAGTTCGCGAGGAGCGACGACCCGCCCTGGGCGACGAACGGCATGGTCAGGCCGGTGAGCGGGATGATCCGCGTGATCCCGCCGACCACGACGAAGAGCTGCCACGCCATGACGAACGCGAGCCCGCCCGCGAGCAGCTTGCCGAACCCGTCGCGCACGCCGATCGCGGTGCGCAGGCCGCGCTCCACGAGGACGAGGTAGGCGAGCAGGATGCCGATGAGGCCCGTGAGCCCGAGCTCCTCGCCGAGCGACGCATAGATGAAGTCGGAGAACGCGTACGGGACCGTGCGCGGGTAGCCGGCGCCCCAGCCCGTGCCGAAGAGCCCGCCGTTGCCGAGCGAGAACAGGCCGCCCACGAGCTGGCCCGAGCCACCCGGGCTGCGGCCGAAGATCTCCGGGTCGAACGGGTGCAGCCACACGTCGACGCGCGCCTGCACGTGCCCGAACGTCGAGGCTGCCAGCACCGCGCCGACCGCGATGAGGAGCAGACCGATGACGACCCAGCTCACGCGCTCGGTCGCGATGTAGAGCATCGCGACGAACAGGCCGAAGAACAGGAGCGAGGTCCCGAGGTCGCGCTCGAACACGAGGATCGCGAGCGAGACGAGCCAGACGATGATGATCGGCCCGAGATCGCGCAGGCGCGGGAGCTGGAGGCCGAGCACGCGGGGGCCGGCGAGCGCGAGCGTGTCGCGGTTCGTCACGAGGTACCCCGCGAAGAAGATCGCGAACGCGACCTTGGCGAACTCGGCCGGCTGGAGCGAGAAGCCGAACAGGTTGATCCAGATCTGGGCGCCGTTGATGCGGGTGCCCAGGCCCGGGACGAGCGGCAGCGCGACGAGCACGATGCCCGCGATCATCGCGGTGTACGTGTAGCGGCGCAGGGTGCGGTGGTCGCGCAGGAACCAGACGAGGGCGAACGCGCAGAGGATGCCGAGCGCCGTCCACTGGAGCTGGCGCGGCGCGAGGTCCTGGGTGCCGCCCGTGACCTGCGAGCCCAGGTCGAGGCGGAAGATCATGGCGAGGCCGATGCCGTTGAGCGCGACGGCGATCGGCAGGATCACCGGGTCCGCGTACGGCGCCTTGAAGCGCAGCAGCACGTGCGCGGCGCCCGCGAGCACCACCGTCCCGATGCTGTACACGTAGAAGCGGCCCGGGAGCTCGCCCGTGAGCTGCAGACCCACGAGCGCGTACGCCCCGATGCCCAGCGCGAGCGCGAGGACGAGCAGACCGAGCTCCGCACCCCGGCCGGGGCGCACCTCGGTGGTCTCCACCGTGGCCATCAGGCCCCCGAGCCGGCGCCGTCGGCGGGCGCCGGGGTCACGCTCGGCGCGTCGGCCTCCGGGGTCCCCGTCGCCGCGCCGTCCGTGGTCCCGTCCGGCGTGTCGGTCGAGCCGTCGGTCGCGGGGGTCTCGGTGGTGTCCTCCGCGGCCTCGGCGACCAGCCGCTCCGCGCGGGCGCGGGCGTCCTCGAGCGACTCCGCGGGGATCGTGGTCTCCAGGCGGTCGACGACGTAGCCCGGCAGGTCGTCGACGCGCGTGCCCGTGAGCTCGATCGGGGTCGACAGCGTGACCGGGCCCGCGTTCTCGGGGATGCCGCGGAACACCGCGACCTGGCCGTCGGCGACGCCCACGTAGTACTGCGACTGCGTCCAGCGGTACCCCGCCCAGCCGGCGGCACCCAGGCCCGCGACCACGAGCAGGATCGCGACCACGGTGATCCAGCGCCGGGGGGCGCGACCGGGGCGCACGTCGTCCTCGTCGTCGCCGGAGCCCTCGACGGCGGTCCGGGCCTCCGCACCGTCCTCGTCCGGCGCGTCGGCGTCCGGCTCCTCGGTCGGTGCGGTCGCCTTGGTGCTCGCCATGAGCGCGGCCGCGCGGGCCGCCGGGCCGTCCGCTGCCGACGTCGGGGCGTCGCGGTCGATCGCCGCGGACCCCACGACCTGCGCGCCCGTGCCGGGCGCCCCGCCGTCGGGCAGGGCGTCGACGTCCACGACGTCCGCGACGACGACCGTCACGTTGTCCGTGCTGCCCGCGCGCAGCGCGAGCTGGAGCAGGTGGTCGGCGCACGCGTCGACGTCGTCCGTCTCGGTGAGCGTCTGCGCGATGGTCTCCTGGCTGACGAAGCCCGAGAGGCCGTCCGAGCACAGGAGCCACCGGTCGCCCGGCTTCGCCTCGCGGACGGACATGTCCGGCGTGAGGTCGATGTCGAAATCGCCCAGCACGCGCATGACGACGTTGCGCTGGGGGTGGGTCTCCGCCTCGTCCGCCGAGATGCGCCCCGTGTCGACGAGGTGCTGCACGAACGTGTGGTCCGTCGTGACCTGGTTCAGCTCGCCGTCGCGCAGCAGGTAGGCGCGCGAGTCGCCGAGGTGCGCCATGGCGAGCTTGTTGCCCGCGCGCAGGATCGCGGTGACGGTCGTGCCCATGCCGACCAGCTCCGGGTCGGTCACGCTGCGGTCCACGAGGTCCTGACGGGCGTGGTCGATCGAGCGCTCGAGCTCGGCCAGCGCGTCGTCCGGGCCGTGCGACTCGCCGTCGAGCGGCGCGAGCGCGGCGATCGCGATGGAGGAGGCGACGTCGCCCCCCGCGTGGCCGCCCATGCCGTCCGCGACGACGAGCAGGTGCGGGCCCGCGTAGCCGGAGTCCTGGTTGTTGGAGCGCACGAGCCCGACGTCGGAGCGCGCGGCGTAGCGCAGGGCGATGTTCACTGCGGGCTACCTCTGCAGCTCGACGACGGACTGACCGATCCGCACCCGCGTCCCCGGGCCCAGGGGGGTGACCTGGGCGATCCGCTGGTCCTCGACGTAGGTGCCGTTCGTGGAGCCGAGGTCCTCGACGAACCAGGACCCGTGCTGCGGGAAGATGCGGGCGTGGCGCGACGACGAGTAGTCGTCGTCGAGGACGAGCGTGCAGCTCGGCGCGCGGCCGATGAGGATCGACGACGTCGTGAGCGGGATCGTCGTGCCGGTCAGCGGGCCGGCGGTGACGACGAGCCGCGACGGGCCCGCGGGCGCGACGGGCCGCGAGGGCTCCGGCGCGGCCGGGGTGGGGCCCGACGTCGGGCGGGCGGCGGGTGCGGGACCGCCCTTCTTGCCGCGGCGCGGCGTGATCTTCGTGCCGTACAGGTCCCGACGCAGCACGCCGATCGCGGAGAGCACGAACACCCAGAGCAGCACCAGGTAGCCCAGCCGGAGCAGGGTGAACGTGAGATCGGTCATGCGGGCCGGATCACCACTCCTCGTTGTCGGACGCGCCGGTCCAGAACATGATGCGGGTCCGGCCGATCGTCAGGGAGTTCCCGTCGAGCAGCGTCGCTGCCGGCACCTGGTGCCCCTCGACGAACAGGCCGTTCGTGGAGCCGAGGTCCGTCGCGATCACGCCCTCCGGGGTCACCCGGATCTCCAGGTGGCGCCGCGAGACGCCCGGGTCGTCGACGACGATGTCGGCCTCCGAGCCGCGGCCGATCACCGTGACCGGGCCGGTGAGCAGGTAGCGCTGCCCGTCGATGTCGACGAGCGGGTGGCGCGTGCTCGGGGACGCCGTCGTGGCGGGTGCGACGTTGCCGCGCACGCTCGCCGAGCGGAGCTGGAAGCGGCCGACGTCGAGCGTGTCGTTCTGCTCGAAGCTCACGCTCACGGGCCCGACGAACGCGTAGTGCTGCGACGCGGCGTACTGGGTGACGTTCGACGCCAGCTCGTCGGCGAGGGTCTCCGCGCCCCACCCCTCGACCTGGCCGAAGTCGTCCACCGACAGCTCGATGGTGAACTCGTTGGGCACGACCGTGCGCTCGCGGTCGACGACGGCGGCGCGGTCGTCGACCTCGCGCCGCAGCGCGCTCGCGAGCTCGACGGGCTTGACCTCGCTGCGTCCCACCTTGGCGAAGGCGTTGTTCACGACCCGCTCGACGCCCTTCTCGAAGCGGTCCAGGACTCCCATGCCACCTCCTCCCTCGTGCTCGCTCGTGCCGCGGCTCGCGCCGCGCGGATCTCGTCTGCTCTGCCGGCGCCCTCTCTCCGGTGGCCCCCCGCGCGCACCCGCGTCCGGGCAGACTACCTAGATCGTATCGATCGCGTCGGACCAGCAGGCCCGTTTCGTCGGACGATTACCGGACGGATGTGGCGCTTTCGTGGCGGAGCGTGTGAACGTCGGGCGTCCGCTCCCCCGCCGAGCGCGAGGTTGCTGTCGTCTCGCCGCTCTTCCCGGGAGCGACGGCATGCTCGAGGGCGATGAAGGTCGTGGTCGACGACGGGCTCGCGCCGTGGTGCGTCCGGGTGGCGGGCGTCACGCAGGACGGCGCGGTGCCGGTCGGTCCCTCGCGTCGTGCTAGTCTTCTGCGGCACGCGCGAGTGGCGGAATAGGCAGACGCGCACGGTTCAGGTCCGTGTGCCCGAAAGGGCGTGGGGGTTCAACTCCCCCCTCGCGCACGTGACGAGGGTTTCGGCTTCAGGGCCGCAACACCTTCGAAGAGTCCCGGTCAGGTTCTCCTGGCCGGGACTTTCTGCGTCCGGGACGTCGTGTCCCGCACCCGCTGCCGGTACTGCACGCCGACGCCCGTGGCATGACCGCTTCTCGTCCCGTGGCACGACGGTGCGCGCATCCAGGTCCGGCCACGGGCCGACGCCGCGCCGATCGGCCACGGACGACGATCGACGCATGGTCAACGACACCCTTGCCGCCCGTCCGCGTCCCGCCTCCCTCGCACTCGCCCTCGCGGTCCCCGCCACCCTCCTGCTCGGGGCGTGCGGCGTCGTCCCGAGCGAGGTGGTCGAGAAGAAGGCGAGCGACGGCGCGAGCGGGAAGGAGTCTGGCCTGCTCGCGGACTGGGTGCCCGACGAGGCGACGGACGTCGTCGTCCTGCAGCGGGCCACGGGCGCGGAGCGGCTCCTCGTCGCGTCCTACGACGGCGACCTGTCCGGCGAGTGCCGGCCCGTCGCCGAGGAGGGCGCGCCGTCCCGGGAGGAGCTGGTCGCGGCGTACAGGTCGGACGAGCGGACCAAGCGCGTCCCGGTCGACAAGATGGCCGAAGTGAGGACGCTCGAGGCCGACTGGTGGCCGGACGACCAGGAGGCGCGGACCACCATGCTCTGCGGTCGATGGTGGGTCAGCCAGGAGGGCGGCACGATCTTCGCCTTCACGCCGGACCTCGCCACGGCGGTGGACGGTGCGGCGCGCAACCGGTAGTCGAGGCACGTCGGCGCTGGTCGCCGACCGCCGGGACCCACGGACCGCGGGAGCGTCGAGCGCGGTGGGGGACGTCGAGCTCGGGTCGACCGCGGCGAGCGGGCGGCACCGGCCCGATCCTCTGCGCGAGGCGCACGACCGGTCCGCTCCGCACACCTAGAACTGCTAGGGTCGTAACCCCTAGAACAGCTAGGCATAGGAGCGTCATGCGTATCGACAAGGACCTCGTGGCCGCCTCGGCCACCCCGCTCGTGCTCGGGATCCTCGCCGACGGCGAGTCCTACGGCTACGCGATCCTCAAGCGCGTGGACGAGCTCTCGGGCGGGCGGATGCAGTGGACCGACGGCATGCTGTACCCGCTGCTGCACCGGCTGGAGCGCCTCGGGCTCGTCGAGGCGTCGTGGGGCACGTCCGACGTCGGCCGGCGCCGCAAGCACTACGCGATCACCGCCGCGGGGCGCGAGGCGCTCGTCGAGCGCCAGGCGCAGTGGGACGTCGTCGCGCACGCGCTCCAGCAGGTGTGGCGCTCCGCCCAGGACGGGCTCCAGAGCCCGCCGCGCGTCGCGGAGGGGTGGGCCTGATGGGCGCCGCGACCGCGCCGACGGACGGGGCGAGCCCCGGCCCGCACGCCGCGCTCGAGGCCCAGATCGACCAGTGGCGCGGGTACGTCCGGCGCCGGGAGGCGATCTCCGCCGCGGACGTCGACGAGATGGAGGACCACCTGCGCGAGCGGGTCGAGGACCTCCGGGCCACGGGCCTCGACGACGACGAGGCGTTCCTCGTCGCCGTGAAGCGCATGGGCACGCTCGACGACCTGTCGCGCGAGTTCGCGCAGGAGCACTCCGAGCGTCTGTGGAAGCAGCTCGTCCTCGTGGGAGAGCAGGCGGGCCGCACCCGCTCGTGGCGCGAGCTCGCGGTGGTGCTCGGGCTCGCCGTCGCGGTGGGCGTCACGGTCAAGGTGGCGACCGTGCTCCTGCCCTGGGAGACGGTCGGGCTCAACGTCGGGCTCCTCGTGCTGCCGTTCCTCACGGCCTACCTCGCGTGGAAGCGGCAGGTCACGCTGCGCGTCGTCGGCGTGCTCGTCGTGCCGTTCGTCGTGCTGGGCGTCGTCCTCAACGCGTACCCGTTCGAGCCCACGGACTCGACCTTCGTGCTCGCGGCGCTCGCCGCCCCGGTGACGCTGTGGGCCGTCGTCGGGCTCGCCTACGTGGGCGGGCGGTGGCGCTCGGACGCGCGCCGCATGGACTTCGTGCGGTTCACGGGCGAGCTCGCCGTGTACTACACGCTCATCGCGCTCGGTGGCGGGGTCCTGCTCGGCCTGACCATCGGGGTCTTCTCGCTCGCCGGCGTCGACCTCGAGCCGTACCTCGACACCTGGATCCTCACCCTGTGCGTCCCGGCGGCGCTCATCGTGGCCGCCTGGCTCGTCGAGGCGAAGCAGAACGTCGTCGAGAACATCGCGCCCGTGCTCACGCGCGTGTTCACGCCGCTGACGCTCGTCATGCTCCTCGCCGCGTTCGTCGTCCTCGCGACCGCGGGGAACCTCGCGGCCGTCGACCGCGAGCTGCTCATCCTCATGGACGCGATCCTCGTGCTCGTCCTGTGCCTGCTCCTCTACTCCGTCTCCGCACGCGACCCGCTCGCCCCCGGGTCGTTCTTCGACGGGCTCCTGGTGGTCCTCGTCGGCGCGGCGCTCGCCGTCGACGCGGTCGCGCTCACCGCGATGCTCACACGCATCGCCGAGTTCGGCGTGAGCCCCAACAAGGCGGCAGCGCTCGGGCTCAACCTCCTGCTGCTCGTCCACCTCGCGTGGTCGGCTGTGCTCGCGACCGCGTTCCTCCGCGGGCGCCGGCCGTTCGCCGACCTCGTCGCGTGGCAGACGCGCTTCCTCCCCGTCTACGCGGGGTGGGCGGCGGTCGTCGCCCTCGTGTTCCCGCCCGTGTTCGGCTTCGTCTGACGGACGGCGGTCGGCCGTCCCCCGGCGTAGCGTGACGGGATGGCCGACCGAACGCCCGGAGGCCCCGTCGACGGCGACGTCGTCGGCTGGCTCCTCGACGCCGACCCGGCGCTGCGCTGGCAGGTGGAGCGCGACGTCGTGCACGCCCCGCCCTCCGTGTGGCGGGCGACGCGGGCGCGCGTCGCGACCGAGGGCTTCGGCGCCCGGCTCCTCGCGCTCCAGGACCCCGACGGGCAGTGGGCGGGCGGCGCGTACTTCCCCGCGGACGTCGGCGGGGACGGCGCGACCGCGCCGGACGCCGAGGGCAGGCCCGAGGAGGGCCAGCCCTGGACCGCGACCACCTGGTCGCTCGTCGCGCTGCGCGAGTGGGGGCTCGACCCCGAGGTGCTCCGCGCGCGTCGCACGCCCGAGCTGCTCGCCGAGCACTGCCGCTGGGAGTACGACGACCTGCCCTACTGGGGCGGCGAGGTCGACTGGTGCATCAACGGGTACACGCTCGCCGCGGGCGCGTGGCTCGGCGTCGACGTGTCCGGGCTGCTCCGCACCGTCCTCGACGGGCGGCTGCCCGACGGCGGGTGGAACTGCGCGTGGGTCGAGGGCGCGACCGTGTCGTCGTACCACTCGACGCTCAACGCGCTCAAGGGCCTCCTCGCCTACCAGGAGCACGCCGGGGCGACCGACGAGCTGCGCGCCGCGCGGCGCACCGGCGAGGAGTACCTGCTCCGCCGCGGCCTGTTCCGGCGGCTCGGCACCGGCGAGCCCGTCGGGGACTGGGCGTTCCGCCTCGCCTACCCGTTCCGCTGGTACTACAGCGTGCTCAACGCGCTGGTCTACCTGCGCGCGGCGTCGCTGCTCGACGGGACGCCGCCGGACCCGCGCGCGGCGGACGCGGTCGAGCACGTCCGCCGCGCGCGGCGCCCGGACGGCACCTGGCTCCAGGGCCGGCGCCACCCGGGCCGCGTGTGGTTCGAGGTCGACGCACCCGCGGGTGAGCCGTCGCGCTGGCTCACGTACCACGCGACCGTCGTCCTCGACTGGTGGGACGGTCAGGACGCGGGCGGTCCCGAGACGACCTCGGCGCCGTCGAGCACCGCGATGAGCTCGTCGAACCACTCGACGTAGCTCGCCCACGTGAACGGGCGCTTGTCGTCCCAGCCCACGACCTGCCCCGCCTGCACCGCGGGCAAGCCCGCGTAGACGGGGTTCGCCGCCATGGCCTCGTCGGAGCCGGTGTAGCTGAGCACGACGTCCGCCGGGTAGTCCGGCACGCGCTCCCAGCTCAGCTCCGCCCAGGCCTCCTCGTCCTGCGGGCCGCCGATCGTGAAGCCCAGCTCCTCCAGCAGCGCGAGCTGGCCCAGGGTCCGCTGCCCGACCCACAGCTCCTCGGCCCCGTTGAGCGGCAGGATCGTCAGCGGCTTCTCCGCCGCGATCGCCCGCAGGGTGTCGAGGCGCTCGTCGAACGCGGCGCGCGCCTCGGCGACCTCCGGGGTGTCCGCGTCGCCGCCGAGCGCCTCCGCGAGCGACGCGTAGTCCTCGATCACCTCGACGACGGGGCGGCCGGAGAACTTCATCCCGACGAACGGCGCGACGGCGGTCGCCTCCTCGGTGATCTTCTCGTCCCACCACCGCCACGCCGTGCCGTCCTCCGTCCCGAACCCGATCACGAGGTCGGGGTCGAGCGCGAGCAGCTTCTCCAGGTTGAGCTCGGCGTCGGTGCCGACGACCTCCATCTCGTCGACCCGCGCGTTGCCGATCGACAGCGCCCCGGTGTCCGAGAAGCCGTACCCGAACACCCCGTCGGGCCGCACGCCGTAGTCCCACAGCGCGGCGGCCGAGTAGCCGTCGACGACGAGGCGGTCCGGCGCCTCGTCGAGCTCGTACGTCGTGCCGTGGCCCGAGGACGTCCACGACCAGCCGTCGGCGCTCGCGGACGGCCGGCCGTCCCCGGCGCCGTCGGAGCCCGCGTCGGTGCTCGGGGAGCACGCCGCGGCGACGGCCGTGAGAACGAGCGCGAGCGTGGCGGCCGCGACCGAGCGCGCGGGCCGACGCCGCGGACGGCGCGCGCCGGGCAGGGTGGACGAGGGACGGGTCGTGCGGGTCATGCGGTGCTCCTCCGACGAGGCGGTGCGGGCGAGCGCAGGACGGTGGGGGGCCGGTCGGGCGGGGTGGTCCGACCGGGAGACGGGGCCGCGTCAGGCGCGGCGGGGCCGGCCCTCGGGCACGACGAGCGGCGTGCCCGTCACGGGGTCGGCGATGATGCGGCACGGGAGGCCGAACACGTCCTCGACGAGCTCGGCCGTCACGACCTCCGCCGGGGCGCCCTCGGCGACGATCGCGCCGTCCTTCATGGCGATGAGATGCGTCGCGTAGCGGCACGCGTGGTTGAGGTCGTGCAGGACGGCGACGAGCGTGTGCCCGCGGTCCCGGTTGAGGTCGGCGCACAGCTCGAGCAGCTCGATCTGGTGCGCGATGTCGAGGAACGTCGTCGGCTCGTCGAGCAGGAGGAGGGGGGTCTCCTGCGCGAGGACCATCGCGACCCACACGCGCTGGCGCTGGCCGCCGGAGAGCTCGTCGACGAGGCGGCCCGACAGGTCGGTGGTGCCGGTCGCGGCGAGCGCGGCGACCACGGCCGCCTCGTCCTCGCGCGACCACTGGCGCAGCAGCTTCTGGTGGGGGTAGCGCCCGCGCGCGACGAGGTCCGCGACGGTGATCCCCTCGGGCGCGATCGACGACTGCGGCAGGAGGCCGAGGCGGCGCGCGACCTCCTTCGCGGGGATCGACGAGATCGAGCGCCCGTCGAGCACGACCTGCCCCCGCGACGGCTTGAGCAGGCGCGACAGCGCGCGCAGCAACGTCGACTTGCCGCACGCGTTCGGCCCGACGATCACCGTGAACGACCCGTCGGGGATGCTCACGTCGAGGTCGGCGGAGATGACACGATCGTCGTACCCGATCGTGACCCCCTCGGCGTGCAGGCGGTCCGCGGGGTGCACGCGGTCCGCGCGCGCGTCGGTCGACGCGGCGGCGAGGACGCCGCTCGGGGCGTCCGCGAGGTTCGTGAGAGCCACCGGGGGCCTTCCGTTCTGCGGGTTCGTGGTCACTTGCGGGCCTCGCGCACGAGGAGCCACACGAGGTAGGCGCCGCCGACGCTCACGGTCACGACGCCGACGGGGAGCTGGGTGGGCGCGAAGGCGCGCTGGGCGACGAGGTCGCTCGCGGCGAGCAGCACGGCGCCCATGACGGCGGCCGGGAGGATCCGCACCCCGGCGGCGCCCGTGAGGCGGCGCGCGAGCTGGGGGGCGGCGAGGGCGACGAACGCGATCGGTCCGGCGGCGGCGGTGACGAGGGCCGTGAGCGCCACGCCGACGATCACGAGGGCGAGGCGCACGCGCTCGCTGCGCAGGCCGAGGGCGGCCGCGGCGTCGTCGCCCAGCTCGAGCAGGCCCATCCGTGGCGCGAGCCACACGAGCGGCAGCGCGAGGAGCGCGGCGAGCACGGCTGCGGGCACGGCCTGCGCCCAGGTCATGCCGTTGAGCGAGCCGGCGCCCCACACCGCGGCCGCCATCGCGGTCTCGAGGTCGGCCTTGATGATGAGCCACTGGTTGACGGACGCGAGCATCGCCGAGACCGCGATGCCGACGATGATGAGCCGGAAGCCCTGGACGCCGCGCCGGTACGCGAGGACGTACACGACCCCCGCGGTGGCGATGCCGCCGACGAGCGCGCCCGCCGCGACGCCCACGTACCCGCCGCCGAGCAGCATGATGACGACGAGCGCGCCTGTGTACGCGCCGGTATTGAAGCCGATGACGTCGGGGCTGCCGAGCGGGTTGCGCGTGAGCGACTGGAAGATCGCGCCGCTCGCGCCCAGCGCAGCGCCGAGCACGAGCGCCATGAGCGCGCGCGGCAGACGCCACTCGACGACGACCATGTGCACCGGCCCGTCGGCCGCGCCGACGAGCGCCTGGAGCACCTGCGGCACGGTGAGCGGGTAGTCGCCGGTGGTGAGCGCGACCACGCCGACGGCCAGCGCGACGAGCAGGAGCGCCCCGCACACCGCGAGCGTGCGCACGTCGAGCCGCAGGCTCACGCCCCGGCCGCGCACGACGCGCGTCGGGCGGCCGAAGTCGACGCGCCGGTCCGGGCGGGGCGCCCCGGCGGGGAGACGGTCCTGCACCGGGGCGCTCACAGCCCGCTCGCCTTCGAGCGGCGCACGAGCGCGATGAGGACCGGGGCCCCGACGAACGCCGTGACGATCCCGACCTGGAGCTCGCCCGGCATGACGACGACGCGGCCGACGACGTCGGACACGAGCAGCAGGACGGGCGCGAGCACCGCCGAGTACGGGAGGATCCAGCGCTGGTCCGGGCCGACCGTCCACCGCGCGACGTGCGGCACCATGAGGCCGACGAACGCGATGGGTCCGGCGGCGGCCGTCGCCGCGCCGCACAGGAGCATGACTGCGACGCCGACGAGCACGCGCGTGCGTCCGACGTGCGCGCCGAGCGAGCTCGCGAGGTCGTCGCCGAGCGCGACGGTGTTGAGGGGGCGCGCGACGACGAGCGCGAGGACGAGCCCGACCACGACGAACGGCGCGATCGTCCCGGCCATCTCCATCGTGCGGCCCGCGAGCGAGCCGGCGCCCCAGAAGCGCATGCGGTCGAACGCCGCCGGGTCGAGCAGGGTGACGCCCTGCGAGATGCCGCCGAGCACCGCGCCCAGCGCGACGCCCGCGAGGGTCAGACGCACGGGCGTCGCTCCCCCGCGGCCCTGCGACCCGATGGCGTACACCGCGACGGTCGCGACGACGGCGCCCGCGAACGCGAACCAGATGAACGACCCGATGTCGGTGAGCCCGAGGAACGCGACGGCGAGCACGACGGCGAACGCGGCGCCCGCGTTGACCCCGAGGATGCCCGGGTCGGCCAGGGGGTTGCGCGTCATGGCCTGGATGAGGGCGCCGGAGACGCCGAGCGCGGTGCCGACGAGCAGCCCGACGACCGTCCGCGGGAGGCGCAGGTCGCGGATGATCACGTGGTCGCCCGAGCCGTCGTAGCCCGTGAGGGCGTCCCAGACCGTGCCGAGCGGGACCGGCTTCGACCCGACGACGAGGCTCAGCACGACCGCGAGCACGAGGACCGCGAGGGCGACGAGGAGGCCGACGCTGCGCCCCGCGTTCGTGCGGGCGACCCCGGCCGGGCGGTCGGCGGGGTCGGTCCCGGCCGGTGCCGTGCCGCCGGGGACGTCGGCCGTCGTGGCGGCGGTCGCGGGCGAGGTCATGGTGCTCGGATCTGCTCGGGGGCGCTCGGCCCGGCGGGTCATCACTAGTGAGGTTACCCTCACCTTAATTCACGCCCCGGAGGGTCCGGCAAGGTCGTGCGCGCACCCGGCGGAGTGACCCCGCTCACCGTCGCTGCCGGAGGGGGTTGCCGGTCCGCGAGCGGCGTGTGCGAGAGTGGCCGCATGACCTCGCACGTCCCCGTCGCCGCCGACCACGTCGTCACCGTCGACGACCAGGGCCGCCGGACCGGCACCTTCGAGCGCGCCGCGGTCCACACGACCGAGACGCCCCTGCACCTCGCCTTCTCCTGCTATGTGCTCGACGACGCGGGCCGCCTGCTCCTCACGCGGCGCGCCCTCGCGAAGCGCACGTGGCCCGGCGTGTGGACCAACTCGTTCTGCGGGCACCCGCGCTGGACGGAGTCGACCGAGGAGTCGATCGTCCGCCACGCGCGGCACGAGCTCGGGCTCGAGATCGCGGACCTGGAGGTCGCCGTCCCGGGGTTCCGCTACCGCGCGGTCGACGCGTCGGGCGTCGTGGAGAACGAGATCTGCCCCGTCTACGCCGCCCGGGCGGCCGGCCCGGTCGAGGCGAACCCCGACGAGGTGATGGAGCTCGCCTGGGCGGACCCGCGGGACGTCGCGCGCGGCGTCGCCGCCACGCCGTGGGCGTTCAGCCCGTGGATGGTGCTCCAGGTCGCGGCGCTCGGCGGCGCGAGCGCGGTCGGCGACGGCCCGACGGCGCGCCTCGCCGCGGCCTTCGGCTCCGCCGCCGCCTGACCGCGGCCGGGCAGTGACCCGGTGGTGACGGCGCCGTCGACGCGGCCGTGAGCGGGCAGGGTCGAGGAGTCGGTCGAGGCGTCAGACGCGCCGGAGCTGCGTGCGGCGGAACCGCTCGGGGATGCCCAGGTGGTCGGCGTCCTCGGCGGTCGAGCGCAGCCGCCGTGGCGGGAGCGCGTGGGGGACGACCGCCTCGGCGCCGGGGACCCGCGCGTCGTGCATCGCGGCGGCGAGCGCGTGCACCAGGGGCGCCTGCCGGGACGGCCGCCGCGTCGAGAAGACCCACAGGTCGAAGCCGGGCGCGGTCGCGAGGTCGACGGGCTGCCCCTGCGCCCACGCGTGCCGCGCGACGACCGGCGACACGGCGAGGAACGTGATCGGACGGCGCGACCACAGCACCGTGCGCGACGCACCGCTCACGCCGCGGTCGGCCATGAGGAGCCCGATCGTGCGCTGGTTGCCCACGACCGCGGACACCGTGCGCGGGTCGATCCCCGACCAGGGGATGACCGTCGGGCGCAGGAAGGGCGCGAACGAGCCCACGACGATCCCGCCGTCGAGCACGAGCAGCTTCTCCGAGCCGAGGAACCACAGCAGGATCCCGAGCACGGCGGCGACGGCCACGAGCAGGACGCCCGCGGCGACGACCTCGCCGTCGGCCAGGCTGGCGACCGGCGCGAGCAGCACGAGCACGAGGACCACGGCCCACGCGGGGCCGTTCGGCGTCGCGGCCTCGACGTGCCGGAGGCGGCCGAGACGCGACGCGTCGGCCCAGTGGCGCACCTTGCGCGTCGCGCGGTCTCCGGTCGGGGCCGTCATCGGCCGAGCAGCTCGGCGGGGAGGTGGCGCAGCGTCGCCGGCCCGACCTCCGACATCTCGAGCGTGACGGGCGCGCCGTCGGCTCCGTGCTCGCCGCCGCGCACGACGTACACGCCGTCCGGCGTCGTGTAGACGCTCACCCGGACGAGGGAGTCCGAGCCCGCGCGCACCGCGCCGAGCACCGTGACGGCGACCGCTCCGGAGAGCTCGGGAGACGTGCGCGCCTCCGTTGCGAACTGCTCGGTCGTGAAGGTGCGGGCGCGGCCGTCGAGCACGGCCTTCGCCGCGGGGTCGAGGAACACCGCGAGGCGGCCTGCGAGCTCGGCGAGCGGGTAGACGCTGAAGGAGTGGTGGCCGCTCGGCCCGACCTCCTCCTCGAGCACGCGGTCCTCGTCGTGCAGGTAGACGTACACCCAGTGCTTGCCGAGCGCCGTCGTGCGGTCCGCGGACAGGATGGCCGACGCGGTGCGGCGCAGCACGAGCGGGCCCGTCACCTCGGGGACCGCGTCGATCCCGACCTGCGGCTCGCCGCCCGGCCCGGGCGGGCGCTCCTCGTCCGACGGCACCACGAGACCCCGCGCGAGCAGCGACCGCAGGGCCACGCGCCCGACGAGCGTGCGGTCCGCGCCCTCCTGCGCGTCGAGCCAGGGCAGCGGGACGAGCTGAGGGTTCTGGAGCCCGTCGAGGATCGCGACCTCCTCGTCCGTGAGCGTGACGACGTGCGTCACGTCGCCGGGCGCCGTGCGCGCGAGCGTCTGCTCGGCGGCCGCGATGTCGGCCGCGGACCACTGCATGGTCGGCTGCTGGGTCACGAGAAGAGGCCTCCGATGAAGTCGCCGGCGGCGGAGAGCCCGTCGCCGATCGCGTCACCGACGTCGGACGCGACGTCGCCGATGGTATCGGCCGCGTCCCCGACGAAGCTCGTGACGTCGTTCCAGCCGTCCGCGAGGTACGGGCCCGGGTCGGAGAAGAACCCGGTGATCGAGTCCCAGTTGTCGTAGACGAGGTTGCCGAGCGCCCAGACGCCCGCGACCGCCGCCGCGCCCGCGACGACCGCGATGCCGACCGGGTTGGTGAGGAGCCCCGCGGCGATCGCCATGGTCCCGGCGCCGCCGATCACGGACAGGACGCCCATGCCGCGGTCGACGCCGCCGCGCACGCCGTCGTACTGGGTGTTGACGATCTGGTTGATGCCGCCGACCACGCCGGCCGCACCGCCGGCGAAGCCCATGAACCGGGAGAACGTCGTGGCCCGCCCGAGCACGCTCAGGGCGTCCCCGACCGCCATGCCGCGCGTGAGCTGCAGGGCGCTCGCGGCCGCGGGCGAGAGCGCCGCGAGCCGGCTCGCGTCGAGGAATCCGCGCGCGGCGAGGAACGTGCGGTACGCGATCCACGCGCCGCTGCCGGCGCCCCACGCGGACAGCGCGGTGTCGCCGACGTCCCAGATCGAGCCGTCGAGCGGGTCGCCCGCGCCGGGAGGGCCGCCGCCGGGGCCGGTCGGCACGCCGGGTCCGGGGACGCCCGGGGAGGGGATGGACCCGCCCTCGGTGCTCGTCGCGAACTGCTGGTCCGCGTGGCGCAGGACGGCCTGCGACGCCTCGGAGAGCGTCTGGCTCACGCCGCGCAGCAGCGCGACGGACGTGCCGGTCCACTCGCTGCGGAACTGGTCGGCGTCGCCGCCCTGCCAGCGGCCCGCCGCCTCCACGAGGCCGCTGACCTCGGAGGTCGTGCTCACGAGCTGGTCGGAGGCGGACCGCAGCGACTGCGCGAGCCTCCGCAGCTCGTTGACGTCCGCGCCCCACATACCGCTCACGTCGTCCTCGTCCCCTCGTCGGTCGTCCGGCCCGCCGGCACCCGGTGTCCGGGACGCGCGAGGCGGGCACCGGGGAGGCTACCGTGCGCGCCGTCGTGCGGGCGATGGGGAGTCCTCCCCGTCGGGTCGTGGCGGGCGCGCCGCACGCCCACCGCACGCGCGCCGCACGCGCGCCGCACGCGCACCGCTCGCGTTCGGCTCCGGCGCCCGGGCGGGTGACAATCGACCCATGCCTGACGCGGTACCCGACACCCCCGACACCCCCGACCGGGCGAGCGAGGTGCCGACCCCCGCCCGGGACGCCTCGTTCGAGGAGCACGTCGCCTGGGCCCGCGCGGTCCCCGTCGTCGGGTCCGACCTCTCCCCCGTGGCGGGCCGCGTCGTCGAGGACCCGCTGCCGTGGGACTACGTCGCGCTCGCGCGCGAGCTCGTCGCGAGCGGGCGCGGGGCCGTGCTCGACCTCGGCACGGGCGGCGGCGAGCTCCTCTCGACGCTCCGCCCGTTCCCCGCGGGCTCCGCGGCGACCGAGGGCTGGGCCCCGAACCTGCCGGTGGCCCGACGGCGGCTCGAGCCCCTCGGGGTCGAGGTGCGGCCCGTGCAGGGCGACGACGAGCAGCTCCTGCCGTTCTTCGACGGCCAGTTCGCGGTCGTGCTCGACCGGCACGAGGAGTTCGACCCGGACGAGGTGCTCCGCGTGCTGGAGCCGGGCGGCGTGTTCCTCACGCAGCAGGCCGACTCGCGCGACGGCGTGCGCCTGAGCACCGCGCTCGGCGCCGAGCCGGCGTGGGACCCGGACTCGGTCACGCTCGACGCCGCGGTCGAGGTGCTCCGCGAGGCCGGTTTCGTGGTCGACGCCGCGCGCGAGCACGAGGGCCTGCGCCGGTTCCGCGACCTGTCCGCCCTGCTCTGGTACCTGCGGCTCATGGCCTGGCAGGTGCCGGGGCTCGCGTCGCTCTCGCCCGAGGCGGTCGCGCGCTACGAGGCACCCCTGCGCGCCCTGCACCTGCACCTCGCCGCGGGCCACGAGTTCGTCGACGAGGCGCCGCGCTTCCTCGTCGTCGCGCGCAAGCCCTTCTGACCCGCGCCCCACCTCGCACTCAGGGGTGGCGGGGTGGGGCCGTGGAGTCGCGCACGACGAGCACGTGGTCGGTGCGCTTGCGGCGAGGCCGGGCCGACGGCGGCCGCAGCGCCATCTCGAACGCGGCGGCACCCATCTCGCTCATGGGCAGGCGCACGGTCGTCAGCGCGGGCGCGAGGTCCTGCGCGACCTGGATGTCGTCGAACCCCGTGACGGACACGTCGCGCGGCACGACGACGCCGCGCTCGCGCAGGAGCGACAGCACCCCCGTGGCCATCGCGTCGTTGAGCGCGAGGATCGCCGTCGTGCCGGGTGCCTCCTCGAGGATGCGCGCCGTGGCGTCCCGGCCGCCCTCGCGCGTGAACGGCGCGTGCACGACGACCAGGTCGTCCGGGTCGAGGCCGTGCGCCGCGACGGCGGCCCGGATGCCCGCGGTGCGGTCGGCGACGGTCGTCAGGCGCTCCGGGCCGGCGGCGATCGCGAGCCGCCGGTGGCCCAGGCCGAGCACGTGCTCGGTGAGGGTCGCGGCGGCCGCCTCGCTGTCGGGCAGCACGGCGTCGCTGGGCAGGTGGTGCCGCCCGATGACGACGACGCGCCCCCCGGCCTCCTCGAACGCCTCGAGCTCGCGCGCGGCGTCGGCCTCCATCGCGGGCTCGACGTACCCGGAGCCGGCGACGAGGATCGCCCCCACGCGATGCGCGCGCATGAGGCGGATCTGCGTGACCTCGGCGCTGGGCTCGCGCTCGGTGTGGCTGATCTGCACGCTCCAGCCGTGCTCGGTCGCGACGCGCACGACACCGCTCGCGATCTCGGAGAAGTAGAGGTCGCCGATCTCGTAGACCAGCAGGCCCGCGACCGACGTCGTGCCGCCCGCGAGCGTGCGGGCGTGCGGGTTGGCGATGTAGCCCATCTGCGTGGCGACCTCGCGCACGTGCTCGGCGAGGACCTCCGAGACGCCGTCGCTGCCGGACAGCGCGCGCGACGCGGTCGCGAGCGACACGCCCGCCCGCTCGGCGACGTCGACCAGCCGCAGCGCGCTCCGGCCCTTCGTGGCCCGACCCTCTCGACGCACCCCTGCTCCGCTCGTCCGTGCGTCGCCCGGTCGGCGGCCCGTGGGCCCTCCCCGACGTGACGCTTGCCACATCCGCTGTCCGCACCGTACTCTAGCGGAAGCGCTTACGAAAGCGCTTTCGCAATGCAGCGGTCTCGTACGGAGCAGTACGGCCTCAGGTCTTCACTACGACGAAGTAGGGAGAGTCACGTCCATGCATTCTCGGTCGACTCCACGGATGTCCACCCGCCCCCCCGCACGCCGTGCGCTCGCCCTCGTGGCCGGGGCGTCCGCAGCGGCGCTCGTCCTCACGGCGTGCTCCGGCGGGTCCGACGGCGAGGGCGGAGGCGGTGGCGCGGACGACCCGATCGTCGTCGGCATCTCCCTCCCCCTCACCGGCGACTTCTCCGAGCCCGGCAAGGGGGTCCAGCGCGGCTACGAGGCCTGGGCCCAGTTCGTCAACGAGGACGGCGGCCTCCTCGGGCGCCAGGTCGAGCTGAAGATCCTCGACGACCAGTCCAACGCGGACCGCGTCGTGCAGGACTACGAGGCGCTCATCGCGCAGGACGAGGTCGACCTCGTCTTCGGCCCGTTCTCGACGCGCCTCGTGGTGCCGAGCGCCCGTGTCGCCGAGGAGTACGGGATGCTCTTCGTCGAGCCGGCCGGCGCCGCGAACGAGGTGTTCGAGCAGGGCTTCGAGAACCTCTTCTACGCCGCCCCCGCCGTCGCCGACGACCACTACAACTACCTCGCCGACCACATCCTCGACATGCCCGAGGCGGAGCGCCCGCAGACGGTCGCCGTCGCCGCGATGGACGACCCGTTCGCCCAGGGCACCGCCTACGGCCTGCGCGACAAGCTCGCCGACGCCGGCCTCGACGTCGTGGTCGACGAGGTCTACCCGCCCAACACGACCGACTTCTCCTCGATCGCCGCGAAGATCAACGACTCCGGCGCGGACATGGTCATCGGCGGCACGCAGTACCAGGACGCGGTGAACCTCATCGTCGCGCTGCAGCAGCTCGACTACCAGCCGATGCTCGCCGCGTTCTCGACCGCGCCGACGAACCCCGAGTTCTCCGCCGCGATCGGCGCGAAGACCGAGGGCATCCTCTCGCCCACGGGCTACACGGAGACCGCGAGCTGGCCGTCGAACGTCGACTTCGTCGAGCGGTACACGGAGCTGCACGGCAACCCGCCCGGCGAGGACGAGGCCAACGCGTACACGACCGGCCAGGTCGTCGCCGCCGCCGTCGAGGCCGTCGGGTGCGCCGAGCAGGGCGAGTGCCAGCAGGAGCTCGTCTCGTGGCTGCGGGACAACGAGGTCGAGACCGTCGTCGGGCCGCTGACGTGGGACGAGACGGGCAAGCCGCAGGGCGCCCACCTCATCCAGCAGTACGTGGGCGGCGAGATCCAGATCGTGCTCCCGCAGGACGCGAAGGAAGCCGACTTCGTCTTCCCCAAGCCGGCCTGGTGATCGCCTCGTGACGGGAACCCTGCTCTTCCAGAGCCTCGTGCTCGGCGTGCTGCTGGGAGGGCTCTACGCCCTCCTGGCAGCGGGCCTCACCCTGTACTTCGGCGTGATGCGCGTCGTGATGATCGCCCACTCGGCGTTCCTCATCCTCGCCGCGTACCTCGCCTGGTTCTTCAACCAGCAGACCGGCATGGACCCGCTGCTGTCGCTCGTCGTCACGGTGCCGCTGTTCTTCCTCGTCGGCGTCGGGATGCAGCGCCTGCTCATCACGCGCCTGCGGCCCGCGACGCTCACGATGATGTCCGTCCTCCTCACGTTCGCCGTCGCGCTCTTCATCGAGGGCATGATCGGCTTCGTCTGGAGCGGCACGCAGCGGCGCATCCAGCTCCCGTACTCGGGCGCGAGCATCGAGTTCTTCGGCGCGCGGATCGCCGTCGTGAAGCTCGTGGCGTTCGCGCTCGCGGCGCTGTCGCTCGCGCTGCTCTACGTGCTCATGAAGCACAGCCGGTTCGGCCAGGCGCTGCGCGCCACGATCCAGCACCGCGAGGCCGCGCAGCTCGTCGGCATCAAGACCGACCGCGTCGCCGGCTACGGCTTCGGCCTCGGCCTCGCGACCGCCGCCATCGGCGGGACCGCGCTGTCGCTCGACGCGACGATCTACCCGTCGCTGCACTGGCACTGGATCGGCCCGCTCATGGCGATCATCGTCGTCGGCGGCCTGGGCTCCATCCCGGGTGCCGCGATCGCCGCCATGGTCCTCGGCATCGGCCAGAGCCTGCTCCAGGTGCCGCTCGGCACCACGTGGGCGCAGACCATCTTCTACGTCGCGCTCTTCGCGACGCTGATGCTGCGGCCCCAGGGATTCTTCGGAGGTCGCCTTGCCCAACGCTTCTGACACCCGTCCCGCGAGCCGCCGCAGCGCTGCGGCCGCCAGCCCGGTGCCCGACGGCGCGGCCGCCTCCTCCGCTCCCGGCGCACCTCCCGCTCGTCGCCCGTGGGTCCGCGTGGTCCGCCTCGCCGCGCTTGTCGTCGGCGTCGTGCTGGTCCTCGCCTTCCCGGCGATGGCCCCGAACGCGTACATCCTCTCGGCCGGCATCGTCGTCGCGAGCTACGCGTGCACCGCCACCGCCTGGAACTTCATGGGCGGGTTCACCGGCTACGTCTCGCTCGGCCACGCCGCGTTCTTCGGGCTCGGCGCCTACGGGACCGGCCTGCTCATCCGCGACGTCGGCCTCCCGAGCTTCGTCGCCTGGCTCGTCGCGGGCGTGCTCGTCCTGCTCGTCACCATCCCGGTGGGGATCGCGGCGCTGCGCGTGCGCGGCGCGTCGTTCGTCATCGTGTCGATCTCGTTCGTGCTCATCCTGCTGCTCGTCTTCCAGGCATGGGGCTCCTTCACCGGCGGGTCCGACGGCCTCGTCGTCCCCCGCCCGTTCCCCGACCTGCTGCGGCCCGAGCACCACCGCACGTTCTTCTACCTGTTCGCGGCGCTGCTCGCCGTCATGCTCGTCGCGTGGTGGGCGATCGACCGCTCGCGCTTCGGTACCGGGCTCAAGGCCATCCGCGAGGACGAGGACAAGGCCCAGGCGCTCGGCGTCCCGACGCGCAACTACAAGCTCGTCGCGTACGTGGTGTCGGCGACGTTCACCGGCCTCGCGGGCGGCATGTACGCCCTGTGGTTCGGCGACCTCGACCCGATCTTCCAGTTCTCCATCATGCTCGGCTCCTACATGGTGCTCATGGCCCTCTTCGGGGGCGTCCGGCACCTCTTCGGCCCGCTCCTCGGCGCCGTCGTCGTGGGCACCGGCCTGGAGTACTTCAAGCTCGAGTTCGGCGACACCCAGTTCCACCTCGTCGCCACGGCCCTGCTGCTCGGCGTCGTCGTGCTCTTCATGCCCGACGGGATCATCCCCGCCGCCCAGGCGCTCGTGAAGCGCTTCGGCCCGCAGGACTCCTCGATCCGCGAGATGACGGCCGCCGAGCTCCTCGAGCGCAACCGCGCCGCGGCCGGCCCCGCCCCGACGACGGGCGCCGCGACCGCCGGGCCGGCCACCGCCGTCGGGCAGGACGGGCGGCGCGAGGACGGCGAGCCGAGGGCAGAGGGCACGGGAGAGGAGAAGGACCGATGACGACGACCACCACCCCGCCGACGACCCGCAACCTCGAGACCGTCGGCCTCACCAAGTCGTTCGGCGGCGTCCACGCCGTGCGCGACGCGACGGTCACGTTCCAGCACGGGAAGATCAACGCGCTCATCGGGCCCAACGGCTCGGGCAAGACGACGTTCTTCAACTGCGTGACGGGCATGATCAAGCCCGACGCGGGCACGGTCACGTTCCGCGGCGAGGACATCACGCGGCGCGCGCCGCACAAGATCGCGCGCGCCGGGATCGGGCGCAGCTTTCAGCTCTGCCGCGTGTTCCCCCGCATGACGGTCCTCGAGAACATGCTCGTCGCGGTCCGGCGCACCCGGGTGCGCGAGCTGCTCGCCGGGGCGCGCAACCCGGAGGAGATCGACAAGGCGCGCGCGCTGCTCGTGCGGGTCGGGATCGACCACCTGGAGAACGCGGAGGCGCGCAACCTGTCCTACGGGCAGCAGAAGCTCCTCGAGCTCGCGGGCGTGCTCATGGGCGACCCGGACACGATCATGCTCGACGAGCCGGCGGGCGGCGTGAACCCGGCGCTCATCGGGCGCATCGGGACGCTCGTGCAGGAGCTCAACGCCGAGGGCAAGACGTTCCTCGTCGTCGAGCACAACATGGACATGGTCATGAGCCTGTCCCACCACGTCATCGTGTTCGACCGGGGACGGCCCATCGCCGAGGGGACCCCCGCCGTCGTGCAAGCCGACCCGCGAGTGCTGGAGGCCTACCTTGGTGTCTGACCCGACCCCCGGGACGGGGGCGAAGCAGGAGTACCTCCTCGAGCTGGACGACGTCCAGGCCGGGTACGGGCGCGCCGCGATGGTGCTGCGCGGGCTGACCATCAAGGTCCCCGCGTCGACGGTCGTGTGCCTCGTCGGACCGAACGGCGCGGGCAAGTCGACGGTGCTCAAGGTCGCGAGCGGGCTGCTCAAGCCGCGCTCGGGACGCATCCTCGTCGGCGGGCGCGACGTCACGGGCCAGGGGCCGCAGGAGATGCTCTCCTCCGGCCTGGCCCACGTGCTCCAGGGGCACAGCGTGTTCCGCGAGATGACCGTCGCGGAGAACGTGCTCCTCGGCGCGTACACGCTGCGCGACAAGGAGAAGGTCGCGGAGCGCGTGGCGTTCGTGCAGAACCTCTTCCCCGTCGTGGGCGAGCGGTGGAAGCAGCTCGCCGGTTTGCTGTCCGGAGGGCAGCAGAAGCAGGTGGAGTTCGCGCGCTCGCTCATGGTGAGCCCGCAGGTCGTGCTCCTCGACGAGCCCTCGATGGGCCTCGACCCCAAGACCACGTCGACGGTCTTCGAGCAGGTCGTGCGCATGCGCGACGCCGGGGTCGCGGTGCTGCTCGTCGAGCAGAACGCGCGCCGCGCGCTCGAGACCGCCGACATCGGGTGCGTGCTCGACCTGGGCCGCGTCCACATCACCGGCCCCGCGCCCGAGCTCCTCGCCGACCCCCAGCTCTCCGAGCTCTACCTCGGCGGACGCCCCGCCGAGCGCTCGCTCTCGCAGAACGGATGACCCGCAGGATGACCAGCCAGACCACGGGCGCGACGACGCCCGACCGCACCGTCCGCATCGTCATGAACGGCGTCACGGGCCGCATGGGATACCGCCAGCACCTCGTCCGCTCGATCCTCGCGATCCGCGACGACGGCGGCGTCGAGCTCGACGACGGCACGCGCCTCCAGGTGGAGCCTGTCCTCGTGGGCCGCAACCGCACGAAGCTCGCGGAGCTCGCCGAGCGGCACGGCGTCGCCGAGTTCACGACCGACCTCGACGCCGCGCTCGCGGACCCGACGGCGACCGTCTACTTCGACGCCCAGGTGACGTCCGAGCGCAAGAAGGCGCTGCTGTCGGCGCTCGCGGCCGGCAAGCACGTGTACACGGAGAAGCCCATCGCGGAGTCCGTCGCCGACGGCGAGGAGCTCGCGGACGCGGCGCGCGCCGCGGGGGTGATCCACGGCGTCGTGCACGACAAGCTGTACCTGCCGGGCCTGATCAAGCTCAAGCGCCTCATCGACGGCGGGTTCTTCGGCCGCATCCTGTCGGTGCGCGGCGAGTTCGGGTACTGGGTGTTCGAGGGCGACTGGCAGCCCGCGCAGCGACCGAGCTGGAACTACCGTGCCGAGGACGGCGGCGGGATGGTCCTCGACATGTTCTGCCACTGGAACTACGTGCTCGAGAACCTGTTCGGCCCCGTCGAGGCGGTCATGGCGAAGGCCGTGACCCACATCCCGGAGCGCTGGGACGAGCGCGGCGAGCCCTACCGGGCCACGGCCGACGACGCGGCGTACGGGATCTTCGAGCTCGCCGGGCCGGACGGTCCGGTCGTGGCCCAGGTGAACTCGTCGTGGGCCGTGCGCGTGGACCGGGGCGAGCTCGTCGAGTTCCAGGTGGACGGCACGCACGGGTCGGCGGTGGCCGGCCTGTTCGGGTGCCGGGTCCAGCCGCGGGCCCGCACGCCCAAGCCCGTGTGGAACCCCGACCTGCCGACCGACCAGGACTTCCGCGCCCAGTGGGAGCAGGTCCCGGACAACCAGGAGTTCGTCAACGGGTTCCGCGCCCAGTGGGAGGAGTTCCTCCGCGACGTCCACGCCGGCCGGCCGCACCCGTACGACTTCGACGCCGGGGTCCGCGGGCTGCGCCTGGTCGACGCCGGCTACGCGTCGTCGCGCGAGGGGCGTCGGGTCGAGCTCGGGGCGGGTTCCGCGCCGTCGGGCCTCGCCGCGCCTGCCGTCGAGGCGGGCGCGTGACGGCCGGGGACGCGGTGCGCATCCCGCTGGCCGACGGCGGCACGCGCCGCGTCGAGCTCCGCGCGCCCCGGGAGTGGGCCGCCCACCCCGGCCCGTACCGCTCGCGCGTCGCGTTCGCGGCGGCGCACGTCGTGGCGGACCCGCGGGGCGAGAACGTCCCGGGCGCCCCGGCCGTCGTCGACTGGGACTCGACGCTCGCCTTCCGGCGGCACCTGTTCCGGTACGGGCTCGGGGTCGCCGAGGCGATGGACACCGCGCAGCGCAACATGGGGCTCGACTGGCCGGCGGTGCAGGAGCTCGTGTCGCGCAGCGCCGCGCAGGCCCACGAGCTGGGCGCGCGCATCGCGTCCGGAGCGGGCACGGACCACCGCGCGCCCGACGAGCTGCGGACCGTCGACGACGTGATCGGGGCCTACGCGGAGCAGGTCGAGTTCGTCGAGGGCACGGGGTCGCAGGTGATCCTCATGGCGTCCCGGCACCTCGCGCGCGTCGCGACGTCCGCCGACGACTACGTGCGCGTCTACGACGCGATCCTGTCCCAGGTGCGCGAGCCGGTCGTGCTGCACTGGCTCGGCGAGGCGTTCGACCCGAACCTCCGGGGCTACTGGGGGTCGGACGACGTCGACGTCGCGACGTCGACCTTCGTCGACCTCGTGCGCGCGCACGCCGCGAAGGTCGACGGGGTCAAGGTGTCGCTGCTCTCGGCGGCGCACGAGGTGGGTCTGCGCGCTGTACTTCCTGAGGGTGTGCGGTTGTACACGGGCGACGACTTCCACTACCCCGAGCTGATCCGGGGCGACGGCGAGCGGCACTCCGACGCGCTGCTCGGCGCGTTCGCGGCCGTCGCGCCCGCCGCCTCGGCCGCGCTCGCTGCGCTCGACGACGGCGACCTCGACCGCTACGACGCCGAGATGGCGCCGACGCTCGCGCTCTCGCGGCACGTGTTCGAGGCGCCGACGTACTACTACAAGACCGGCATCGCGTTCCTCGCCTGGCTCGCGGGCCACCAGCCGGGCTTCACCATGGTCGGCGGCCTACAGTCGGCCAGGAGCGTCGTGCACCTCGCGCGCGCGTTCGAGCTCGCCAACGAGGCGCGCCTCCTGCCGGACCCGGACCTCGCGGCGCACCGCCTCGGCCTCGTGCTCGCGGCGGCGGGAGTCGAAGGGTCCGGTGCGGGCGCGAACGAGCCGGCCGTCGTCGGGCACGGTGTCGCATGAGCACCGAGATCTCGGAGTTCCCGTCGGCCCCCGAACGGGGCGCCCCACCCGCCGAGCATGCGGTTGGGGCCCGTCCGGGGCTCAGCTCGGGCGATGACCCCATGTTCGGCGGGGAGGCGGGGGTCGTGGACGTGCCGAGCGGCGCGCCGGCTCGTGTCGGGACACCGCTGGCCGGCGATCCGCGGCTCGCGCGGCTCTCGCTCAACCAGCGCACGACGGCGGGCTGGTCGCTGCGCGAGGCGATCGACGGCTGCGTCGCGGCCGGGCTCCCGGCGATCGGGGTGTGGCGCGAGCCCGTCGCCGAGGTCGGGCTCGACACCGCCGTGCGGTGGGTGCGCGACGCCGGGCTGCGCGTCTCGTCCGTGTGCCGCGGTGGGTTCTTCACCGCGAGCGACCCCGACGCGCGCGCGGCCGCCCACGCGAGCAACCTCGCCGCGATCGCGGAGACGGCCGCGCTCGGGGCACGCGCGCTCGTCCTCGTGCCCGGCGGCCTGCCCGCGGGCGACCGCGACCTCGTCGGGGCGCGCGCCCGGGCGGCGGACGCGATCGCGGCCCTCGTCCCGGCCGCGCGCGACGCGGGCGTGACGCTGGGGATCGAGCCCATGAACCCGATCTTCGCCGCCGACCGCGGCGTCGTGTCGACGCTCGAGCAGGCCCTCGACCTGGCCGAGCCGTTCGCGCCCGAGGAGGTAGGCGTCGTCGTCGACACGTACCACCTGTGGTGGGAGCCGAAGGTGCACGAGCAGGTCGCGCGCGCCGGCGCGGCGGGGCGGATCGTCAGCTACCAGGTGTGCGACTGGATCACGCCGCTCCCCGCGGACACGCTGCTGGGCCGCGGCATGATGGGCGACGGCCACGTCGACTTCGCGGCGTTCACGCGGTCGGTCGCGGCCGCGGGCTACACGGGCGACGTGGAGGTCGAGATCTTCCACGCCGACGTCTGGGCCGCGCCCGGCGCCGACGTCGTCGCGACCCTCGCCCGCCGCTACGTCGAGCTCGTGGAACCCCACCTCGCCACCCCGTGAGCGCGTGAGACAGTCGCGTCCGGACGTGCCGGACGCGACTGTTTCCTGCACCCAGCGGCAGGGGGTGGACAGCAAGAAGCCCGCGGGCTGGAGGGTTCCTCCTGTCGTGCTGGACGAGGGCACGACACCCGCGGGCTCCGGTGGTTGCGTGGTACTCGCTCGCCGCCGGGGGCTCGCGTCGGGAGACCCCGCCCGGTTCACGGGCTCACCGCATCCGGTCCGTTGCTGGATCGGTTGCGCGACGACTAGCGCGCAACCACCTCACGAGTCCGAAGAATCTTCACTTCCAGGACCACCTCCTTTCGCGTGTACGACGACGGTACGTCCGCCTCCCGCGGCCACGCCAGGGGTTTTCGCCCACGGCGTGGAACCGCCGAGATCGACCTGCCGGTCGCCCGGTCGGCCCTCCGAGGGTCGACGTCGGACGCGTGGGCCGATCTCGTGCGCAGGACGGGCGTCAGGCGGGACGCAGGTGCGCCCACTCCTCGGGGTAGTCGTCGAGCCACGCGGCGAACGACTGGGCGGGCCGCTCGACGAGCCGCGGGACGGTGTCGCTCACGTGCGCGAGCTCGCCCGCGGCGATCGCCGTGTACGACGACACCCACCCGTCCACCTCGAACCGCGGCGCCCCGTACCGGTCGCGTGAGGCGTACGCCTCGTCGACGGTCTCCGGGTGGTACGTGATCTCGCGCCCGGTGGCCGACGACAGCTCGGCCGCGACCTCGGCGAGCGTGAGCGCCTCGGGGCCCGTGACGTCGTAGGTGACGCCGTCGTGACGGTGCGCGTCGGCGTCGAGCAGCACGACGGTCGCGACGTCGGCGATGTCGTCGTGCGACACCGACGCGACGCGCCCGTCGCCCGCGGGGCCGCGGATCACGCCGTCGTCGCCCACCATGAGCGCGAGCCCGCGGTGGTAGAGGTTGTCGCGCAGGAACGTGTGCCGCACGCCGGTGGCGCGGATGTACTCCTCGGTGCGCCAGTGGTCGCGCGCGAACGTGAACACGGCGTCCGGGGCGGCGCCCACGAACGACACGTAGACGATGCGGTGGACGCCCGCCGCGACGGCCGCGTCCACGGCCGCGCGGTGCTGCGCGACGCGGTCGACGTCCTCGCGCGCGGACACGAGCAGCACCGTGTCCACCCCCGTGAACGCCTCGACCATGCCCCGCGTGTCCGTGTACCCGGAGACGACGGCGACGTCCGACTCGGGCAACGGGTCGTCGCCCAGGCTGGGCGCGCGGGCGGCGTCGCGCACCACCAGGCGCTGCGGCGCACCCTCGGCGGCGAGCCGGAACGCGAGCTTCGACCCCAGGAGCCCGCTCGCGCCCGTCACGGCGACCCGCCCCGACCCCGCCCCGATCATCATCTCCTCACGGTAGGCGCCCAGGTCACCGGCCGCCCGACGACGGTCCGGGCGGGGCGTCAGGACACGCAGGACGCCCGACCCGGACGGGAGGAAAGGTCACGACTCGCGCAGAATGGGGCCATGTCCAGTGCCGAGACCCGCCCCGGGCCCTACCGCGTCATGACCGTCTGCACCGGCAACATCTGCCGCTCCCCCATGGCCGAGGTGGTGCTGCGCGACCGCTTCGAGGCGGCCGGGCTCAACGACCGCGTCGTCGTGGACTCGACCGGGATCAGCGACGAGGAGCGGGGGAACCCGATCGACCGCCGGGCGCGCGCCGTCCTGGCCGAGCACGGGTACGTCGTCGACGGGACGCACCGGGCGCGGCAGGTGCGCGCGGGCGACCTCGCCGCCCGCGACCTCGTGCTCGCGATGACCGCCCAGCACGCGCGGGCGCTGCGGCGGCTCGACGCGTCGGCGCCGGTGCGCCTGTACCGCTCGTTCGACCCGGCCGCGCCGCGCGTCGAGCCGGGCGGGTCCGAGCACGTGCTCGACATCGCCGACCCCTGGTACGGCGGGCAGCAGGACTTCGAGGACTGCCTCGCCGAGGTCGAGGCCGCGGCCGACGGGATCGTCGACCTCGTGCGCTCAGCGCTCGACGGCTGAGCGCGCGCGACCGGCTTCGGTCCCGTCGAGGCGCGACCCGCGCGACCCGCCCGGCCGCGGCGCCGCGGACCAGCGGAAGCGGTCGAAGAACGCGTCGAGCGCGGGGACGCGGGACAGCACGGTGAACAGCGCGAGGCCGAGCACGCCGCCCACGACGTTGAAGAGCAGGTCGCTGGCGTCCGCGATGTGGCCCCCACCCAGCAGGTGCGCGGTGACGTACTGGGTGACCTCGATCGCGAGGCTGAAGGCCGCCGCCGCGAGGACGACGCGCCACCACGACGTCCGCGTCAGGAGGAGCGGCACGAGCATGCCCAGCGGCACGAACACGAGGACGTTCGTCAGCGCGTCGGCGACCTCGTAGTCCACGAGAGGCACGAGGACCAGGTGGGCGTCCCACGGGGCGCTGGTCACCGGCTTGTCGAGGAAGATCGGGAACACCGTGTTCGCCACGACCCCGGCCGCGTAGACGGCGAGCGCGAGCGCGACGGCGGCGCGGGGCACGGTCAGCCGGCCGGTCCGGTGCAGGCGCCACAGCAGGAGCGCGAGGACCACCGCTCCCAGCGGGATCACGACGGGGAGGACGGGGACCTCGCGAAACACTCGAACCGCTCCTTCAGCTGACGACGCCACGCACGACGTCGCCGACGGTAGCGCCGCCGCGTCGTCCGGGGGATCCCCCGACGGTGCGACGCCGGCCCCGGCGCCGTCCCCCTGCGGGGGGACCGGTCCGCGCGCGGCCCGCGGTCCGCGCCGCTTCCCGGGGTCGGTGGATCAGGTCAGCGCTCGTACGCCGGCGCCCACCAGTCGTGGTAGACGGAGACGCGGGTCTCGGTCCCGCTCCGCAGCCGCAGCACCATGTAGGTGTCCCACCGGTACTCCTCCGTGTCGACGCTCTCCCCGGGCTCCTGCAGCTCCGTGAGGTATCCCTCGGGCATCCCCAGCGCGTCGGTGAGGCACTCGACGTGGCCCCAGGAGGGGCCGAACGACGATCCCACCGCGCCGAAGCTGACGGAGCCGTTCTCGCGGTCGACGGTCGCGCCCGAGCCACCGAGGTCGCACTCGTCGAACGCCGTCGACACGGCAGCGATGTTCGCCCGGCGCTGGCGGTCGGGTCCCAGCACGAGGGAGGCGACCAGCGCGACCGCGGCGACGAGGACCAGCGCGAGCACGACGACGAGCGGGACCAGCCACCGCGGTCGACGACGGGCGGGGCGCTCGGCGGGAACTGTGCCGCCGGGGGTCGTGAACGGGGCGGGGGGCAGCGTCATGCGTCTCTCCTGGGTGTCGTGCGGTCGGCGAGGGGAGGTGTCATCGGGTGTCGTTGAGCGTCACCGGCGGCGCGTCCGCCCGCGCAACGTCCCGACGGCGGTCCCCACGGACCGCGCGACGGACCGTCCGGCGCGCCGCACCCCGGCACCGAGCCGGCCGAGCGCGCGCGCCACGCCCCCCGTCGCGCGCGGCGCGACGCGGGGAGAGGGGGCGACGGCGTCGGGCACGGGGGGCGTGACGGGGGCCGGGCGCGGCAGGTACGCGCCGACCCACTGCGCGATGCGCCCGTACGCGAGCGCGCGCACCGGCCGGGAGGAGAGGACGACGTCGTGCAGGGCGCCGTCGAGGCGCGCGACCGTGACGAGGTCGCCGAGCTGGACCGAGCGCTGCGCGACGCCGTCCACGTCGATCGCCGTGTCGGTGTGCATCATCTCCGGCGTCCACCGCGGCAGCAGCGTGCTCCGGGCCGAGAGCAGGACGAGCACCGGCGCGCCGATCCCGAGGCCGCGCGCGACGGTCTGCTGCCCGCGGAAGACGGCGGACAGCCACGCGGGCGTCGTCCGGAAGCCGTGCTGGGGACGCCACGCGAGGTCGTAGGACCACTCGCCGTCGAACTCCTTGCTCACGGAGCGCGTGTAGAAGCCGAGGTCGACGTTCGGGAGCGGGCGCGTGGGCGTGAGCCGGGCGCGTGCGCCGATCACGGGCTCGAGCAGGAGGCGGCCGACCTCGCGCGTCTGGAACTCCAGCCACGGGCTGTTGAGGACGAGCGCCGCCGCGCGCCCCGGGTGGCGCGCGAGCCACAGGCTCAGCGTGAGGCCGCCGGTCGAGTGACCCATGAGCACGACCTCGCGCGAGGAGCGCCCGTCGCCCCGGTGGCCCATCGCCCCGAGCGCGGCCTCGATGTCCTCGTCGTACGTGGCGAGGTCGGCGACGTACCCGGGCGTCTGGCCGGGCCGCAGGCTGCGGCCGTACTTGCGCAGGTCGAGCGCGTGGAACCGCGCGCCGTGCGCCTCCCAGAAGTCGGCGAGCCCGGTCTGGAAGAAGTAGTCGGACCAGCCGTGCACGTACAGCACGTCGAGGTACGGGTCGGGGCCCGGGCGTCGGCGCCGCACGAGCGTCGCGACGACGTCGCCCTCCTCGTCGGGCGCGAGCGGGAGCATGAGCTGCTCGTAGTCGTCGCCCAGGACGTCGGGCTGCCAGTCGGCCATGCCGCCGACCCTAGGCGGGCCCGACGACGGCCGCCCGCCCGGTGGTCAGCGGGCGGTGCGGCGGGCGCGCCAGCGCGCGACCTCGTGCTCGACGTCGCGCGTCGGCGTCACGACGGGCGGCCCGCCGAGCAGCTGGCGGCGGGCGTCGACGACGCGCGCGTTGAAGTCCGCGAGGATCTCGCGGACCGCCCGCTCGTCGAGCTCCCGGTCGAGGCGGTCGTCGAGCTCGCGGTCCTCGCGCTTGAGGAGCATGGCCGGGGGCCCGAGCCCGGTGAGCTGCTCGCGCTCGATCACGGCCTTGAGCCACCAATCCGGGTCGTGCGTCCCCGTGAGCCCGGGGATCGGCTTGCCCGCGAGCGGGAGGTCGTCGAACTCGCCGCGCCGGACAGCCTGGTCGATCACCGTGTCGACGTACATCGCCCGGTCCTCGGGTCGTACGCGACGCGGACCTACGGCCGGGAGGTCGTCGTCGCGCGCCCCGGCCGGCTCGTCCGTCGTGCGCGACCCGCCCGGTGCGCGCGCCGGGTCAGGGATCGCGGGCTCGTCGTCGGACGCCTCCTGCTGCGCGGCCTCGCGTGCCGCCTCCCGGTCGACCCGGTACTGCGCGGCACGCCGGACCGGGTCGTCCGGGGTCCGGGAACGTCGTCGGAACACGAGCACCTCCCTCGTCGTCCCCGCCAGCGTAGGCAGCCGCCGCCCCGCAGGACGAGCGGGGGATCAGCCGTCGAGGAGCGGGTGATACCGGCGGCGCAGGGCCCGGTCGAGCGCGGCGAGCACGCCGCCCACGGTGAGGATCGTGTTCACCGGGCTCGGGAGGTCCGGGACGAAGGGCGGCGTCCACCCCGTGATCTCCGAAGCCAGCGCGAGCAGCTGCGGCACCTGCGTGACGAGCGCGACCGCGAGCACGACCCACGCCGTCACGCCCACGGCGCGGCTCGCCGTCGGGCGCTCGCGGTCCATGCGGTCGCGCCAGGCCTCGGCGGTCCCGGGCAGCGGGGGGACGTCGTGCACGGTGCCGACCGCGTCCACGACGCGCACGTACCGCATCCCGTAGGTGCCCATCCTCGCCTCCAGCGTCGCGCCCCCGAGGTCGAACCGGGCGCGCGAGCGCTGCTCGTCGACGAGCCGACCGTCCCGGTACAGCCGGATGCGCTCGTCCCAGTCGAGGAAGTCCACGGCCACGACGAACTCGTGGCCGCCGTGCCGGAGCCCGAACGCGCTGCGCCACAGCACCGCCCACCCGCGGACGGGGCGGAAGGTCGCGGCGCCGTCCCGTCGGTCACCGTGGTCGCCGCGGTCGTCGTCCTCCCGGTCCTCGGGGCCGTCGCGCCAGGCGTCGTCGGTCGTCATGGCCCCATCCGACCCCGGGCGTCGGGCACGGCGCGTCGGCCGGACGACCGACACCCCGGTGCGCGGCCGGCCGACGTCCGCCGAACGGATGACCCGGGCATGATGGGCTCATGCCCGGGTCGATGAAGGTCTCACGCCGCTCCCACGTGCCGCCGTTCGCGGTGATGGAGGTCCTCGCCGAGGCGAACCGGCTGCGCGACGCGGGCGCGTCCGTGCTCAACCTCTGCGCGGGCGAGCCGTCGACCGGGGCGTCGGACGTCGTGCGGCGGCGTGCGATCGAGCTGCTCGAGCACGGCGACCTCGGCTACACCGAGTCGCTCGGGGTGCCCACGCTGCGGCGCGCGATCGCCGAGCACTACGACCGCTGGTACGGCGTCGAGATCGACCCGGCGCGCGTCGCGGTGACGACCGGGTCGTCCGGCGGGTTCCTCCTCGCGTTCCTCGCGGCCTTCGACGTCGGCGACCGCGTCGCGCTCGCACGCCCCGGCTACCCCGCGTACAAGAACATCCTGCGCGCGCTGGGCTGCGAGGTCGTCGAGCTCGACTGCGGCCCGGAGACGCGCTACCAGCCCACGGTGTCGCAGCTCATGGAGGCGTACTACGACGGCGGCCTCGACGGGCTCGTCGTCGCGAGCCCCGCGAACCCGACGGGGACGATGATCCTGCCCGCCGAGCTCGACGCCGTCGCGGCGTGGTGCACCGACCACGAGGTGCGCCTCGTGAGCGACGAGATCTACCACGGCATCGTCTACGGGGACGGCGCGGACGGCCCGGCCGCCGCGCTGCCGACGGCGGCGCGGTACGTGCCCGACGGCGCCGTCGTCGTCAACTCGTTCTCGAAGTACTGGGCGATGACGGGGTGGCGCCTCGGGTGGCTCGTGCTGCCCGACGAGCTCGTGGGGCCGGTCGACGCCCTCGCCGGGAACGTCGCGCTGTCACCGCCCGCGCTCGCGCAGCACGCGGGCGTCGCCGCGTTCTCCCCCGAGGGGTACGCCGCCGCGGCCGAGAACGTCGCGCGGTACGCGGCGTCGCGCGAGCTCGTGCTCTCCCGGCTCGACGACCTCGGGTGGTCGCGCGTCGCGCCCGCCGACGGCGCGTTCTACGTCTACGCCGACGTCTCCGGGGACGGCCTGGACTCCGTGACGTGGTGCGCGCGCCTGCTCGCCGAGGCGGGCGTCGCGCTCACCCCCGGCACCGACTTCGACGGCGTCCGCGGCGGGGACTGGGTCCGGCTGTCGTTCGCCGCGGCCCCGAGCACGGTCGCCGAAGCGGTCGAGCGCATCGCCGCCTGGCGCCGCACCCTCTGACGCGGCCCGGGCGGCGCGCGGCCCGACGACGTCCCCCGCGCCCGGGGACCCCGCCCTGGTCGCGACGGTCCGCGGCCCGCGCGAGGATCGTCCGGTGCCCCACGACTCCCGTGACCTGAACGACGGACCGCTGCCCCCGCGCCCGGACGGCGCCCTGCGCCTCGCGACCTTCAACACGCTGCACGGCGCCGCGCTCGACGGGACGGTCGACGTCGAGCGGTTCGCGCGCGCCGTCGCGTATCTCGACGCCGACGTGCTCGCCCTCCAGGAGGTCGAGCGCGACTCGCCCCGCTCGCACCGCGCCGACCTCGTCGCCGTCGCGGCGGAGGCGCTGAGCGCCGAGCACCGGCACCTGTCCCCCACGCTCCGTGGCGTCTCCGGTGCGTGGGTGCGCGCGGGGCGGCCGGGGTCGGGCGTGCGGCGCGTCCCGGGCGTCGCGTCCTACGGGATCGGTCTCGTCAGCAGGTTCTCCGTCGAGCGGTGGTCGCGCCTCGAGCTCGACCGGATGCCGTGGCGGTCGCGCGTGCGGCGGCGCCGGCCGGGGACCGCGACGGGGGCCGCGCGCCTGCTGCCCTTCCGGGTGGTGCCCGACGAGCCGCGCGCCGCGCTCGCCGCGGCCGTCCGCACGCCGTGGGGGCCGCTCACCGTCGTGACCGCGCACACGACGTCGCGCCCCGAGTTCACCGCGGACCAGCTCCGGGCCTTCACGGGAGCCTGCGCGCCGCTCCCGCGCCCGCTCGTGCTGCTGGGCGACCTCAACCTGCGCGCGCCGGAGCCCGCGGAGATCACCGGGTTCACCTCGCTCGCCGACGTGCTCACGCACCCCGTCGACCGGCCCGTGCGGCAGATCGACCACGTGCTCGCCGACGGCCTGCCCGGCGGCCCGACCGTCCGGGCCCTCGGGCCCGCGACGGCCGTCGACACGGGGCTGTCCGACCACCGTGCGGTCGTGGTGGACGTCGTCCTGGAGCCGGCGCCCGGCGCTCCGCGCTGAGCAGGGTCGGGCGGCCGCGCCGAGCGGGGTCGGGCAGCCGTGCCGGGCGGGGGCGGGCGGCCGTCAGGCGGCGAGCCCGACCTCCTGGGGCGCGGGCTCGCCGTCGGCGCGCACGGCGACCGCCGCAGGGGCGGACGCGGTGAGGGCGGCGGCCTCGTCGAGCGCGCGACGGCGCGCACGCCGCGCCCGCACGATGACGACGATCGCCTGGGCGCCGATGAGCACCCACACGAGGTTCGCGGCGACGGACGGCCACACGCCGTTGGCCGCGGCGACCATGCCCATGAGGCCCGCGGCGGTGAGGTTGGTGAGCTGGAACGGGGCGGACGACGGCGCCCAGCGGCCACGGCTGACCATCGCGTAGGCGACGACGCCGGCGGCGGCACCGATCCAGCCGAGGAACATGACGATCGCGTCGAGGGTGACAGGCACAGCGGTACTCCGGTGACGAAGAAGGGGTGGAGGGGGGTACCGCGACGCTGCGGTGGCTGTGCGCTCCGGGCCGATGGCTGGTGGCGCGGGTGGTGCGAAGCTCGGGCGCCGACCCGTAAGGAGGAGGAGGTAACCGACCGGCGCCACGACAAGTGTGAGGCCTTCCGCGGTTCAGCACAATCGAAGGATTCTGCACCGGGTGTTTAGCATCTCTACATGGCGACGGACCCACGCAGACTTGGTTTCCTCCTTGCCGTGCACCGTGGTGGAGGCATCCTCGCGGCAGCGGATCTCCTGCACGTCACCCCGTCCGCGGTCTCGCAGCAGATCCAGCGGCTCGAGGCCGAGGAGGGGGTCGTCGTGCTCGACCGCGGACCGCGCGGCGTGACCCTCACGCCCGCCGGTCGCGTGCTCGCCGAGACCGCCGAGCGCATCGAGACCGAGCTCGTCGAGGCCCGCAAGGCGCTCGCCGCGCTCGGCGACGAGGTGAGCGGGCGCGTCGCCGTCGGCTCCTTCCAGACGGCGATCCGCGCCGTCGTCGCGCCCGTCGCCGGGCGGCTCGCCGAGACCGCCCCCGGGATCGAGCTCGACGTGCAGGAGCGCGAGCCCACCGAGGCCCTGCGCCTCCTGCGCGCGGGCGAGCTCGACGTCGTCCTCCTCGAGCGCGACTACGAGGCCGACTCCCCCGCCCCGCGCGGCACGCGCGAGATCGTCCTGCTCGACGAGCCGTGGCGGCTCGTCGTCCCCGCCGGCATGCCGACGCCCACGCGTCTCGACGACGTGCGCGACGCCGTGTGGCTGGGACCCGAGCCCGGCACCGCCGCGGCCCGTGCGCTCCGGCGGCTGTCGCGCGGGCTCGGCGGGACCCTGCGCACGCGGCACAACTACTACGACTTCGACGTCGCGCTCTCGCTCGTCGCGGCCGGGCTCGGCGTCGCGATGCTCCCGGCGCTCGCCGTGGAGGGTGGCGCGTCGGACGAGGTGCCCGACGGCGTCACGGTCGTCGGGCTGCCCGGGCTCGGCTCGCGCCGCCTCGTCGCGCGCCACCGCGCGACCCGGCACGAGCCCCGTCCCGTGGTCTCCGCCGTGCTCGACGAGATGGTCGCCGCCGCGGGCGGGATCGCGTTCGCCTGACTCCGGGGCGTCGTAGCCTGCGAGGGTGGACGTAGCGGTGGTGGGGGCGACGGGCGACGTCGGCCGGCAGGTGTGCACGCAGATCGTCGAGCGGCGGGTGCTCCCGCCGACGGCGCGGCTCCAGCTCGTCGGCCGGGCAGGCGGGGCGTCGGGGCGCGCCGTGCACGGGCTGCGCGCCGACCTCGTCGACGCGTACGACGAGCACGCGCCGCTCCTCGACGTCGCGCACTCGCCCGACGACGTGACCGCCGACGTCATCGTCGTCGCCGCCGGCCTCACTCCCCCGGCCCGCACGGGCGCCGACCCCGACCGGCGCGTGCTCGCCGCGACGAACGGCGCGGTGCTCGCCGAGTACGCGGACGCGATCGCGCGGCACGGCTCGGGCCACGAGGTCGTGATCGTCGTGACGAACCCCGTGGAGCTCGGGGTCGCGGTCATGGCGGAACGGCTCGGGCGGCACCGTGTGCTCGGCATGGGGGCCTGGCTCGACACGCTGCGGTTCCGGCGCGAGATCGCGGTCGAGCTGGGCGTGCGGCGGCACCGGGTCGGCGGGTTCGTGGGGGGCCAGCACGGCGAGGACGCCGTCCCGCTGTGGTCGACCGTCCGGGTGAGCGGGCTCGACGCCGACGAGCGGGCCCGCGCCGTCGCCGCGCTACGCCGCGGCCGCACGCTCGGCGCCCTGCCCGGCGAGATCGCCGCGGCGAAGGACGAGCTCGCGCGCGTCGCGAGCCAGGACATGGGCGCCGCGTTCGAGCTCATCGACACCTGGCCCGCCGACCTGCGGCTCGTCACGCGACCCTGGATGACCCACCAGTCCGGCGCGAAGACCCCCGCGGGCACCGCGAGCGCGACCGTCGACCTCCTCGAGGTGATCCTCGACGGCCGCGAGATCGTCGTCGCGGGGCAGGTCGCGCTCGACGGCGAGCTCGACGGACGGCTTCCCTCGGACGACGGCGTGCCGTCGCGCGGCGTCCTCGGCGTCCCGGTCGTGCTCGGCCCGGGCGGGTGGACGCGCGTCCTGCTCGACGAGCTGCCCGACGACGAAGCGCGCCGGCTCGTGCAGGCGGCCGGGGGGATCGATCGCCTGGTGTCGGCGAGCGCGGCGTCGGCGAGCGCGGGGTCGCCCGCGGGCGGTACGGCGAGCGCGGCGGCGGGTGCGGAGGGTTCGTCGGGCGCGGCGGGCACGCAGGTCGGGACGGCTGGCGTCCCGGGCACGACCGGGACGACGGTCGCGGAGCGCGTGCCGACCCCGGCCGGTGCGGAGCGCGACTGGGTCGCGACCGTGCACGGTCTGGACCAGCCGGGCACGCTCACCGCGCTCACCGGGGTGTTCTCGACGCGCGGCGTGAGCTTCGACTCGCTCGCCACCGGGCCGGTGGACGGCGACGGCCGGGCCGGGCGGATCGTCGTGTCGTTCCGCGCGACGCCCCGCCGCACGCGGGCCCTGGAGCGCGCGGTCCGGCGACTCGCGACGGTGCGCTCCGTCGTCGTCGAGCCCGCGGGAGGCGACGCCGGGCGTCCCTGACCGCGCCCCGGGGTGCCCGTGCCGCGCACGCCGGGACCGTGACGAGCGGTGTCGTCCCGGGGCGCGTACCGTCGATGGGACCGAGTCCGCAGTCAGGGGGGACCGTGCCCGAATCCCAGTACCAGGTGCTCGTGATCGAGGACGACCTCGACGCCGCCGAGTTCCTGAGGATCGCGCTCGAGCGTCACGGCGGCATGCACGTCGACACGGTCGAGACCGCCGAGGGAGCCGTCGAGGCGCTGCGACGGCAGTCGTACGACGTCCTCGTCAGCGACATCCAGCTGCCCGGCCGTTCCGGGCTCGAGGTCCTGCCCGAGCTCCGGGCGATCGACCCGGCGGTGCGCGTCATGATCGTCACCGCGTACCCGACCGTGGACCACGCGATCGGTGCGCTGCGCGAGTCGGCGGACGACTTCCTCGTCAAGCCGGTGACAGCCGCCGAGGTCGTCCGCCGCGCCACCGAGCTCGCGCAGCGGACCCGGGCGGCCCGCACCTCCTCCCGGCAGCGGGTGCTCGCCGTCGGAGCGCACCCGGACGACGTCGAGATCGGGGTGGGTGCCACGCTCGCCGCGCACGCCGCCGCCGGGGACGAGATCGTGACGCTCGTCCTCTCCGGCGGTGCGGTCGGCGGCGAGACCTCGGCCCGCCGCTCGGAGGCGGCCGCCGCGGCCGCGGTCGTCGGTGCGCGCCTCGTGCACCTCGACTTCCCCGACACGCGGCTGGACCCCGCCGCGGGGATGATCACCGCGATCGAGGAGGTCGTCCGGGAGGTCCGCCCGACGCGGATCTACACCCACGGGATCCACGACCGCCACCAGGACCACCGCGCCGTGCACGAGGCGGTCCAGGTCGCTGCGCGGGAGGTCCCGGGGCTCTGGTGCTTCCAGAGCCCGTCCTCGACCGTCGAGTTCGCGCCGAACCGCTTCGTCGACGTCGACGGGTTCGTCGACACCAAGCTGAGCATGCTCGCCGCCTTCGCGTCCCAGAGCCACCGGGAGTACATGCAGCCCGACGTGGTGCGTGCGACCGCGCGGTACTGGGCCAGGTTCAGCCCCGCCCGCGACGCCGAGCCGTTGGAGACGGTCCGGGCCAGCGAGACCCTCGTCCGCGGGGAGGTCGTCCAGGCGGCTCCCGCGGTCGACGGGCAGGGGGCGGACGCCGGGCACGGCTCCGGCGGGCGGTGAGCAGACCGACCGAGCTCGGTGAGAGGTACCCGGTCCTCCGCCTGGGCTGGGCGGACGAGGACGCCGTCGCGCTGCGCCAGGTGCCCATCACGCTCTCCGTGGTGGTCGCCGCGGCCTCGCTGTGGTGGATGGTGGAGCCCGCCCGTCCGGGTCTGCTGGTCGCGGCGGTCGTGCTCTCCGTCGGCGTCCTCGTGGTCGCCGCGCTCGGCCGGTGGGACACGTGGCCCGTCTCATGGCGCTTCGCCTGCTCGCTCGCGCAGATGCTCGCGATCGGCCTGCTCGACGTCGGGGCGGGCCTCCAGGCGGTGACCCTCGACATCCTCCTCGTCCTCCCCCTCGCGAGCCTGGCGCTCCGTCCGGGCTCGGCCGGTCCCGCGGTCGGGCTCGCGGGCGCGGGTCTGGTCCTCCTCGTGCCGGTCGTCGTGGACACCGGCCGGATCCAGCCCGTCCTGCACGCGGTCGTCACCTTCTCGATCCTCGCGACGCTCGCGCTCGGCATCCACGGCATGGTGACGCTCGCGCGCGGCCAGGCCGTCCAGCTGGCCGCCGCCCGCGACGCCCTCGACGCGTCGTCACGACGTCTGCGCGACTCGCGGGACACGCTCGCGAGCATCCTCGCCGCCGCTACCGAGCAGGCCTTCCTGGCCACCGACGACGCGGGCACGGTGGTCTCCGCCAACACCGGCGCCGAACGTCTCCTCGGGACGGCGGCGAGCACGCTCGTGGGGACGGACGTCGTCCGCCTCCTCGGCGGAGGATCGGCCGCGGCGGGCGAGGCGGGCGACCAGGAGGGGGGCACGCCGTCGGCGCTCGCGGAGATCGTCGGGGCCGCCGCGCACGGCGGCACCGAGGTGCACGAGCGCGACCACACCCTGCCGGACGGTACGAGTCGTCGGCTCGAGGTGGTCGTGACCCGCAGGCCCGCCCTCTCGGGGCCGGCGCCGGAGCTCCCGCCGGGCTACCTGTTCGTGGCGACCGACGTGACGCGCCGCCACGAGGACGAGCAGGAGCAGGACGCGTTCATCGGCCTCGTCAGCCACGAGCTGCGCACGCCGCTCGCCTCGATCCTCGGGTACGTCGACCTGCTCCGGATGCGGCCCGAGAGCCTGGACGACGAGCAGCAGCGCTATCTCCAGGTCGTGGAGCGCAACGCGCACCAGCTCCAGGCCCTGGTGGAGGACCTGCTCACCAGCGCCCAGGTGGTCTCCGGGACGTTCGCCCTGGTACCGATGGAGCTGGACGTGGTGGAGGTGGTCCGGGAGGCCGTGGCGTCCACCGCACCGGTCGCGGCCCGTGCCGGGGTCGCGATCGTCGAGGACGGGGACGCCGAGGTCCGCCTGCTCTCCGACGCGCAGCGGCTGGGCCAGGTGGTCGAGAACCTGCTCACGAACGCCGTGAAGCACAGCACGCGGGGCGGCCAGGTGCGGGTGAGCGTCACCGCCGAGCCCGCGCAGGATGCCGCCCGGTGCGTCCGCGTCCGGGTCGTCGACCACGGCACCGGCATCCCGGCGGATGAGCTCGCGCGCCTGACCGAGCGCTTCTACCGGACCCGGGAGACCGTCCGTCGGCGGGTCCGGGGCGTCGGTCTCGGCCTGTCGCTCGTGCAGACGATCGTCGACGCGCACGGGGGGAGCCTGTCCATCGCCAGCGAACCGGGGGTCGGGACCGAGGTGGACGTGCTCCTGCCCGACCTCTCACCGGACCAGGACGAGCCCTAGGGCGTGTCTCCTAATGAGGGCCATGGAGCGACAGAGCAAGTGACCTCGCGATCGCTCTGATTGCCGGACCTCAGTGATCAGGTCGAGG